>NZ_JBSFEV010000021.1:81303-163206 GCF_053594615.1 Streptomyces sp. NPDC001858
TAGCTGCGGCAGCGGGCTCGGCCTCGGCTTCGGGCTTCGCTTCGGCGGCGGGCGCGGGCTCCGGGGACACCTCGGCCTCGGGCTCCGCCTCGGCGGCGGGCGTGGCCTCCGGCTTTGCTGCGGCAGCGGGCTCGGCCTCGGCTTCGGGCTTCGCTTCGGCGGCGGGCGCGGGCTCCGGGGACACCTCGGCCTCGGGCTCCGCCTCGGCGGCAGGAGCGGCCTCCGGCTCGGCGGACGGTTCCTCGGCGACGGGAACCGGGACCGGCTCCGGCTCCGGGGCGACCTCAGCCTCGGGCTCGGGGGTGGTCTCGGCCTCCGGCTCAGTGTCGGGGGCGGTCTCGGCCGTCGGTTCCGGCGCGGGCTTTGCCGCCTCGGGCTCGGACGTCGGCTCCGCGGTCTCGGCGGTCGGCGTGGCCTCCGCCGTCGGTTCGGGCTCGGCGTCCTCGGTCGTCGAGGCCGACGTCGGCTCCTCGGCCTCGGCCACAGGCTCGGGCTGTGCCTCGGCCTCCGCCGTCGGCTCGGTCTCGGCGGCCACCGTCGCCGTTTCTGACGCGGGCTCCTCGGACGCCGCCGCCTCTGCGGGTGCCTCAGCGACGGTCTCGGCGGCCGGCGCGGCTTCCGCCGCAGGCTCCTCGGTCGTCGACTCGGCCTCGGCCTCGGCCACAGCCGCAGGCTCGGGCTCCGCCTCGGCGTCCGCCGTCGGTGCCTCGGCCTCGGCCTGGGTCTCCGATGCCGGCTCCTCGGACGTCGGCTCTGCCTTCGCCTCGGCGTCCGCCGTAGGCGTCACCTCGGCCTCGGCTTCAGCGGTCGCCCCGGCTTGGGCCGTCGTCGCAGCCTCAGGGCTCGCATCGGCCTCAGCCGTCACCTTGGCCTCTGAGGCGTCGGCCTCCTCCGGGAGCGGTGCAGTCGCGGCCGGAGTCGCTTTCTTCGTCGGCTCGGGGGTGGGGGTCTCGGCGTCGGTCGGCCTTGTGGGCTTTGGGACTGAGACGTTGTCGAAGGCTGCCGCGACCAGGTCGTGTTCGTCGTCGGTCGACGGGCGGGGTTCGGGGATCTGGGCGGTCGGGGTGGGTTCGGGGGACGGGGACGGGACCGTCGGTTCCGGCTTCGGGGCCGGCGTTTCGTGGTCCCGCTCCTCGGGGGCGGCGGTTCGTTCCTGCGAAGGAACCTGTTCCGCACCCTCTGCCTCGGCGGGACGCCCCTTGCGGGACCTGCCGAACGCGTTCCGCAGGAGAGTGAGAATGCCCATATGCGCAACCCTTCGCATGAGTTGATGCCCGTAAATCCCTGGCCAGGACGGACACGTAAGGTTAGCGGCCCTGGGTGGTGATCTTGGGCAGGGGTGAGTGTGGGGAATCCAGGTGTGTCAATACCGCCTCCCCGCCCCCTGCGCGCAAGCCCAACACCCTTGTGGCTGCCTGGGATTCACCCTTCGTTCACGCTGCGGCAGCGCCTGCGCACATACGTACCCCTACCGTCACGCTCACACCAAGGGCATGCAAGGGGAGATTAAAGGTGCGCAAGCTTCTGCCGTTGATCGGAACGCCGTCCCAGTCCCATCCCGGCGGTCGCTCCGCCATGACCTGCCGTTTCCGGTGTGGTGACGCCTGTTTCCACGAGGTGCCCAACACCAGCGACAACGAGTACGTCGGTGACGTCATCGCCGGGGCCATCGGCCGCCGGACGGTGATGCGCGCCGCCGCCGTCGTGACCGTCGCGGCCGCCGCCGGGACCGCCGGTGCGCTGCCGGCCGCGGCGGCCGCGCCGGGCACCAAAAAACCCGGCGGAGCCGGAAAGGCGGCCCGCGGGCTGCGCTACAGCTCCGTCGCTCCGAACACCCTCGACGCCGTCACCGTCCCGGACGGGTACGCGCAGAACGTCGTCATCCGCTGGGGCGAGCCCATTCTGCGCGGCGCTCCCGCCTTCGACCCGGAGAACCAGACCGCCGCCGCGCAGGCCGGTCAGTTCGGGTACAACAACGACTTCCTGGCGCTGCTGCCGCTCCCGGGCGAGTGCGACCGGCAGCTGCTCGTCGCCAACCACGAGTACACCGACGAGATCCTCATGTTCCGCGGCTACGACGCCGCCAACCCGACCCGGCAGCAGGTCGAGGTCGCCTGGGCGGCGCACGGGCTGGCCGCCGTCGTCGTCGAGGAGGACCGTCGGACCGGGAAGCTGACCGCCGTCCCGCGCCACCACCTCAACCGGCGGGTCACCGCGACCACCGAGTTCCGGCTGACCGGGCCCGCCGCCGGGTCCGACCTGCTGAAGACCTCCGTCGACCCGACCGGCCGCAAGGTCTTCGGCACGCTCAACAACTGCTCCGGCGGCACCACCCCCTGGGGCACCACGCTGCACGGCGAGGAGAACTTCAACCAGTACTTCGCCAACAGCAGCCGGGCCACCGACAAGCGTTACGGGATCGGGACCGGAGCCACCGAGCGCAAGTGGGAGAGGTTCGACAAGCGGTTCGACGTCGCCCAGGAGCCCAACGAGGTGCACCGGTTCGGGTATGTCGTGGAATTCGATCCGTATGACCCGACCTCCACTCCCCGCAAGCACACCGCGCTCGGCCGGTTCAAGCACGAGGCCGCTACCGTGCGGATGACCTCCGACGGGCGGCCGGTCGTCTACTCCGGCGACGACGAGCGGTTCGACTACTTCTACAAGTTCGTCGGCAGCAAGCGCATGAAGAAGGGGTCGAGCCGGGCCGTGCGCGAGCACAACCTGTCGCTGCTCGACGAGGGCACCCTGTACGTCGCCAGGCTGACCGGCGACTCCCCAGCCATCGAGATCGACGGCACCGGCAAGCTGCCCGCCGACGGCGAGTTCGACGGCAGCGGCGAGTGGATCCCGATCGCCACCGCCACCGCCAAGGGCGCCGTCAGCCACGTCGAGGGCATGACCGCGGACGAGGTCTTCGTCTTCACGCGGCTGGCCGGCGACAAGGTGGGTGCGACGAAGATGGACCGGCCCGAGGACATCGAGCCGTCGCCCGTCAGCGGCAAGGTGTACGTCGCGCTGACCAACAACACCAACCGCGGCGTCGGCGCGAACGCCAAGGCCGACGAGGCCAACCCGCGCAACGCCAACAAGCACGGGCACATCCTGGAGCTGACCGAGGCCCGCAACCGCCCGGAGAGCCTCGCCTTCGCCTGGTCGCTGTTCCTGGTCGCCGGTGATCCCGACGACCCGGCGACCTACTTCGCGGGCTTCCCGAAGGACGACGTCAGCCCGATCTCCTGCCCGGACAACGTGGCCTTCGACCCGTACGGCAACCTGTGGATATCCACCGACGGCGCCCAGCTCGGCTCGCACGACGGGCTCTTCGGCGTGGCCACCACGGGTCCGCGGCGCGGTGAGCTCAAGCAGTTCCTGACCGTGCCCAAGGGCGCGGAGACCTGCGGTCCGCTGATCCAGGACCGCCGGGTCCTCGTCGCCGTGCAGCACCCGGGCGAGATCGACGGCGCGACCGTCGACAAGCCGGCCAGCGCCTGGCCGGACGGCGCCGGCAAGTACGTCCGCCCGGCCGTCGTGGCCGTCTGGCGCAAGGACGGCGACGACATCGGTCGCTGAGCGCTCCGCCGGAAGTGCCGCGATCTGCCGCGATGCGCCGTCGTTCCGCTGCGGCGCCATCGTGGCCGGTCGCGCAGTTCCCCGCGCCCCTTCAGGGCGCTACCGAACCGCAGCCGACTTCGCCCGACCTGCTCAGGGCTCTCGCCGTCGTCCGGGCCGTCAGGCCTCGTGCAGGGTGAGGGTCACGAGCAGCGCTCGGTGGTCGGTGCCGTCGAGGTGGAGGAAGCGGGCGTCGCTCGCCGCGAACTGCTTCGAGACGAGGACGTGGTCGATCTGCGCGCCGAACGCGGGCGTGGTGCGGCTCGGCCAGCTGGGCTCGCGGTCCGCGCCGGCGAGCCGGGCCGCGTCGCGCAGCCCGGTGTCCAGGATGCGGCGGAAGACGGCGTGGTCCTGGGAGGCGTTGAAGTCCCCGGCGAGGATCAGCGGACCGTCCCGGTGGGCGGCGGCGAAGTCGCGCAGCCGCCCCAGCTCCCGCTGCCACACGGGCACCTGGCCGGGCAGCGGCGGCTTGGGATGCGCGAGCTGGAGCCGTACGGTCCGTCCGTCGACGTCGGCGACCGCCCCCGGCATCCCCATCTCGCCGGGCACGGCCCGCGCCGCCGTCAGCGGGAACCGGCTGAGGACGACCGAGCCGACGGAGCTCTCCCCGGGCACGGCCTGCCGGTAGGGGTACGCGCCGCCGAGCCGGGTCCGGACGGCCGCCTGGCAGGTGTACTCGCACTCCTGCACGAACACCAGGTCCGGCCGCTCGCGCCGGACCACCGGGATCAGGGCGTCGGTCGCCCACCCGAACTCGACGTTCGACGTCAGCACCCGCAGCCGGGCCAGCGCCGGTCCCCCGGGTTCGTCGCCGGTCCCGTACGGCTCCACGAACCAGGCGAGCAGCCCGAGCACGACGGCCCCCCACACCAGCCCGGTCCACCAGCGGGCGAGCAGCGTGACGAGGATCCCGGCCCCGGTGGGCACGATCAGCCACGGCAGGAAGGCCAGCAGCTGCGGCACGGGCGTGACGCCGTCGGCGTCGGCGACCCGACACCCGACGACCACACTCACCCCGGCCAGCAGCAGCCCCGCGCACCAGGCGCCCAGCAGCCGCACGCGTGTCGAACGCATCCCGGCCAGGCTACCTACGCCTCGACGTTCGCCTCGATGTTCGCTTCGACCTTCGCCAGGAAGTCCGCCAGCACCTTGTTGAACTCCGCCGCCCGCTCCAGGTTCGGCAGGTGGGCCGCGCGGGCGACGACATGGAGCGTGGAGTCGGGGAGCGCCGCGTGCATCGCCGCCGCGTCCGACACCGGGGTGTACTCGTCGTCCTCGCCGACCACGACCAGCGCGGGGACCGTGATCCGGGTCAACAGGGGCCGGTAGTCGGGGCGTTCGGCCCGGCCGCGCAGGGCGGCCGCCGCGCCCTCGGGGGAGGCGGCCGTCATCATGCGGTGCACATGCGCCTTGACGGCCGGGTCGGCGTACGGGGCGACCATCTTCTCCAGGACCTCGTCGGCGTAGCCGGTCATGCCCTCCGCCAGCAGCCGGTCGGCCATGGCGTTGCGGGCGAGGCGGCCCTCGGGGGTCTCCGGCTCGGCGAAGGTGTCGGCGAGGACCAGGCCCCGGACGCGGTCGCCGAGCCGCGCACAGCACTCCATGGCGATCTGGCCGCCCATCGACAGACCGGCCAGCACGAAGGTCTCCACCTCCAGCTCGTCCAGCAGCGACGCGATGTCCTGCGCGAAGTCGGAGAGCAGCGTGATGCCGGGGACCGCCGCCGGGGAGGCGCCGTAGCCGCGCAGGTCCGGGGCGATCACCCGGCGGGTCGGCGAGAACGCCTCGATCTGCGGGTTCCACATCGTGTGGTCGAAGGGGTGGCCGTGGACGAGGACCAGGGGAAGCGGAAGTGGTAGCGGAAGCGCCATGCGATCGACACTAGGGCGGCCCAAATCCTCGGTGCAATAAGATCTTTGCCCTCGGTGCAATCCCAGAGAGTCAAAGATTCAGAGAATCATCGGAGAGAGGAGGGCGGGGAGGTGGGTGACTTCCGGTCTGACTTCCGGTCCATCGCCGACCGCATCGCCGACGACATCACGGCCGGTCGGCTCCGCCCCGGCCAACGGCTCCCCCCGCAGCGCTGGTTCGCGCGCCGGCACCGCATCGCGCCCTCCACGGCCGGACGCGTCTACGGCGAACTCGTGCGGCGCGGGCTGGTGGTGGGGGAGGTCGGCCGGGGCACCTTCGTGCGGGCCGCGCCGGGCGTGCCGCAGGGGCGCGCGCTCATCGAGTCGGCCACCGCCACGCCCGTCAACCTGGAGCTCAACTACCCGGCCGTGCCGGGCCAGTCCGAGCTGCTCGCGCCCTCCCTTGCGCCGCTGCTGCGGGCCGACGCGCTGACCGAGGCGATGCGACCGGGCGCCGCCGACGGGACCGTGGCCGCCCGCGAGGCCGCCGCCGAACTCCTCGCCCTCCCCGGCTGGCGGCCGGACCCCGCCCGGCTCCTCTTCACCGGCAACGCCCGTCAGGCCATCGCCGCGGCCCTCGCCTCCCTGGTCCGGCCGGGCGGCCGGGTCGGCGTGGAGGAACTGACGTATCCGCTGGTCAAGGAGATCGCCGGGCGGCTGGGGCTGGTGCTCGTGCCGCTGCCCGGCGACGCGGAGGGCGTGCGACCGGACGCCCTCGCCGCCCTCCACCGCGCCGCGCCCCTCTCCGCCCTCTACCTCCAGCCCACCCTGCACAACCCGACGGCCGCGACCATGAGCGAGCGGCGGCGGCACGAACTCGGGCGGCTGGTCGTCGCGTCGGGGCTGCCCGTCGTCGAGGACCGCATCTGGTCGTTCCTCCACCCGGACGCCGTGCCGCTCGCCGTGCACGCCCCCGGGCTCACCCATGTCGTCGACGGGCTGTCCAAGCGGGTCGCGCCCGGGCTGACCGTCGGGCTGCTCGTCGTGCCCGAGCAGCGGACGGAGGCGGTGGGGGCCGCGGTGCGGTCCGGTGGCTGGAGCGCGGGGCGGTTCGCGGTGGAGGCGGCCGTGCGGTGGACGGGCGACGGGGTGGTGCGCCGGCTCGTCGAGGAGAAGCGGGCGGACGTCGCCCGGCGGCAGGCGATCCTCGCCGAGCACCTCGTCGGGCACCCCGCGGGGTTCACCGTCCGCACGGATCCGCGCGCCTATTTCGCCTGGTGGGAGCTGCCCGCGCCGTGGCGGGCGGACACCTTCACGGCCGCTGCCGCCGCGCACGGCATCGCCGTCACCCCGGGCACCGCCTTCGCCGTCGACCCGCATCGCACGCCGGACGCGGTCAGGCTCGGACTTGCGTCGGCTCCGCCCCCGGAGCTTGCGCGGGCGCTGCGGACCCTCGCCGCCGTCGCAGCAGCCGGGCCGGCGGGGAACCGGGCCGGCTGAGCCAGGTCGCCGCCGCCACCGTCAGGCCCACCGCGAGCAGCAGCCAGGAGGCCGTGCGCAGGGTGGCGGTGAGGGCGTCGTAGACCGCGCCCGCGGCCGGGCGGTGGGCCGGGTCGGGGAGGTCGGCGAGGGTCAACCGGCGGCCGACGGCGACCGCGAGGCCCAGGAACGCGCCGCCCAGGGCCGTCCCGAGGGCGGTCGCGGTGATCGCCCGGCGCCGGCAGGCCGCGACCGCGATCCCGGCCACCGCGAACACGACGGCCGCCAGGGGAAGCCAGAAACCGGCCACGTCCAGCACGCGATAGCCCTTCCGGAGTGCGGCCAGGTCCTCGGAGGGGAGCAGCGCCACGCGCGTGTGCTCGACGGTGATGCGGTCGGCGAACGGCACGTGATCGACCGTCAGTTGGTGTTTGAGCGGGGCGGTGACGGTCGCCAGGTCGACGGTGACCGGCTCCTCGGCGCGCCCCTCGCGCCCGCCGCGTCCGCCGCGGCCCTCGTGGCCGTCGTCGCGGAGGGCGTGCATCACCGCCGTGTGCGCCGCCTCGTTGCCCGCGTCCCACGCGCTGCGGTAGGCGCGGGTCGCGGTGAACGAGCGGACCGCCTCCCGCAGGAACACCGGGTTCAGCCCGGACTCGCGGGCCACCCCGTCACCCACCGTGTCCACGACGACGTCCCGCACGGCCGGGTCGGAGGCGAGCGGGGCCATCGTCGTCACATAGCCGCGGGTGTCGGTGAGGCCGTAGGCCGCCCAGGCTGCGAGCGCGCCGAACGGCACGAACAGGCAGGACAGCGCGATGAGGGCGGCCGAGAGAGCGGTCCGCAGGCTTCGGGACACGCCTCAAGGCAACGGGGTCGGGGCGCGGAGCGCGAGCCCGTCGCGGCCGTACGGGTGGCGCGCCGTGACATGTTCCGGTGGAGGGTTCGGCCGAACGGGTGTTTCCTGGTTCTGGGGGAGAGACCTCGTCGGACGGCTGGGAGCGGATCCCGGCCGGCCGGTGAGTGGAGGGATGAGGGAATGCACGGGCCCCGGCGTACAACGCCGGGGCCCGTGTGAGGAGTGGTCAGCGGACGCGGTGTCCCTCTCCGTCCTCGCGCGTGTAGTAGCGGTAGAAGAGCGTGACCAGGGTGATCGCCGAGACCGCCAGCGACATGCCCGTGGCCCGCAGGACGGACGCCCCGGTCTGGGCGTACAGGAAGCCGAAGGCGCAGCCGGTGAAGGCCGTCCACAGCAAGGCGTGCAGTTCGCGCCGCATGTGGGGGGCCAGGGAGTGGATGACCAGGTACAGGGCCGCGAACACGAACGCGCTCACGAAGCCGAGCAGGAGGTTCCAGCCGGTGATCGGGCCGCCGGAGCGGTTGTTGGCCGCGACCCAGTAGCCGTAGACCAGCCCCAGTACCACGGCCGTCGACCGCTGGGCGTTCTGATGGAACCGTTCGCTGAACACGTCGGGTGTGCGTGGTCGGGCGAACGGGTTCCGCACGGCCGGCACTGCCGGCGTGGGCGCCGCATGAGCCATGGGAGCACTCCTCTCCTCGTCCCGCCTTCCCTCCAGGGCACACCTGGGGCGGTGCGCTGGCAAGTCGGGCGACGAGCTAGCCCGGGGCGGGGTTCCCGGATGCGGGCGGTCGCGGGGCGTGTTTCGCTCGTCCCATGGACCGTCGTCGTCCGCGGGTCCGGCGCCGGGACGTCCTGCAACGTCACCAGTTGCTCCAGATCAAGGGCCGCAGCATCACGTGGCTGGTGCCGCTGCTCGTGCTCGTCGTCATCACCTACGCCGACTTCAACACCACCGGTGAGTTCCGGATCGTCTCGTGGTGTGTGTTCGTCGCCGCCATCGCCTCCGCGCTGTGCGGGGTCTGGACGACGGCGCTGTTCGCGGGGCTCGCCCTGCTCGCCTACACGACCAGCGACGCCACCTGGCCCTCCGAGTACCGGGAGGGCCCCGCCGATTTCGTCCTGGTGCTGGTCGGCGGGCTGCTGTCGGTGCTGGCCGCGGCGGTCCGGGTGCGCGCCGAGCGGCGGATGCTGCACATGATGGACGTCGCCGAGACGACCCGCCGTACGGTGTTGCGCCCGCTGCCGCCGGGCTGGGGCGGCCTCGACCACGCGGCGGCCTACCTCGCGGCCGACGCCGACGCGCGGATGGGCGGCGACTTCTACGACATCCAGCCCGGCCCGCACGGCACCCGCGTCCTGCTCGGCGATGTGCAGGGCAAGGGGCTGGGCGCGGTGGAGACGGCGGCGGCGCTGCTGGGCACGTTCCGCGAGGCCGCGTACCACGAGGCGGACCTGGGCGTAGTCGCCGCGCGGCTGGAGACCCGGATGCGACGGCATCGTCAGCACACGGTGGCCCTCGGCCGGGCGGACGGCGACCGCTTCGCGACCGCCGTGCTCATCGGCTTCCCGGTCCGGGAGGAGGGCGAGGTGGGGGCGGACGTGGAGACCGTCGAGATCGTCGGGTTCGGGCATGAGCCGGTGCTCGCGGTCGGCGGGGCGGCCGGCGCGGTACGGGTGCTGCCGAACGGCGACCGGCTGCCGCTCGGGCTCGGCGAGCTCGTCGAGCCGCAGGACGGGCCGCGGCCGCTGCCGCCGGTCCTGCGGGTGGCCGTCGCCCCCGGTGAGACGCTGCTGCTCGTCACCGACGGGGTGACCGAGGCACGGGACCGCGCCGGGGAGTTCTATCCGCTGGCCGAGGAGGTCGCGGCGGCCGTCGCCCGCGATCCGCGCGACGCCGAACCGGGCCGCCTGGTCGTCTTCGTGCGGGACGGCACGCTGCGGCACTGCGGGGGGCGTCTCGACGACGACACGACCGTTTTCGCCGTCCGGCGGCTGCAGGCCTGAGACCTCCCTTTGCAGCAGCAGCGGTTACCGTGCTGACGTACGTGATCGACAGGGGAGGGGACCATGACCGGAACCGTGCTGGTGCTCGCGGCCTCGCCCATGGGCAAGGGGCGTCTGGTGGACGCGGCCTCGGTGCTCCCCGTGCTGGCGGCCGTGTCGCCCTCCGTGCTGGCCGGCGCCGACACCGCGAACGTCGTCGAGCTCGCCGATCCGCTGGAGCCGCAGGCCGTGCTGACGCGGCTGCGGGCCGCGGCGGCGGCGCCCGGACCGCTGACCCTGTTCGTCGCCGGACAGCTGCACCTCGACCGCCGCCAGCGGCTGCCGCATCTCGCGCTGGCGCGCACGACGCCGTCGACCGTGCGGTACACGGCGCTGCCGTGGCACTGGTTCCGGGAGGAGCTGCGGCTGCGGGCGGCCGGGTCCACGACGATCGTGCTCGATCTGCACGCGGACCCCGAGGCCTGGGAGTGGCTGGGCGCGAACGCGCTGGACTGCGGGCCCGGGGCCGCCGTGTACGGGCGGGTCGCGCCTCCCCCTGCGGGGCGGCGGGGGATCGCGGCGCCGTCCTACATGAAGGCGGTCGCGACGATACTGCGCAGCGGGGAGCGGCCGGAGATCTCGCGGTTGCATCACGCCGCGCTCGCTCGACTCGCGGGGGAGGGCGAGACGGCGGACCTGGTGCTGTCCGTGCCGTCGGCCCCAGACCGGCTGAAGGACCAGGTCGCCGATCCGCATACCGCCATCTCCGGCGCCGTGCAGGCCGGGCGGCACGCCGATGCCGATTCCCTCGCCGCGCGCTGGGAGCAGGCCGCCGTGGTCGCCCATGGGCGGGGGTCCGAGGAGGCCCTGCACTGGGCCGAGGTCCGGGCGGATCTGGCGATGTTCGCCGGGGACGCCGAGCGGAGCTGCCGGACGTGGATGGCCGTCGCCGTCGTCCGGCTGGAGGTGGGGCAGCCGTTCGACGCGCCCGCCGTGGAGGCGGCCGTGGACCGGGCGCACCACCAGTGGGGGCGGATCGACAGCGCGGCCCGAGCCCGCGAGCTCGGCCCGGCGCTCGCCGAGCTGCGGGCCAGAGTGCCCGGCCGGCGCGAGGGCGCCCTGGACCACGTCCACCAGCAACTACGACAGCTGAGCGCGACCTGAGAGCGCCCTGAAGGGGCGCGGGGCGCTCACATTTGCGGCTCCGCCGCGCGGGCGCGACCAGCCACGACGGCGCGGCAGCGGAACGACGGCACCTCGCGGCACTTCCGGTGGAGCGCCCCGGCGCCCTGAGCGGGTCGGGCGAGGTCGGCTGCGCCCTGAAGGGGCGCGGGGCGCTCACATTTGCGGCTCCGCCGCGCGGGCGCGACCAGCCACGACGGCGCTGCGGCAAAACGACGGCACATCGCGGCACCTCCAGCGGAGCGCCTAGCGGCGCTCCGCCGGCTGATGTGAGGCCGGGGTGGGGTCGTCGGTGGCCGTGGCTCTGGCCGGGCCCGCGTTGGCCGCGGTGATCAGGGCCGTGACAGCCAGGAGCGCTGCGGCGACGGCCCTGACGTAGGGCGCGGAAGGGCGTGCGGCTGTGCGTCCGGGCACGGCTACCTCGCAACGTCGGCGACTGCGATACTCACGTCAGCAAGCCATTAAGCGTGCTTAACTCGCTGTTTAACCTAGGGGCTGAGATAGTCCAACGGCAAGAGGCACAGGGGGAGTTGGGGGAGTCGAACGTGGGAGAGCGGGACGAACCGGAGGTCGTCGGCCGCCGGGTGCAGCGGCTGCGCGTCGAACGAGGCCTGACGCAGCGGCAGTTGGCCGAGCCGACCTACACCCCTGCCTATGTGTCCACCCTGGAGGCGGGCCGCGTGCGGCCCTCCGACGAGGCGCTCAAGCACATCGCCGAACGGCTCGGCGTCGACTTCGAGGAGCTGGCGACCGGCCGGCCCGCCCGGCTCGTCACCGACCTGCGGCTGCGGCTCACCGAGGCCCAGCGGGCGCTGGCCACCGGCGACGCCGAGGAGGCCACCCGGCAGTACACCGAGCTGCTCGCGGAGGCGGAGCAGCACGGCCTGGCCGAGGAACAGGCCACCGCACTGCTCGGCCTCGGCGAGTGCGGGCTCGAAACGGGCGACCTGGAGGCGGCCCGAAGCTGCTTCGAGCGCGCCGAGAACCGTCTCGCCGACGCCCCGCTCACCGCCCGCGTCCCCGCCCTGCGCGGACGCGCCGTCTCCCACTACCTCGCGGGTGAACTCCGATACGCCGTCTACCTGTTGGAGTCCACGCTCGACGAGCTCAACCGGGGCGGACTGCACGACCCGGACGCGCTGCTGCTGCTGTACGCCTCCGTCATCGGCCCGTACATGGACATGGGCGCGGCGGCCCGCGCCGCACAGGCCGCCGAGTTCGCCCTCGCCCTCGCGCCCCAGGTCGGCGACCCCGCGCTCGTCGCCCGGATGCACCGCTCCGTCGCCCGTACTCTCCTCGCCGAGGGCCGCCTGGCCGAGGCCGACGCCTCGCTGGCCAAGGCCGCCGAGCTGTACCGCCAGCTCCAGCTGCGCACCGAACTCGCCAACTGCCACTGGATGCGCGGCTACGTCTACGCGCAGAACGGCGAACTGGAGCGCGCCGAGGACGAGTTGAAGCAGGCGCAGACCATGCTCTCGGCCCAGCGCGCCGCGCTCTACAGCAGCCAGGTCGCCGTCGAACTGGCCGACGTACTGCACCGCAGGGGCAAGTCCGACGAGGCCGCCGCCCTGCTGAACGACGTCCTCGGGGACCTCTCCCCCGAGCGCGGCGCGGTGCACTCCGCGGGCGCGCACCGGCTGCTCGGCATCATCGCCGAGGACGCCCGCGACACGGAGGCCGCCGAGGAGCACTATGTGCGCGCCCTCAGCGTCCTGGAGCGCGCGGGCGCGGCGGGCGACCTCGCCGACCTGTGCCGCCTGCTGGGCGACCTGCTGCGCCGCACCGGCCGCGTCGAGGCCGCCCTGGACGCCTACCGCACCGGCCTCGGCCACCGCACGGCCCCCGGCACGACCACCCTGGGCCCGGCCCCGGCCCAACCCCCGCTGTAGCCGACCCTCCAGCGTGATCCACGTCATGCACCGTGGCTGTTACGGCAGTTGGGCGTCCGGTGTCTCCATGCCGATACCCACGATGAGGGTGTTGCCAGGTGCAACTCCTCTATTTCCGCATTTCGTTAAGGATCAGTTCAATGAAGCTCAAGCGAAAGATCGCTTCCGCCGGCCTTACGGCCGTCGCGGTCCTCGGGTTCGTCGCTGCCGCCACCCCGCAGGCGTCCGCCGACGCCTCGGCGGCGGCAAGCTGGCAGCTTGTGAAAAACTACCCCAGCATTGACAAATGCGATGTGGCTATGAGGTTCATCATCGCTTCGGGGCAAGGCGCCTATTGCGAGCACATGTACATGGCGGACGGCATCTACGTCAGCAGTAACTTGTTCAAGTGGATGTAGTGAGGCCCTAGGTCGCACACAGACGCCCGCACAGCAAGCTCTCCGGAAAGTCTGACGTGACGCACAGCCGTCGTCGCTAGCGTGCCGCGGGTGTACAACCAACGGACTGTCGCCGACGGCCTGCGGCTCGCCGTGCGCGCGTTCGTGTACGCCGTGCTGGGCGGCGCCGCGCTGCTCGCCATCGCCACCGTCGTGTCCGTCCTCGGACCGCTGCTCGCGCTCGACCTCTACACCCCGCCGGTGGCGGCCTGGTGGACGGTCTTCACCGCGATCGCCGTCCAGGGCGTGCCGTTCCTGCTCCTCGGGACGGTCGTGTCGGCGGCGATCGGCGCGTTCGTCCCGGAGCGGGTGTTCCGTCGGCTCCTGCCGCGCAACCCCGCGCTCGCCGTGCCGGTCGCGGGGATCGCGGGGGTGGTGCTGCCCGGCTGCGAGTGCGCCTCCGTGCCGGTGGCCGGGAGCCTGATGCGGCGCGGGGTCGCCCCGGCGGCCGCCCTCGCCTTTCTGCTCTCGGCGCCCGCGATCAACCCGGTCGTGCTCGTCGCGACCTCGATCGCGTTCCCCGGGCAGCCCAAGATGGTCCTGGCCCGGCTGCTCGCCTCGCTCGGCACGGCCGTGGTGATGGGCTGGCTGTGGGCGCGGTTCGGGAAGGAGAAGTGGCTGCGGCTGCCGAAGCCGCGGACGGCCGCCGGAGCGGAAATTCAATCCACGGGCCCCCGCGCCTTCCTCACCGGTCTTCAGCACGACTTCCTGCACGCCGGAGGCTTCCTCGTGCTGGGCGCGGCGGCCGCGGCGACCTTCAACATCGCCGTCCCGCGCTCGGTCCTCGACGTCTTCACCGGGTCCCCGTGGCTCGCGGTGCCGCTGCTGGCGCTGCTGGCCGTCGTGCTGTGCGTGTGCAGCGAGGCCGACGCCTTCGTCGCCGCCTCCCTCAGCGCCTTCCCGCCCACCGCGCGGCTGGCGTTCATGGTGGTGGGCCCGATGGTCGACCTGAAGCTCATCGCCCTCCAGGCGGGCACCTTCGGCCGGTCCTTCGCCGTGCGGTTCGCGTCGGCGACCTGGGTGGTCGCCCTGACCGCCAGCGTCCTCGTGGGGTGGTGGCTGCTGTGAGGCGGTACGGACCGGCGGCACTGCTCCTCCTCACCGGCGGCGCGGTCCTGCGGATCACCCTCGGCAGCGAGCTGTACCTGCGGTACGTGCAGGCGGGCCTACGGCCGTACCTGATCCTGTCCGGGGTCGCGCTGGTCCTGCTGGGCCTGGTGACGGCGGTCCTGCGCCACCGCACACCGGACGAGGACCACGAGGACCACGAGGACCACAGTGAGGAGGACGCAGGCCACGAGGGGCACTCGCACGGCCCGGCCGGACCCCGGGTGGCCTGGCTGCTCACCCTCCCCGCCCTCGCCCTCCTCCTCTTCCCGCCCCCCGCCCTCGGCTCCTACAGCGCCGGCCGCGAAGCCGCCCAGCGGGCCGCGCAGGGCGTCGGCACCTTCCCGGCGCTCCCGGCCGGGAACCCGCTGACGCTCACCGTCGGCGAGTTCAGCTCCCGCGCGATCTACGACAGCGGACGCTCGCTGACGGGCCGTACCGTCCGGCTGACCGGCTTCGTCACCCACGGCGACGACGGCGCCTGGTACGTCACCCGTCTGACCGTCACCTGCTGCGCCGCCGACGCGACCACCGGCAAGGTCGAGATCCGGGGCGCGGACGACGCCGTCCTGCCCGCCGACACCTGGGTCGCCGTCACCGGAACCTGGCTGCCGAAGGGCGAGCTCGGCTCCGACGCGGCCTGGCCGCCGCTGCTGACCGCGACGACGGTCACCCGGGTGAAGCAGCCGGCGGACCCCTACGAAAAGCCGTAGCGGACGCCGCTTCCCGGGTTCACACCTGCACGCGCCCCTGCTTGCGGACGTCCGCGAGCCGCCGTACGCCGAGTTGCACGGCGGCCTGGGTCGCCGCGTTCGGCGGGTCGGCGAGGCCGCCGTTGGTGAGGGCGAAGGCGTCCTCGCCGGTGCGGACGGCGGCGACGTCGAGGGTGAGGACCGTCGGGTCGCCGCCGTTCTCCTCGGCGGTCGCCCAGACGGTCAGGCTCACCCGCAGGCCCTGGCGGACGTCGCCCACCTCCGGCAGCGGCAGCTCGGAGACCTGCACGTCCAGCACGGTGTCGCCGGTCGCCTTCGCCGTGAACCGGGCGCACTTCTGGGGCATCGTCTTCAGCCAGGCCAGCTTGCGGTCGACGTCCGCCGGGCGGTTGCCGGTGAGCTGGTAGCGGAGCTGGGCGCCGGCGTCGGCGTCGTCGAGTGCGACGACCACGCGGGCGGGGCCGCCGAGCAGTTCGTCGGCGTAGAGGTCGTCGAGGAGCTTCTGGCAGTCGGCGGTGGGGGTGGTGGCCTTCAGCATCCCGTCCCGCCAGGTGGCCGTGCCGTGGGTGCGGGTCCAGGGCGCGCCGAGGTCGGTCTCGGTGATGAGAGCGGCCTGCGCCTGCGCCTCGGTGAGCACGGGCGCGGTGGCCGGCGCGGTCGGCTTGGCCGAGGACCGCACGACGGTGGGCTTGGCGGGCGCGGCGGCCGGGGGGTGCTCCAGCCCGAGGGTGGCGCAACCGGTGAGGGCGGTGAGGACGCTGAGGAACAGGGCGGAGGAGGCCAGGAGGGTACGACGGCTCATCGGGGGTTGCCTCCAGAAGTGCGCGCGGGGTCGTGCCGGGCTGTCCCGGTCCGCCTCCTCCCACGGCAACACCACAGCTGCGCCCCGACCAGCGAGGCGGTCCGTACGGGTTAACTGCATTGCTGCGAGCGAGTGGGCCCCCGGCCCACCGGCCCCCGGCCCCCGGCCCACCGGCCCCCGGCCCCCGGCCCCCCGGCCCGGCCGCCCGGCCACCGGCCCCCGGCCCCCCGGCCCCCGGCCCCCCGGCCCGGCCGCCCGGCCACCGGCCCACCGGCCCCCGGCCCCCCGGCCCGGCCGCCCGGCCCCCGGCCCCCCGGCCCGGCCGCCCGGCCACCGGCCTGTCGGCCCACCGGCCGGGCTCCGGGCCGCGGCGAGGCGGTGCCAGGCCGCCGAGGTGCGTCGCCGGGTCGGCACGCGGTGCCGGTCGCAGCCGGTCCGGCTGCGACCGGCAGGGGTTGGGAAGTGGGGCGCACAGTCCGGCGGGCGGCCGTCGGGCCGCGGGGCGGCCGCCGTCTCGGCGAGGCGGGGGCGGCGCGGGGCGGGGGACCGGGCTGTGGGGTCGGCCTGCAGGCCGGGCTGTGGGATCAGGCCGTGGGATCAGGCCGTGGGGTCGGCCTGCGGGATCAGGCCGTGGGACCGGGTTGCAGGACGGGCTGCGGACTCAGGCCGCCGGACCCGCCTGCGGGATCGGGCCGCGGGACCCGTCAGGCGGATCGGGCCGGGGGAGTCGGTCGGTGGGGCTGTGGGGGTGGTTGTGGCCGCATAGGGTCGGGGATGACCGGGTCGGTGTTCGGAAGGAGTCCTTAAGTGACCGAGCAGAGCGGTGAACTGCCCATCCCCGTGATCATCGACTGCGACACCGGCGTCGACGACGCCCTCGCCCTGCTGTTCGCCGTACGCCATCCCGGCCTGGACCTGCGGGCGGTGACCTGCGTCGCCGGGAACACGGACGTGGACGGGGTCGTCCGCAACACGCTGACCGTGCTGGAGCACGCGGGCGCCGGGGACATCCCGGTCGCCCGGGGCGCCGAACGCCCGCTGATCGAGCCCGCCCGTTCGGCGTCGGTGCACGGACAGGACGGCATGGGCGACCTGGGCCTGCCCGCCCCGACCCGCCGCCCGGTCGACGTCGACGCCGTCACCCTGCTGCGCCGCGAGATCCTGGCCTCCCCGCGCCCGGTCACCCTGATCCCCACCGCCCCGCTGACGAACATCGCCCTCCTGCTGCGCACCCACCCGGAGGTGACCCGCAACATCGAGCGGATCGTGTTCATGGGCGGCGCGGTGACGACCGGGAACGCCACCCCGGTCGCGGAGTTCAACGTCTGGCACGACCCGGAGGCGGCGGCGGTCCTGCTCACCGCGGGCGTGCCGATCACGATGTACGGCCTGGACGTGTTCAACCGCGTCCTGGTCCCGGCGGCGGACGTGGCCCGGCTGCGGGCGAGTTCGCAGCCCCGGCTGCGCCTCGCCGGCGAACTGCTCGCCCACCGTGACCCGGCCGCCTCCGGCGACCCGGCCCCCACCGGCGGTCTCGGCGACGCGGGCGCGGTCTGCGCGGTGGCCGACCCGGCGGGCCTGACCACCGAACGCCTCCCGGTCGAGGTCTCCCTCGCCGCCGGCCCGTCCCGCGGCCAGACGATCGTCGACCGCCGCCCCCGCCACGGCGAGTCCGAGACCCACGACGGCATCCGCGAACAGGCCCTGGTGGACGTGGCGTTGGACGTCGACGTGGAGCGCTACGTCAAGCTGTGGCTGACGACGCTGGAAGGCCCGTAGAGGCACTCCAGCGTCGCCAGGAGGGCTCAGCGCTTCAGGGTGAAGGTGAAGTCGTCCGAGAGCTTGCCGGTCAGCCGGACCGCGGAGACGAGACTGCCCTGAGTGATCAGGCGCTCCACCTCGGCCCGTGGAAGACCGCAGCCTTCGGCGATCAGCCGCACCGGCCGGACCGGGATCCGGGCCGCGAAGCGGACCGATACATCGATCACGTCTCTGACTTCCCGGTCCGGTTCGCCGGTGTCCAGGCGCCAGGCCTCGTCCCAGTCGAGGGCGATGCGGTTGCGGCGCCGTACGACCGGATCCTGGAGCAACTCGGCCGCCAGGCCGAGGTCGTTGGCGTGCAACCGGTCCAGCAGCTCAGGCCGTACGGAGCGCACCCGCAGCCGCTCCAGGACCGTGAGCTTCGCCGTTTCCCCGCACCCGGTGCAGAGCATCAGGAGCCAGGCGTCGAGGAGTTTGTGGTGGGCGTTGACGCGGAATTTGCCGTTCGCCCGGAAGCGCTCGGACGCGCACGTAGGGCAACGGCGCAGCACGAGCGGCAGGCAGGTGGGCATGACCACCCAGTTTTCGAGCACAGAAGTACACCGGTTTCAGTGAGAAGTCCGCAGCAAAAAGCAGCGCGGCGCAACTGCGCGACGCGCGACAGATCAGCACTCGGGGGGTCTCACACGGTGTACAACGGCACGTCCTTGCCCAGGCGACTCGGTCGGGCAGCACGGTAGCGGCGCACGGCGACGCCGCTCCACCGGTTTTCGGGCCGCCGTCCGCACACGCGATCCGCACACGCGATCGCCCCGGCACGATGAGCGTGCCGGGGCGATCGAGGGGGGAGCAGGTGTCAGGCGCGGGTCGCCTTGCGGCGGCGGGTCGCGACGACGATGGCCGCGCCGCCCGCCAGCAGCGCCGCGGCGCCGCCCGCGATCAGCGGGGTGTCGCTGTTGGCGCCGGTCTCCGCGAGGTCGCCGCCACCGCTGTTGGGCGTCGGGGCCGGGGCGGTCGTCGACTCGGAGGCCGACGGCGACGGGCTCGTCGAGCCGGAGGGGGACGGGGACGTCGTCGTGCCCTGCGGCGGGGTGCCGGACGGCGAGCCGGAGGGAGTGCCGGACGGCGTGTTCGTGGCCGGAGTCGACGGCGTCTGCGGCGTGGACGGAGCGGTCGGCGGCTTGGCCGGCGGGTTGGCCGGCGGCGGCTCCTCGTTGACCGTGCAGTCCTTCGTGCCGCCGTTCCAGGCCGCGATCAGCTTGTCCTTGATGACCGGACGGTCCGGCCCCTTGGGCAGCTCGCCGTGGACGAAGCCGTCCTTGGCGTCGAGCTCGCCGTCGAACTTGACCGCGCCCCGGTAGAGGTCGATCTGCGCGTAGCAGCCCGCGTCGGGCACGGCGATGTCGAGGGTGTCGGTCTGGCCGGGCTTGACCGTCACGGTGTCGAAGTCGACGAAGACCTGCTCGCCGGAGGTGCGGAAGGTCGCGCCGTGGGCGAGGTAGGAGGCGAGGGAGGCGGTGCAGGTGCCGGCGTTGGCGGCGGCCCGGACGGTGATGTGGATCTTGCCGTCCTGGCTCGGCTTGAGGTTCTGGTCGTCGACCCGCACGGAGTCGAAGAAGTTCTTGCCGTCGAGCGAGAACTGGCAGCGGTCGGTCCCCGTCTCGGTGCCGGCGCCGGTGCCCGGCTGGTACTGGCCGCCGGACTTCCAGCCGTCGCCGCCGGGCGTCCCGGTACCGGCGAAGGCGCCGGACGCGGCGGCGACGGAGGCGGCGCACAGGGTGAGCGAAGCGGCGCCCGTCCCCAGCAGGCGGCGCACGGTGACACGTCTCGCTATGGACATGCGAATCCCATTCTTGACGACTCGCCTACTCGGCGGCCGCCAGGGCTGACTGGTCAGATCAGGAGAAGAGCTCGAAAGGAGAACTCAGGAGAAGCAGGCAGGAGAAGCAGGCAGGAGGAAAACTCAGGGGGAAAACTCAGGAGGAACACTGGTGCCTCTGGTAACGGGCGTCACAGTGTGAGCACATCGTCGTGTGCAGGTCAGACCGCTGTCAACCTGCGTCAAACCTCGAAGAGCCCAAGAATCCGTCACACTTTCACCGCACTTCGGCCGTGTACGGAATGATCTACTCCGAATGACCTGCACGTTCGCTTTCCCGGCAAGTTGGACAGACTTCCGGTCGTGACCGACTTCTCCTCCCACCACTCCGACTGGTGGCGCCAGGCCGTCGTCTACCAGGTCTATCCGCGCAGCTTCGCCGACGCGGACGGCGATGGCCTCGGAGACCTGAGGGGCGTCACCGACCGGCTGCCGCACCTGGCCGCCCTCGGCGTGGACGCACTCTGGCTCTCGCCCTTCTACCCCTCCGAACTGGCCGACGGCGGCTACGACGTCGCCGACTACCGGGACGTCGACCCGCGTCTGGGCACCCTGGCCGACTTCGACGCGCTGGCCGCCGAGGCCCACCGGCTCGGCCTGAAGGTGATCGTCGACGTGGTCCCCAACCACACCTCCCACCTGCACCCCTGGTTCCAGGAGGCGCTGGCGGCCGGCCCCGGCTCCCCGGCCCGCGACCGCTACGTCTTCCGCGAGGGCCGCGGCCCGGACGGCGAACTGCCGCCCACCGACTGGCAGTCGGTCTTCGGCGGCAGCGCATGGCAGCGGATCCCCGACGGCCAGTGGTACCTGCACCTCTTCACCCGGGAGCAACCGGACCTCGACTGGTCCCACGAGGAGGTCCGCGAGGACTTCCGCACCACCCTCCGCTTCTGGTCCGACCGAGGCGTCGACGGTTTCCGCATCGACGTCGCCCACGCCCTCGCCAAAGACCTCACCGAGCCCCTGCGCGACCTGGGCAGCGCAGAGTCGAGCGGCGAGGACGCCCTGTCCCACCTGCCGCCCGGAACGCACCCCTTCTACGACCGCGACGAGGTCCACGAGATCTACCGCGACTGGCGCACGATCCTCGACTCCTACACCCCGCCCCGCACGGCCGTGGCCGAGGCCTGGGTCCCGGGAGCCCGTCGAGCGCTCTACGCCCGCCCGGACGAACTCAACCAGGCCTTCAACTTCGAGTATCTGCAGGCCGGTTGGGACGCGGAGCAGCTTCGCGAGGTCATCACCGAGTCGCTGGCCTCGGCCCGCGCGGTCGGAGCCTCCGCCACCTGGGTGCTGTCCAACCACGACGTCGTCCGCCACTCCTCACGGCTGATGCTGCCACCGGGCACGGACGACAACGCCTGGCTGCTCTCCGACGGCGCCGCCCCGCGCGTGGACGAGCGGGCCGGCCTGCGCCGGGCGCGGGCGGCGACGCTGCTGATGCTGGCGCTGCCGGGATCGTCGTACCTCTACCAGGGGGAGGAACTGGGCCTGCCCGAGGTGGCGGACCTGCCCGTGGACGCCCTCCAGGACCCGCTCTGGGAACAGACGGGCCACGCGAGCAAGGGCAGGGACGGCTGCCGGGTCCCGCTGCCCTGGACGACGACGGGACCGTCGTACGGCTTCGGCGCGGGCGGCGCATGGCTGCCGCAGCCGCCGTCCTTCGCCCGTTACGCGGCCGAGGCGCAGAGCGGCGTGGAAGGCTCCACGCTGGAGCTCTACCGGACGGCCCTGCGCCTGCGCCGCAAACTGCTGTCGGGCGAAGAACTCACGTGGCTCTCGACGACGACGGACACCCCGGGCGTGCTGTACTTCGCCCGCTCGGACGTCGCCTGGCGCTGCATCACGAACCTGTCGAGCGCACCGGTACCGCTGCCACCGGGAGAAGTACTCCTCACCAGCACGCTCGTGGACGACCACGAACCGGGAGGAGGAGTCCTCGAAGGAACCCTCCCCCCGGACACGACGGCCTGGCTGTCGTGAAGCGTTGAGCGACAGACCGCCTACTGAGCCTGCGGCTGCTGCTGCTGACCGTTGATGGCCTTGCTGAGGTCCACCGGGGTGGACGTGGCGTTCGGCGGCGGGGTCAGGACGACCAGCGGCTGACCGGCGGGCGGGACCGGCGGGGTCATGTCCGACTTGGGCAGCTTCGGCGGGGTGGTCTGGTTGAACAGCGTGGTGTCGAAGTCGACCAGGCCGGTGTTCTCCATCACCGTGATGTGGTCCAGCACGGTGTCGTTGGCCTGGTCGGCCAGGGCGCGCACCAGCGTGTTCTTCGTCGTCGAACGGATCTTCGCCACGGTGTTGAAGATCGAGCCGTGCGTCTGGCGCAGGATGTTGGCGAAGTCGATGTCGAACTGCTTGCCCTGGTCGGCCTTGAGGGTGGCGACGAACCCTTCCTGCTGCGGACTCGCCACGTTGGGGATCGTGACGTTCAGCATCGGCGCGATCTTGCGGCAGGTCTCGTCCAGTGCCGCGTGACCGTCGACCAGGTGCTGGCTCGCGATCTTGACCTCTTGGCTCTGCCCCTTCTGGAGCCCGATCAGCCCGACCGGGTGCTCCCAGAGGCCGGCCGCGCGCACCGCCACGACGAAGTTGCGGTCGCCTTCCGTCAGCGGCCCCCACTGGGTGTTGGCGATGATTCTGTCGGTGGACGTGGACACTGTGTCCAGTCCGAGCATCGATGGGTAGGCGAGCGCGCCGAGCGTGAGAGCCATCGCGCCGCCCACGAAGAGAGTTCCCATCGCGTTTCGCGAAAGTTGCACCGTTCCTCCTGCCCGGTCGGGGAATCCGCCGCTGTGTCGCTGCCCGGTGGGCGCCGACAGAGAGGAATACGGGCGGGACACGGTTCGGACTCACAGGATTTGGCAAAAAATTCTTGGAGGGGGAGGACCGTAGGGGACGAGACGGGACGAGACGGGACGGTACGGGGGGGAGCCGGGGATGACGGCAGCGAGGCCGGCGGCGAAGCTGGCGGGAATCACGTATTACCCGGTCAAGGGGTGTGCGGGCATCACGCTCACCGAGGCGACGGTGACCCCGAGCGGTCTCCTGAACGACCGCGCCTACGCGATCCTCGACGAGCGGGGCGACGTCCGCTGGCAGTGGGGAGACCCGCGCCTGGCCCTGATCACCCCTCAACTCGTCGACGACGAACTGACGTTGAGCGCCCCGGGCGTCGACCCGATCCAGGCCGAGGCCGAGGGCACGGCGGCGAACGCCTGGCTCACCGACTTCCTGGGCGTCCCCAGCACCCTGGTCCGGGTGAGTCCCCCGGAAGGCAACAGCAACCGCCTGCACGTCGTGTCCAGCGCGAGCCTGGATTCCCTCAACGACCGGTTGAAATCTCGGGGTTCGACCCCCCTCCCCATGAACCGCTTCCGCCCCAACCTGGTCATCGACGGCTGGCCCACCCCGCACACCGAGGACGACACCCCGCACTTGGCCATAGCAGGCACGGAACTGACCCTCACCGAACGGACGATCCGCTGCGCGATCACGATGGTCGACCAGGAAACCGGTCAACGCGCGGGCCCGGAACCCCTACGCACGCTGGCGACCTACCGCCGCACCACGGACGCCGACGGAGGCATCGCCTTCGGCGCATACTTCACCGTGCACCGCGAGGGAAAGATCTCGGTAGGCGACGAGGTCACGCGGCCGGCGAGCCCTCGGCGTCCTTGAGCAGTCGACGGGCTTTGAACGCGCGGTTCATGGTGTGCACACGGATGGCGGTGAACACGACCACGGCGGCCCCGAGGGCGGCCATCTTCCACTCGTCGTCCCGGACGGCCGCGTAGAAGAGGAAGCCGCTGAAGACGACGCCGAAGACGACGAGCAGAGGCTCACGCACCCAGAACGGGAGCGCGCGAAGCAGGAGACCGATCATTCGGTCACTTCAGCAGGGCCGATCCCCGCGCGCTGTGGTGGAGGCCACAATTCCGCAGGTTCCTGTGTGTATCGCGTACAGAAGGTAAGCGAGGGGGGCGGGGGCCGCAGTGAGCACGGCGACGGGCTCGTCGGACTCGCGGAGATCCCGAGCGGCGGCGGCGGAGGCGAGCTCGAGGCAGGCGTTAGATCGGCGCGTGGGACGCGGACCCCGAACCACCGGACCCGCCCAGCAGGTTGGAGGAGCTCGCGGACGCGGAAAGCGGCCGGGGCATGGCGCTGGTCCGAGCGGGCTGTGCATGCCGTCGTCGCCGACGATCTGTTCGCTGGTCCGAACGGATGACGGAGAAACCTTCCCGCTGCTGATCGTGGAGTAGGGGGCGCAGCCGGTGGCAAAGGTGCAGGCGAAACCCGGCTCTCCTCACGAAACGAGAAACCTCGTGCGTCTTCTGCGCTCCCTCGCCGCCGCCTGCGGGGCCCTCGCCCTCACGGCCGTGCTGGCCACCCCCGCCCAGGCCGCGACCGGCACCTTCGGGTACCAGGTGATCGGCCTCGACGGGCAGCCGCTGTCGGTCAGCCTCGCCGACCCGGCCAGCGGCGAGTGCATCACGCTTGCCGAAGTCGCGGACCCCGACGCGTCCTCGCCCGCCTTCGCCCCGCACAACGACACCGACGAGTTCGCGATCGTCTTCACGGAGCCCGGCTGCGCCGGCGACACCTGGACCCTGCGTCCGCACGGCCGTCCCGCCTCGGAGCGGCTCCAGTTGCGCTCGGTCTTCTTCTACCGGGGGTAGGGCCCCGCGTCAGTCCAGGCAGAACTCGTTGCCCTCGGGGTCGGTCATCACGATCCAGCCCGTGCTCATCGGCGGAGCCGGCTCGTGGCGGCGTACGCGGGTCGCTCCGAGGGCGACGAGGCGGACGCATTCGGTTTCCAGCGCCGCCATCCGCTCCTCCCCCTCCAGGCCGGGAGCGACACGGACGTCGAGGTGGACGCGGTTCTTGGCGACCTTGTCCTCCGGCACCTGCTGGAAGAACAGCCGTGGGCCGGGCCCGTCCGGGTCCTCGATGGCCGACATCGTGTTCCGTTCCGCCTCCGGGACGCCGATCCCCGCGAGGAACTCGTCCCACGCGGCCAGCGGATCCGCACCCTCGGGCAGGTCGACGCCGGGCGGGGCGGGATAGACGTAACCCAGCGCGTCGCGCCAGAAGGACGACAGCGCCTGCGGGTCATGGGCGTCGAAGGTGACCTGGATCTGACGGCTCATCGCGGTACTCCGTTCGTGGCGGGGTTTGTGATGGTATGCGTGATAGGGCTCGTGTCTGTGAAGGCACTCTGACAGCCCTGGAGGACAGAATCCGTCCTATATGCCGCTGTCTCCGCCGGCTCCGTTGACGGAATGTTGACCACTTCTCGGGCGAATCCCGACCAGAACGCGGGCGAGTCCTGGTCGAGCCTCGCCCTAGGTTCGCTGCATGTCCATGCCACAGCGGCCACCGCGGCCGCAGCGGACCCCGCAGGCCCCGCTCCTCCCCGTCCTGCCCTACCGCAAGCCCACCAAGGGCCGGGACTACTGGGTCCTCGACGATGTCTTCCCCGACGCCGACATCGCCGCCATCCGCGCGCGCTGTCTCGCCGAGGAGGACTGGGTCAAGGGGTACCCGTACACGGCGGAGAGCTGGCCGGGGCTGCGCGCCATGCCGGGGCTGGAACCCGCCGAACTCGGGCGCGTGGAGCGGCTGGTGAGGAAGGCGACCGGCGCGCAGGAGCTGTGGGTGCAGCAGGCTCCCGGCGGCGGCACCCTCAACCACAACTGCGTCCAGGTCGTCGGCGAGGGCGAGAGCACGCCCCGGCCGCACTCGGACTCGCGGTCGCTGTGCCGGTACGCGGCCGTGCTCTACCTCAACCCGTCCGTCCCCAAGGACTGCGGGACCAGCTTCTACCGGCAGTCCCTGCCCGGCGGCCGGCTCGGCGGGAACGTCGTCCAGGCCCCGCACGACAACCTCGTCGAAGCCCTCGGCACCCGGTTCGTCGCGCCGGACGCCTTCGAGGAGGACGTCCGGGTGCCCCACAAGTACAACCGGCTGCTGCTCTACCACGCCAACCTCGTGCACACCGCGACCGGTTACTGCGGCACCACGCTGGAGGAGAGGCGGATGACGGCCGTCTTCTTCTGGATGGCCTAGGACAGTCCTGGCGGTCGCCCGCCTGCCCTAATAGCGCACCGCCCGTCCCACCTGTGTCTTCACCTCGCCGGAGAGTGTGCGGTTGCTGCGGGCCGTGGCTGTGCCGGTCTTGCCCGCCGCCACGTCGGAGACGGTGACCAGGACCAGGTCCAGCCGGTTGCCGCTCGCGTCCTCGAAGTCCACCTGCACGGCGAAGGACTTCGTCGAGTCGGCGCGGTTGGTGACCGTCACCTCGACCGTGCTGCGGTCGCCGTCCGCCTCGGGCGTGCCGAGCTTCACGTCGTCCGCGACGTCCGTGCCGCCCTTGATCTCGTCCAGCTCGCGGCCCAGCTCCGCCGTCGCCGACGCGTACGCGTCACCGGCCTCCGACGCGAGGGAGGACGCCGCCGCCGTCGCCTCGCCGGCCACCGACCGGGCGGCCGACTCGGCGGCGGAGGCCGCCTTGCTGGCCGCGCTGGACACGGAGGAGGGGGTGTCGTCGTCGGAGCAGCCGGTCAGCAACGCCGTACAACACAGCGCCGTCACCGCCAGCAGTACGCCCGTCGTCGGGCTCGTCCGTGCCATCTCGCCTCCAAGACCGATCCTCCGGAGACTCCAGTCAAGGGGCCGACCGGTCCGCCCGCATGCCGGCTCACCCATACGGCGCACCCCCGTGGTGGCGGCCCTCCCCCGGACGGATGGTCGGAACATGAGCGATCAGCCGCACTCCCGGTCCCAGGCGCACGCCCGGCCCCAGCCGTCGAGGCCCGAGGACTCCCCCGTCTGGGACCCGTCCCACCAGGGCACCGGCACGCCCGGCCGGGCGTCGGCTCCGTCCGGGGGCGGTGGGCTGGCCGCCGGCGGGGTGGTCTTCGGCGGCGTGCTCATGTTCGTCAGCGGGGTCCTCGCCGTGTTCCAGGGCATCGCGGCGATCGCCGAGGACGACGTCTACGCCCGGGTCGGCAGCTACGCCTACGAGATGAACCTCACCGGGTGGGGCTGGCTGCTGCTCATTGTCGGCGTGGTCGCGACCCTGACCGGCTGGGCGCTGCTCGGCGGGATCGAGAAGGCCGAGTGGGCGCGGGTCAGCGGCATCGCGCTGGCCGCGCTGAGTCTGATCCTGCAGTTCCTGTTCCTGCCGTACGCGCCGTTCTGGGCGGTTGTCCAGATCGCCATCGACGTCTTCGTGATCTGGGCCCTGTCCGTCTACCGGCCGCATTCGTCTCACGGGTCTCACCAGTCCCACTGACCTCACCAGTGCTACTGACCTCACCAGTGCCACCGGACTCACTCGTCCGGGTGAGACCGGGACGCCGTCATCCTTCGTGCGGGCGCGCGAATTCCGTCCCCGTCCCGGGTGATACCTACGTCCATCAGGATCACCCCACGCCGTTCACGCTCGGCAGTCGTGTGCTTACGGTGTGATGGTGGTGGTCGATCGGTGAAGGGCGCGCGCGGGGGTGGCATGGGATTCGGCTTCGGTCAGCGGCGGGGCGGACAACTCCCCGTGGAGATGACCAGTTTTGTGGGACGGATCGAGGAACTCGACCTGATCAGAGGGGTCTTGGGCCGGTTCCGGCTGGTCACCCTGGTCGGGCCGGGCGGCGTCGGCAAGAGCCGTACCGCGCTGCGGGCGGCGGGCGCGGCGGCGGCCCGGTTCGCGGACGGCGTCCGGCTGGTGGAGCTTTCGGCGCTGCACGACCCGGAGTTGGTGCCCGCGACCCTCGCGGGAGTGCTGGAGCTTCCCGAGCAGTCCGGGATGACTCCGCTGGACGCGGTTGTCGAGCATCTGCGGGAGCGCCGCATGCTGCTGGTGCTCGACACCTGCGAGCACCTCGTCGACGCGTGCGCGATGCTCTGCGACATCCTGCTGCGCGAGGCCCCCGGGCTGAGCGTGCTCGCCACCAGCCGGCAGCCGCTGGACGTCCCCGGCGAGCACTGCGTCCCGATCGCCCCGCTGACCAGGGGCGACGCCGTCAGCCTCTTCCTCCAGCGGGCCGCGGCCGTCACCGGCGGGAACGCCGTCGGGGAAGGCGACCGGGAGCGGACGCTGGCGCTCGTCGACCGGCTCGACGGCATGCCCCTCGCGCTCGAACTCGCTGCCGTGCGGCTGCGCGCGGTGCCGCTGGCCGAGCTGGTCGCCCGGCTCGACCAGCGCTTCGAGGTCCTCACCGGCGGCCGCCGCACCGCCTTGACCCGGCATCAGACCCTGCGCACGGCCATCGACTGGTCCTACGACCTGTGCACCCCGCAGGAACGGCTGCTGTGGGCCCGACTGTCCGTCTTCGCGGGCTCGTTCGAGCTGTCGGCGGCCGAACTGGTCTGCGGCGGCGGCGCATTGCCCGCGAGCGAGGTGGTGGCCGCGCTGATCGGCCTGGTGGACAAGTCAGTCGTACAGCGGATCGGCGAGGACGGCTCCCGCTACCGCCTGCTGGACACCATCCGCGAGTACGGCGCCGGCCGCCCGGCCGCGGAGGGCGACGCCGACGACGCCGTCCGGGAGCGGAACGCCGTCCGCGAGCGGCACTTCGCCTACTACGAGCGGCTGGTCGGCCGGTTCTGGGACGAGTTCCTCAGCCCGGCGCAGGCCGTGCTGCACCGGGCCGTGCGCGAGGAGACCGCCGATGTGCGGGCGGCCCTGGAGTACGGGTGCGCGGCCGAGGGCCGGGCGGTGGACGCGCTGTGGCTGGCCACCCGGCTCGGCCCGTACTGGCGGGCCGCGGGCACGCTGTCGGAGGGCCGGCACTGGATCGACAAGGGGCTGGAGCTGGTCCCGCAGGACGGTCCCGAGCGCGCCTGGGGGCTCCTGATGACCGGCATCTTCGCCGTCTGGACGGCCGACATGGACACGGCGCTGGAACGGTTCCCGCAGGCCTACGCGGTGGCCCGGCGGTGCGGTGAGACGCGGGTCGAACTGTCCGCGGAGGCCTATCTGGGCGCGCTGACGGCGTTCGGCGGGGCGGTGGAGGAGGGGCTCGCGCAGGTGGAGTCGGCCCGGCTGCGCATCGTCGCGTCGGGCGACGGCCTCGGCATCGGCGTCGTCCACTACGAGGCCGCGCTGCTGCGGGCCGTGTTCGGGGACACCGACGGCGCGCTGGAGCTGTGCGCGACGGGCCTCGCGTATCTGGAGGGCCGCGGCGAGCGCCAGCTGTACGCGTCCACGATGGCCACCCGGGGCGTCATCCTCATGCTCACCGGCCAGGACGCGCAGGGCGAGGAGTGTCTGCGCCGTGGCCTGGAGGCCACCAGCGAGATCGGCGAGGTGCTGGTCGCGGCGCTGGCCTGTCTGGGGCTGGCCTGGCACGCGGTCCGCCAGGAGCGGTACGTACGGGCCTGCTGGCTGCTCGGGTACGCGGAGAACGCGCGCCGGCTCAGCGGGGATCCGGTGGCGCTGTTACCGCGACTCGTCGAGGAGCAGGAGGCGGCGCAGCGGGCAGTGCGGGCGGCACTCGGCCCGGAGGGGTTCGAGCGGTGGCGGGACACGGGCGCGCGGCTGTCGGGACGGGAGGTGCTGGCGGCGGTACGGGCGGACGCGGACGTGCCGGAGGCGGCCGGCGCCGAAAGCCGTGCCGACGCGGGTGCGGGTGCTGACTCGGGTGCTGGATTCGGTGCCGGTGCCGGTGCCGGTGCCGGTGGCGGTGGCGGTGGCGGTGGCGGTGGCGCTGTGCGTCCTCCCGCGCCCAGGACGCCGCCCGACCCGCCGCGTTCCGCCGACGCC
This sequence comes from Streptomyces sp. NPDC001858, assembly GCF_053594615.1. Lineage (NCBI taxonomy): Bacteria > Bacillati > Actinomycetota > Actinomycetes > Kitasatosporales > Streptomycetaceae > Streptomyces > Streptomyces sp. NPDC001858. The sequence goes on from NZ_JBSFEV010000021.1 coordinate 110,626, forward strand.
CTCACCCGGCGGGAGCGGGAGGTCGCCGCGCTCGTCGCGCAGGGGCTGTCCAACCGGGAGATCGCCGAACGGCTCGTCATCTCCAAACGGACGGTCGACGCGCACGTCGAGCACATCCTCGCCAAGCTGAGGATCGCCTCACGCACGGAGATCCCCGCGAGTACCTAGGTATAGGTAATACGGGGGAGGGGCGTCCGTCCCGGCCGGGAGGGCGTCTAGGTGTACGGATCTTCCCGGGACCGGTGTGCGTCGACGCCCCGGGCACGGCAGCCTGGAGTCGCCGCCCGGGGGACGGACACGCCGGGAGTCGACAGGCCGGACCCCTACGGCCGTCATGGCAAGGCGTCCGGCGCCGAGCCTCCCCCCGGCGGCACTCGGGGCTGCCCCTGGTCGGTGGGGCAGCCCCGAGGCTCAGGGGAGCGTCGGCGCTCCCGACACCAGGACCGCCTTCCGGCGCAGCCAGGGCAGTGGGGCCACCTCGGAGCCGTGATACGGGGTGATCCGCACCTCGAAGTGCAGATGCGGGCCGGTGACGTTGCCGGACGCGCCGGACAGGCCGATGCGCTGGCCGGCCGTCACCCGCTGGTCCTTGCGTACGTCGATGCGGGACAGGTGGGCGTACTGCGTGAAGTAGCCGTCGCCGTGCCGGATCAGCACCTGGTTGCCGAAGCCGTCGCCGCAGGTCGTGGCGCGGACGGTCCCGGCGCCGACGGCGTACACGGGCGTCCCGGAGTCCACGGCGAAGTCCTGGCCGGTGTGGCGGCGGGCCCAGCGGGAGCCCTTGGCGGCGTAACCGGCGGAGAGCCAGTAGCGCCGGGTCGGAGCGATCCAGAGCTCGGCGCGCGACTCGGCCGCGGAGTCGGGTTTCCACGCGGAGTCGGGCTCGGGTGGGCGGCTGCGCTGTCCGAAGCGGCAGCGGCCGGACCGCCCGGAGGGGTCGACGGCGACCGGATCGCCGGAACCGCGGGCCCCGGCCCGCAGCAGGTCCCACAGCTCGTCGCGGACGGTCCGGCGGCGGCGTTCGGCGTCCTGGATCGTCGTGGCCAGGGCGTCGGCCTGCCGGAGCCTGTCGACCCGCTTGCGAGCCGCCTCGTGCGCACGGACGGCCCGGGCGGCCTCGCCGTCTCTGCCGTTCCCTTGGTTCCTGTGGTTCCCGTTGCTTCCGGCGTCGGCCGGCACGGTGGCGAGCGCGAGCAGGAGCAGGGCGAGGAGGGCGAGGAGGGCGGCCCGGACCCCGGGTGCGGCGCGGAGATGCGCGTGGTGTTCTCGTCCCATCCTGCGATCATCGGACCGGTGGCGCGGCCGGGGAGGGGAAGGGGCCGGGCGGGTCGGCGAGGTTCAGCCGAACGGCCCTGCGACCAGCGCACGGTAGACCGCCGAGGACCGAGGATTGTCGGGACACCGCCACACCCCGTGCGGGCAGTAGTCGCTGACGGTCTGGTAGAGCGGACGGTGCTCGGCGAACCAGGTGAGCATGCCCCGCACATACTCAGGGTTGTCGCCGTTGCGGTACAGCCCCCACTCCGGATACGAGACCGGCTTGCCGTGCGCCCGCGCGAACCGCACGTGTGCCGCGAGCCCGTACGGCTCGGCGACCTGCTCCTCGAAGGACATGCCGTGCGGCTGGTCGTAGGCGTCCATGCCGAGGACGTCCACATACCGGTCCCCGGGATAGCACTCGGTCCACGGGACGGCGTCCAGCCCCCGACTGGGCGTGAACTCGAACCGGAACCCAGGCCGCCCGCCGCCCCCGTCCCCGCTCCCGCCCCCGTCCCCGCTCCCGTCCCCGCTCCCGCCCCCGTCCCCGTCCTCGCCCCTGTTCACCGACCGCATGGCCTGGACGATCCGCACCCAGTACCGCTTCCAGGCCTGCGGATCGGGCCCGCACCGATGGGAGTAGGTGATCCCGTTCATCTCCCACCCCAGCACCAGCACGGCATCGGGCACCCCGAGCGCGACGAGCCGCCGGGCCAGCGTCCGGAAGTGCTCGTCGTAGTCGCCGCGAGCCCCTCTGCGCAGTTCCTCCCGCACGACCGCGTCCGGCAGATGCTCCTCGGTGCCCTCCAGCATCGGCACGTTGAGGACGAACATCCGGTCGGCGCGGGCCTTGCGCCACTGCGCCCAGTACTCCAGATACCCGGGCGCGCCCTCGATGTTGCTCCACCGATCGCCCGGCAGATAGGCGTGCCCGACGCGCGGGGTGGCCGCGCCGAGCCACGCGTCGAGCTCCGCGATCCGCCGCACGCCGGCGTCGTCGTACCCGACGTACGCCCCGAACGCCCCCGGCGGCGCACCGACCCCGTGCCCGACGGGAACGCACGCGGGCCCGACGAGCAGCGCGAGCGCGGCGAGCAGCGCGGACAACGGGACCCGAAGGGCGCGAAGGGAGCGAAACACCGGCTCATGATGACGGCCACGCCCCCCTCCCCACCCCGGACTCGCCACGGAACCACCCGGACGATGTCACGGCCGAAACACGGCAACTTGGACGCCCCCGGCGGCAACCGAGAGAAGAACGCTGCAGGCAACGAAGTCCGGCAAGTGAATCCCGTACCCCACACGAGGAGTTCACCGTGCACAGGCACAGGCACAGGCATCCCGTAAGACTGCTCACCGTCCTCGCGGCGCTCGCCGCGTTCCTCTTCCACTCGGCCGGCGTCGCCGCTCCCCGCGCCGAGGCCGCCGAGGAGTGGAGCCCGCCGTCGAACCTGGTCCAGCCGCTGAACCAGGTGTGGAACCACGTCTCGACGACATACCCCGACCTCTACGGCTTCCGGAACTACGGCTGGGACCAGGTCATGGCCAACCGGGGCAGCATCAACTACTGCGTCCGCTGGGAGTCCGACGCCCCCGTCAGCACGGCGCTGCGCGACCAGATCCACGCGGCCTTGAAGAAGCAGTTCGCCAAGTGGATGGCCGCGCAGGTGGAGAACGGCCGGGGCTACAACAACTGGCCGTACACGACCGTCCCGGTCAACATCGTCGGCTGGGCGGTGAAAAACCGCGCCACCCTCCAGTGGACGGACACCTCGGTCGACGTCTACACGAACGTCCTGGACGGCGCCGGCGCCCCGCAGTGCGCCCCCGACTGCGGCCGCTTCTTCCACCAGGACGGCAACTACTCCCGCTGCCCAGGCGGCACCGCCCGCCACTACGACCAGTCCCTCTGGCTCACCAAGGGCTTCCAGGGCGGCGCCGGCGGCGACTGGGGCCAGCGGGTCGGCCAGGAGTACTTCACGTCCGTCGTGAACCAGGAGAACATCCACATCTACCTGCACGAAGTCGGCCACACCTTCGGCCTCGACGACTTCTACGACTGGACCCCGACCGGCCAGTGCTGCTTCCTCATGAACGCCGGCAGCGCCACCCAGATCACCGAGTTCGACAAGTGGATGCTCCGCGACTTCTGGCGCCACCTGAAACCCAGATACGGCCTCTGATCCTCCCGGATCCTCTCTCCACGGCGACGACCACCCCGGTCGTCGCCGTACGGCTTTTCCTGCTGAACGCCCCGAGATCCACCCTGTCGGTATTAGAGTCTGACCGCGCGTCGTGTGTGGCGCGTGTCACATCGGTGGGGGCCGTTTAGGGGGGCTTGTGCACGAGATGGTCAAGGGCGCCAACGTGGGTCTGGCGGCTCTGAGTGAGAACGTCGACGCGGTGGTCGTGAGCCTCGGGTGGGCCAGCCCGACCGGGGAGGGCGACGCGGACGTCTCCGTCCTCCTCCTGGACGAGAAGGGGAAGGTCCGCAGCGACGCCGACTTCTACTTCTACAACCACCCCGACGCCCCGGACGGAAGCGTTCAACTCCTGGGCAAGGCGCCCGTGGGGGAGGGCAGCGAGGACCGGATCGGCTTCGACCTGACGGCGATCCCGGCCGACGTGGACCGGATCGTCGTCGCCGCCAGCCGCTACGAGGGCGCCGGCTTCGGTGAACTGGACGACCTCCGGGTCACCTTGGCCGACGGGGCCGGGGAGGACCTGCTGCGGTTCGCCATCGACGACGCCGGATCGGTCAGCGCGTTCATCTTCGGCGAGCTGTACCGGCGCGGGGCGGACTGGAAGTTCCGCGCGATCGGGCAGGGCTACGACACCGGCCTGGCCGGCCTCGCATCGGACTTCGGCGTCGACATCGACGACGCGGCGGACGCGGCGGACACTGCGGGTATTGCGGACACCGTGGACGCCGAAGCCGGTGCCGGTGCTTCTTTGGCTGGGGCGGGGGAGGCCGACGGCGCCGTCCAGCCCGCCGTCGAGCTCGACCCGGTGACGACGGAGGCCGCTGCCTCGCTTCCCGCCGCGCCGCTCCCCGCCGTCCCCGCCCCGCGTCCCGCCGCCGACGACGCGGAGTCGGGTCGCAAGGCCGCCGCCCGGCCCCGCACCGCCAAGAAGAAGGTGACTCTGCCGAAGACGGCGAAGAAGTCCCTCGCGGAGAACGAGTCGTGGAAGAACGCCCGGCTCTTCCCCGTCTCCGCGCTCAAGAGCGACCCGGACCGCGAGACCCGGGCGACCTCGGTCCTGCTGTCGGTGATGGCGCAGGTCCCGGAGTTCGGGCGGCGGCTCACGGCCGCCTTCGGCGCACCGGCGGGCCGGATGGAGACGTTCACCGAGGTCTCCCTGCCGCACGGCGACTCCCCGCGCCGCCCGGACGGCGTCATCCGCGTCGAGCGCGCCGGCAAACTGTGGACCGCGCTCGTCGAGACGAAGACCAACGGCAACGCGCTGCGCCCCGAGCAGGTGCAGGCCTACATGGACATCGCCGCCCGGCGCGGCTACGAGGCCGTCATCACGCTCTCCAACGACGTCGCCCTCGAAGGCAGTCCGCTCGTCGACGTCAAGATCGACGGCCGGCGCAAGCACAAGGTGGCGCTGCGGCACCTGTCCTGGGCCGAGGTGGCCCACCAGGCCCAACTGCTCATCCGGCACGAGGGAGTCGGCAACAGCGCACACGCCTGGCTGCTCCAGGAACTGCTGCGCTACCTCCAGCACGACAACTCGGGCTGCCACGGCTTCCAGAACATGGGCGCGTCCTGGGTTCCCGTGCGCAAGGGCATCGACGACGAGACCCTGTGTCCGGGCGACGCGCGGGCGCTGGAGGTCGTCGAGAGCTGGGAGCGGCTCATCCGGCAGGTCAGCCTGGGGCTGGGCGGTGAGCTCGGACAGAAGGTGCTGCCCGTGCAGCGGGCCCGGCGGGGCGCGGATCCCGGCGAGCGCAGGGCCCGGATGGCCGACGAGCTGTGCGCGGAGGGGAAGCTGCAGGCGGAGCTGCGGATCGAGGGGACGCCGGGGGTGCTCGCGGTCGGGGCCGACCTGCGCACCGGCCGGCTGCGGACGTCCGTCGAGATTCCCGCGCCCGACCAGGGCTACCCGCTGACCTGGGCGAAGCGGCTCGTCCGGCGACTGGCGGAGGCGCCTGCCGACCTGCATGTGGAGACCCTGGTCGAGGGCGGTTCGGGCGGGCCCCGAGGGACCCTGGAGCGACTCCGTCCGGAGCCGGCCGACCTGCTGCCGAAGAACGGGGCGACGATCAGCGGATTCCGGCTCAGCCTCATCAAGGGGATGGGCAGCGGTCGCGGCAACGCCGAGTCCGGCTTCATCCGCAGTGTCGACGACGCCGTCCAGCGCTTCCACTCCACCGTCGTCGTCCACCTGGAGTCGCCGACGGCGCCGGCCGCGTCGGCTGCGTCGGTCGCTCCGCGGCGCGCTGTGGAGGGGGCGGCGAGGGGTCACTCGGACGGGTGAACCTTTTGGGGAACTGGGCGTGAATGGTGGGGAGTTGGCGGGCGATCTGTCGGTGATTCTCGGTAACAGGCAACCCGGTGGTGGCATTTGGGCCTCTCACAGGGTGCTCACAGTCATGGCCGGGGCGCGTGGGGTGCGTCCGGGGTAGGTGGTCGGACTGTGGGCTGTCCAGTCCGATGCCACTGACCATGGCACTCGCAGACGAGGAACCGATGACCAGACAGCACCACCGCAAGGGCCTTCAGCGTGCGGCGTTCGCCGCGGGGGCCGCGCTCACCGTCGTCGCCGTCGCCGGGGCCGCTCCCGGCGCCGGCGCGGCGCCCGCGAGCACACCCGGCGTGCCGGAGCTCAAGCTCGTCGCCGCTTCGAAGTCCGTGATCCTCGACCGGTACGAGTGGGAGGGCGGGTTCAACCTCGACTTCGACCTCGGTACGTATGTCACGGTCGACAACGCGCCCCTCGAATTCAAGGTGACGCGTAAGTCGTACAAGGACCCGGTCGTCGCCCAGCAGATCCTGCGCGACGGATCCAAGGTGAAGACCAAGACGCTGCCCGCCGGGACCGTCAAGGACTTCAGCGGGCTGCCCGGCTTCCTGGAGGTGTCCATCAAGGACGCGTCCGGCGCCGAGGTGCAGAAGACCACGGGCGCGTTCTGTCCCAACAACGCCTCCGGCCGGCTGCGTCCGGACGCCCCGGCGACCTCGCACTATCCGGAGAGCTGCCCCACCAACCCGTTCACGCTCGGCTCGGTGTGGGGCGTCGAGAAGGGCTGGGCGGCCAACACCACCGCCGTCGACTACGACCGGCAGATCGACCTGCCCGCGGGCGAGTACACGGCCGAGGTGTCGGTCGCGAAGAAGTACCGCGACCTGTTCGGGATCCCGAACGACCAGCAGACCATCAAGGTGACGGTCCGGCAGTACGACGAGGGCGGGGAAGGCGCAGCGGGCGGTTCGGGCGGCGCCGGACTGCGTTCGTCCATGTCGTCATCGTCGTCGGGCCATGGCGGTCATGGGGGGCACTCCGCCGGGGGCACGAGTGCGGCCGGGGGCAATCATCACTACGGGCCCCGCGGCGCCGACGCTCCCACCCCGTCCGCGCTCTCCCACGCCCTGGAGGACCGCGGTCTCGCCCACCACCTCGGCGACGGCGCAGGTCACACCGACGGCTCCCGGATCGCGCCCGGGCTGAAGGCCAACGCCCAGCGGCCCACCGGGCGGGCCGGCCTCCCGGCCAACGTGCCCAAGCCGGACCTGCGTTCGCTGCCGGCCTGGGACATCGCCGTCACCGACGGGGAGGACGGCGACGCGCCCGGCAAGGACTACCTCGCCTTCAGCGCCAACGTCTGGAACGCGGGCCCCGCCCCGCTCGTCGTGGACGGCTTCCGCCAGCCCGGCGCCGACCTGATGGACTCGTACCAGTACTTCTACGACGCCGACGGCAAGCAGATCGGCTATACCCCGGCCGGCACCATGGAGTGGGACCCGCGCATCGGCCACGAGCACTGGCACTTCACGGACTTCGCCAGCTACCACCTGCTGTCCGCGGACCAGAAGGACATCGTGAAGAGCGGCAAGGAGGCCTTCTGCCTGGCCAACACCGACGCCGTCGACTACACGGTGAAGAACGCCAACTGGCACCCCTACAACACCGATCTGTCGACCGCCTGCGGCCAGCAGAACTCCATCTCCGTGCGCGAGGTCCTCGACGTCGGCTCCGGTGACACGTACACCCAGTACCGTCCCGGCCAGTCCTTCGACATCACCGACCTGCCGAACGGCACCTACTACATCCAGGTCGTCGCCAACCCGGCGAACCGCCTCCAGGAGACCAGCACCAAGAACAACGTCTCCCTGCGCAAGGTCGTCCTCGGCGGCACCGAGGGCGCCCGCACGGTGTCGGTCCCGCCGGTCGACCTGATCGACGCCCCGTAACCGACCCGCCTGCCTCACGCAGCCCGACGGCCGGCCCCGGTCCGCCTGAGCGGATCGGGGCCGAGCCCCACTACAGGTTCTTCTCCAGCAGCGTCACGTACGTGTCCATGAAGTGGTCGCGGACACCGTCCGACGCGGGCGCGAAGGGATCGGCCGTCGCGCCCTTGACCTTGTCGCCGAGGAGGCCCAACGCGGGCATACGGTCGTGGAGCTTGCCGGCGGAGTCGAAGTAGCGGACCGCGTCGACGTGCTGGAAAGCGGGCGAGGGCGGCACCTGCGGCACGATGTCGTTGTTGTTGACGAAGCGGAACGTACGGCCCTTGAGCGCGGTGTCGTAGGCCTTGGCCAGGTCGCGGTCGCAGGTGCGCGGCTGGCCGTAGGTGTAGACGCCGTCCGGGACCAGGTTCGGGGCCTCGAAGTGCATACGCGCGCCCGACAGCATGGCGAGCGCCCCGCCGAGGCTGTGCCCGGTGAACCAGACCGTCTGCCCGTCCGTCTTGAACTCGGCGACCGTGTCCCTGACCTGCGGATGGACGACGTCCAGCGCCCGGTGGAAGCCGTAGTGCACGAACCCCTTCCGCGCCGGGCCGGGCACGGGCGGGGTGTTGGCGTCGCTCAGCCAGTCGCGCAGGTTCTGCGGCTCGGTGCCGCGGAACGCCACGACGACCATCCGGTCGCTCGAGGCGACGTACACCTGGGTGTCGTCGATCGGGAACGGCATGGTGTGCGGCGAGGAGAAGTGGCGGAAGCGGTCGAAGCCCCAGGAACGGGACAGGTCTTCGGCCTCCTCCGGCGACTTGTAGGCGGCGCGGGCGGCCTCGGCGAGCCAGTAGGCGTGCGCGACGGAGTAACCGGAGGCCGAGTGGTCGAGGGGCGTGGGGGCAGCCACGGATGAGCCTTCCGACGAACGGATGGGGGGCAAGAGACGAACAGGTGGGGGGCAAGAGACGATCGGGTGGGGGTGTGCGTTCGTCGATCCTTGCCGTCCGGTCCTGATGGGCCGCGTTTCGACGTGGTGCGGACGGCGGGCGTGTGAGGGCAGTCCGGGGGCGCGCGGGGGCAACCCTTGTGTGTCTCCGTGAGTCTTCTGAGTCGCCTGTGCTTCTCGGACGTATTCCTACACGCATGTAGGGTTCCGTCGTTCGGCGGTGACCAACGCCGACGATCCGAGCACGGTGTACGGGGTGAAACGGCCGAAAACGGAGGGGCGAGCGCCGGTGAGCGGGACGAGAAGGCGTGGACGGCCTCCGATGGAGGCGACGACCGGCCGGGGGAACAGGGGCCGGGCGGCAGGATCCAAGGCCGGCGGCGGCACGCGGCTGACCAGGCGCGGACGGATCCTCGCGTGGAGCGCGGGCGTGACCTCCGTTGTCATCCTCGGGATGGGCGGGGTCGGCGCCTGGGTCTACAACGACCTGAACAACAACATCAACGTGGCGGAAGTCGACGACAAGCTGGGCGAGGACCGCCCGGCCAACCTGAGTCCCGGCTCGAAGAACATCATGATCGTCGGTTCCGACAGCCGCGACGGCGCCAACGCCAAGTACGGCAAGGACCTGACCACCATGCAGTCGGACACGCTGATGGTGCTGCACATACCCGCCGACCGTAAGTGGGCCTCGGTCGTGTCCTTCCCGCGCGACTCGTGGGTGGAGATACCGGGCTGCGAGAAGGGCGACGGCAACTCGTCCACCGTGCACCAGGCCAAGATCAACGAGGCGTTCGCGATCGGCGGCAGCAACGGCAAGGTCGCCGAGGCCGCCGCCTGCTCCATCAAGACGGTCGAGACCAACACCGGGCTGCGCATAGACCACTTCATGTCGGTCGACTTCTCCGGCTTCAAGGGCATGGTCGACGCGCTGGAAGGCATCGAGGTCTGTCCCGAGCAGGCCATCCGCTCCGAGAAGGCCAACCTGAACATCGACGCCGGCTGCCAGACCGTGAAGGGCGAGGTGGCGCTCGGCTACGTCCGCGCCCGCTACGGCGTCGGCGACAACTCCGACATCGGACGCATCGGCCGTCAGCAGGAGTTCATGGACGCCCTCGCCAAGAAGGCCAAGTCCAAGCTCACCGACCCGAACGCGATGCTCGGCTTCCTGCGGTCCGCCACCAAGTCGCTGACGACCGACCCCGACATGGCCGGCATCCAGCCGCTGACCGGGCTCGCCAACGAGCTCAAGGGGATACCGAGCGACCGGCTGAGCTTCCTCACCGTGCCCAACTACGGGCGTGAGGCCGACCAGCCCACCGACAAGGCCAACGTCGTCTGGCAGTACCCGCAGGCCGCGAACCTGTTCACTTCCCTGGCCAAGGACCAGGAGGTCACCAAGGCGCAGCTGGACGCTTTGAAGAAGAACGTGGTGTACGCCTCCTCCGTGAAGGTCCAGGTCCTCAACGGCACCGGGGTCTCTGGACGCGCCGCCGCCGTCGCCGAGAAGTTGAAGAAGGCCGGCTACACCGTCACCGCGACGGGCAACGCGCCCGAGACGGTCACGAAGACGACCGTCACCTATCCGACGGGCCTCGACGCCAAGGCCGCCGTCCTCGCCTCCCGACTGCCCGGACTGCAGCCGACGGCGGACAGTTCGGCCGCGGCCGACGTCATCACCCTGGTCGTGGGACCGGAGTTGAAGGTCGACGACGTCGCCTGATCACATCCCGCTCATCGGTGGTCGAGCGTGGTCGGCAGTGGTCATCGCCGCCTCAAAGGTGGGGTAAGCTTGATCTTGAGCCGGTCACCGGAAAGCAAAAACGGTGAACGACCTCTGCGTTGGTCGTCCAAGGAAAGACGCCCCGCTTCCTGCGGGGAGATGCAGGTGCAAGGCCTGCCCGGCGCTCCATAGAGATCGAGTCCCATCCCGTGTCAGACGGGGTGGGGCTCTTTCGTTTGTCCCGCACGCAGGGGGATACGCAGCAGGATCCGGGGATCTTGCTTGAGTTTGGCAAGTATCTGTACTGTTGAGTAATGCCCACACCGTCATCCACACCGCCACCCGCAGCGCCACCCGCGGCAGCGGTCGCCGCCGCACAGGTCTCCGCAGACGTGATCACGATCGAGCGCGCCCTGACCCGCATCACGTACCTCGCCGGTCGCGCCCGCCAGCACGAACGGCTGATGTCCCTCGTCGGACTCCCGCTGGACCGGGCCGCCGTGGCGATCCTGCGCCACCTGGCCACGGACGAGCTGCTGCGCCCCGGCGTGCTCGCCGTCCGCCTGTCCGTGGAGGCGTCGCATGTCACGCGTCAGCTGCGGCAGTTGGAGAAGTCCGGCTTGGTGGCGCGGGTACCCGACCCCGACGACCGTCGGGCCCAGCTCATCCGGCTCACGGAGGAGGGCCGAACGGCGGTGACACGAGTCCGTGACGCGGGCCTGCTGGGCATGCAGGCCGCTCTGGCCGACTGGGCCCCGGAGGACCTCCACCGCCTCGCAACCCTCTTCGACCGCATGGTCTCGGACTTCGTGGCGCAGGTGGAGATCCCGCTGGAGGGAGCGAGGGCGGCGGGGACGGCGGGGGTGTGATCGGCGCATACGCCATTACCTTGGATAAAACCTCAACAGCCGTTGGTGCGGGAGTTGTTGGCGGTAGCGTCGTCCCTATGAGCCACGAAGTGAGTATTGATCGCGTACCCGCGCCCGAGGGCGGCATTCAGATCACCGTCAGCCTTTCCTCCACCGTTCTGGCGAAACTCCACAAGGACGGTTACTGGTCGGAGAAGATCGGCGAGGGCCAGGTCACGGGCGACGGCCCGGCCATCACCCAGATCGAGTTCCAGGTCCCGTAAATCTGAGGCGTCGATAATTGCCGCGACGCATCTCCCGAACCGTGCCAATGTGACGCCGTGACGGAGACCGGAACGGTGGACATATTCGCGCGCGGGGGCGGCGATCGGGCTTACGGCCCCTATCCGTACCGGATTCGCGGGCGTGGTCGGGTGCGCAGCGGAGTCGTCCTGTGGCTGGCCGGGCGGGACGACGAGCTCGACCGCTTGCTCTCTCTGCCGGCAGCGGGGGACGGCCCGCGCGTACCGCTCTTCGGGACGGTCCGGCAGGCGAGGGCCTATGCGAGCCGCCGGGGCCGGAGACCGGACACTTCCGAGCCGGCGCTGCTGGACCTGGCCCGAGTCCACCACTGGCTCGAGGACCCGACCCGGAGAAAACTCCCACCGGGCGCGGTTCTCGACGCATGGAACTTCTTCGAGGACCTCGCCCGAGGCCTCGCCGCACCCCATAAACTGCCCCACCAGATGGAGCCCCACAACAGCGCCTACGAGAAACTGTTCGGAGGCGAGTCGGCCGTATGGACTCCCCAAGAGCGGGGTGCGGTAATGGAGTTGCTCACGGCCGGCGTGGAGTTGTGGAATTCCTGCCCGGTGGTGGTGAACCCCTGCTCGGTGCACCGGGCGCATCCGCGCGCGGGCAGGGAGCCCAGGGGTTGGGGTGCCTCCTCGATGTCCGGGTAGTCCGGGTTGTCGAGCCCGAGATAGGGCCTTCCGTGTCGAGGATTGGACCGCGTTTTCAGCTCAGCGCCAAGCGCCGTTGACGCGATATACGCCTTTGAAGCTTCCCTCCGACACGCGTCGGGGAACCTCTTCCCATTCGCGGATCACTCGGCGTCTGCCGTCGGGAATAGCGGGCCAATCGGTGCGACTCACTACCCTGCCCGCATAGACTGGCTCCCAAGAGATGGCGTAGAAGGGGCCGATGCCGGGAACCAGAGTCGCCAGGCAGTGCAGGGTCCGGCGGTGGTACCACTTGCTGATGGCCGTAACTTTCAGTCCTGATTGCAAGGCTTCTTGCAAATAGCCGCGAGAGAATTCTACATTCTGCCATGTGTTGGCAGCCTGCTCCTCGCAGCGGATCGCAGAGTCAGGGACGCCCTGCTTGATCAGGAGATCGTGAAATTTCCGTGCCTCGACAACACCGCTGTGTCGGTTGATTCCTCCGGTTGTGATGATCAGCGGTGCGAGTCCTTTGTGGTATTGCTCCGCTGCAATATCAACCGGCTGTGTCTGGTCTGTTCCGAACAGGAAGTGGGCGGTTGGCTCGTCCTGCGGTGGCGGGGCTTCGATGTCCACGAAGTCCACGATGTCGCGGATCTGGTCCGCAGACAGTTCGCCGCTGCTCATTTCACCCCGGTCAGTCGACTCGTCACTTCTAGATAGCGGGTTCGGTACTCGTCCACTTGTTGTGCGTTGGCGTAGTCGCGTTCGAGTACGCGGCCGAGTTTTCCGGCAAGCGTCAGGGTCGGCCATGCCGGCCGGCTTCCCGCGAGGGCGGTATGTCCGGCGGAGACGGCCTCGTCGAGGTTTCCGGCTCCGGCTTCGGCGAGGCCGAGAATCAGTAGAGCGCGGGCGTAGCTCGACGGATGTTCGCCCCGCTGTCGTGCCTCGGGACGGTAGAGCGTCTGCATTACGCGGTGGGTGGCGGAGACCGCGTCCTCGTGTCTGCCCAACAGCATCAAGGACGTAGCCGTGTACGGGGGATCCTCCCCCAGGGAAATCGAAAAGGGGCCGGTGATTTTCACGTCGGCCGGCAGCCTGGTAATTTCCCGTGCCGCGTAGCGTCTTGCCGTCTCCGTACGATCTGCGTCGCCTGCCAGTGCCGCTGCCCGCATTTCCTGTGTGGCCAGTTTGGCGTGCACCAGGGTTCCCGACGAAGTGCCGGCTTGCCCTTGAGAGGCCAAAGCCACGGACTGGTGAGGTCGTCCCTGGTAGAAGGCGATCAGCGACTTGGTCAGCACGGCCCATCCTGACAGTTCGGGGTGGCCTGCCTCCTGGCTGCGTCGTTCGGCATCGCTGCACCAGATATGCGCCGCCGCATGCGCACCCATGTCACCCGCGGCGATGCCCAGCAGGCAGGAAAGCCAGCCGACGGCCAGCGTGATTTCTGTTCGCTGCCCCGGTGGTGTGGCGGTGTCGAGTAGACGGCTTGCGTATGTCCTGACGGTCAGAAGTTCGTCGTACACGTCGTCCGGGGGCATGGAGTTGATCGTCAAGGTGTAGTGGTCGATCAGTTCACCGAGCGTCAAGGTGAGCATGCTCGCGCTGTCATTGCTCATTGCTTCGAGGGCTTGAACGGCGCGCTGGCCTCGATTCAACTGCGTTGCGGCCGTTGACAGAGCGGCGGCGGCTGTCGCGGAGACGAAGACCCGGCGGTCGATGTTCGCCTCGGCCGTGTCGCTTCTGCCCTCCCATGGACGTGCGGGTAAGCCGAGCATGTAACCGGGGATGCCGAACCCATCTGCCACTCGCTCGATTACTTCACGCCCACGGATTCCCCGGACACCACGGATGATGTCGCTGACCCGAGAACTGGTCATCTTTCCGACAGCCGATGCCATTGCCGCGTGGCTGGATCCGGTACGGCGGTTGACGAGCCGGAAGATGTCCTGGAAGTTCCGGGTGGAACACGCTTGCCGCATGACTTCGCTATTGAGGAGTGCGGCAGGCACTGTCAGCGGATATCCGCTTCGCCGAGTCTCGCGGTCGTCCATGCAGCCACCTAGCGGGAACCGAAGTGATCGCCGTCCAGCGTAGCCCGAGGGATCCGTCGGGGAACCCCGAATGAGCTGGAACGGGGTTCCCCAAACAGGCTTGCGGGGTTCCCCGTTCGCTGTTCTGCGAGGCCCCCGCAAGGAGTGAAGCTCTACTGGGGGCAAGACCCCCGCGACGCGGCGAACGTCCGGGGGCGTGGACCACCTGAGGAAAGCAGGCAGCCATGGCGGACAGTAGTACGCGGCAGCTACCCGGTACGGGACACGGGGTGTGCGCTGACACCGACGCAGGACAGTGGGAATACACGACGTACGCGCCGAAGGGCGAAACGTGTCCGGCTTGCCTGAACTCGATCGAGAGCTTGGAGCGTTGCCGACGGGGCATGCTCGCCCGTCGGGACTCCTCGTCGATCGTCGCCTACTGGCACTCGTCCTGCGCTCCGAAGAGGGCCGCGAGGTGAACGCCGTGGACTTGGAGGCCGATACCCCTTCACAGGCCCAGGACTTCACTGGGATGCGTGCGGCGGCTGCCTGGTTTCTCGGTCAGGTGAGCTTGCCCCGCTATCAGACAGTACGGCTGTTCGCGCAGGACTTCACCGGGCACCTGGAGCAACTGATCCCGAAAGTCGAGCAGTTGGTTGCGGAGCGCACCGAGGACGACGGGCAGGCGATGGTCGCGCTGGTCGCGATCGGTGAGGCCCGGCGGCGGCTCGGTCTCGTGGAGCAGCCAGGGCTCCGTGGAGAGGTGGAGCGCGTGAAGCGGCTCGCGCGTTCGGTGATCGCACTCCGGGGTCACCACGACGCGCTCACCGCACGGACACTGCCGGGCTGCGGTGACGACAACCCGTACAACTGATCAAGCGCTGTGGGGTGGGGGCTTGCGAGTGAGCCGTCGCCCCACGGTGGCCTTCCGCCATTGCCTTTCCTTTCCGTCTCTGGAGCAGACTCGTGGCAACTCATCGACTGGCCGAAATCCCCGCCGCCGTGGTCAAGGAGATCGAGGCGGTTGCCGGGCCTGTGCGGGGGGTGGAGGTGGTCGCTGCCGGGTTCAACAGTGAGATCGCCGCGCGGCTGTTTCTCGATGAGGGGACCGTCTTTGTGAAGGGGCTGCGGCTCGATCATCCTCGGGTCTGGACTCAGCAGCGGGAGGCCGACGTCAACGCGTACACCGGTGGTCTTGCCCCGGTGCTGCGGTGGCGGATCAGGGCAGGGGGGTGGGATCTGCTCGGGTTCGAGGATCTTGGTGGGCGGCATGCCGACTACTCGCCCGGTTCGCCCGACCTGCCGTGCGTTCTGCGGGCCATGGAGCGGCTTGCCTCCGTTGCGACGTCCGTCGACACCGAACTCAAAAGTATGGCTGAGCGGATGAGCTCCTATGTCAGGGATCCGGACGATGCTCGGTTCTTCGAGGGGGACGTCCTGCTGCATACCGACTGGAAGCCTGACAACGTCCTTGTGGTGGACGGGCGGGCCCGGATCGTCGACTGGGCCTGGGCTTCGCGGGGGGCCGGGTGGATCGATCCGGCTCTGTGGGTGATCTGGCTTGTCGCCTCGGGGCATCGGGTTGCGGAGGCGGAGGGGCTTGCCGCGTTGCATCCTGCTTGGGCTGCTGCGCCGGGCTTCCATGTCGATGCCTTCGCGCGGGCTCAGCGGAGGCTCTGGGAGTCGATCGCCGACGGTGACCGGCCGGAGGAGTGGACTCACGGGATGTGCGCGGCGGCTCGGGCCTGGGACGGGTATCGCGGGCGTCGGCTCACGCCGTGAGGGCGAGGGGGGTTCGGAGTCGGAGGGGGGACGCCGGCGTGGGGGGTGCGAAGACGACCAGGCGGAGGAGTAGGAAGCGGGCTATGCCTGCCAGGGCTGAGGCTGAGAGGTAGACCAGCTGTTCCGTCAGCATGGTCGGGGACTGTTCGAGGGCGTGCAGGGTCAGGGTTGCGATGCTTGTCGCCGCGTACGCCGCTGCCGCCGAGCCTGCCGACTGCCAGTGCCGGCGCCAGCCCGCGCGGCCGGTGCGGAACGTGTAGCGGGCGTGGAGCTCCGTGCACAGAAGGGTCGACGCGGCGGTGATCAGGGCGTTTGCCAGGGGCCATGGGACTTGGGTGGCCAGGGCCGGGACCGCCAGGCTGCAGAGGACTCCGGTGCCGCCGCCGAAGACGACGAAGCGGATGAAGGAGGCGAGCATGGCGAGGTCCTTCCGCAGCGGGTCAGCGAGCGCTGAGTTGGTTGCTTAACTTAGGCAACTGTAAAGCTGTTGCTTGAGTTACGCAAGCATTGCCCGTGCGTGAGAAAGCCGGTCGCCTTCCCGCGCTGCGACCGGCTGTCCTCGGCTACCTGTGCGTCACGTCGAGTTCGCGCTCGACCTGCCGAAGAACTCGATCTCGGCTATCGCCACCTGCTTGGTGCCCGAGGCCAGGAACGACGACTCGATCGTGAAGCGGACCTTCGACACCTCGCCGACCCGGAACGAGCGCGGCTGGCCGCCCGCGCTCTGGTCGAGGGTGAGCTGGCGGGTCGTGATCGTGCCGTCCTTCAAGGTGATCGTCGCCTTGATGCGGTGCGGCAGGGCCGACTCGGTGAACTGGTCGGGGCGGGTCGTCGTGCCCGAGGTGATGACCACGTCCAGCAGCCGGATCGGCTGGTCGAAGCTGGCCTCGATCCACTCGCCCTCGCCCGACTGCGCGACGCCCGGGCCCCACCACGTGTTGTTGATCCTGTCGAAGGCCAGCTCGGGCTTGTGTCCCGGATAGGAGCGCGACGCCGCGTACGAGTCCGCGAAGACCGGGGCGCGCTTGGCGAAGTGGTCCTTCGTGGCCTGGATCGCGGCCGGCGTGTTCACCGCCGCCAGGATCACGAGGGTGAGGACCACCGCCGCCACCACCCAGGTGACGATCCGGTCGAACGTACGGCGCAGGCGCGGGCGGTCGCCCGCCCAGTGGGCCTCGCCGTTGCGGTTGAAGAGGCGACGCCACCACGGGAGGCGCTGGGTGGAGCGGTCCTCCAGGGTCATCGGCATCGCGCAGCGCATGCAGTAGTGCCGGTCGGGGTTGTTCGGGGTCGCGCACCAGGGGCAGGCGACGCCGTGCATCTCGCCCTGGACCGGGCCCGGGGCGCGGACCTGCGGGCGGTCCGCGACCGGCCGGCCCGGCAGGACCGGGGCGACCGACGGGGGCGGGGTGGGGCGGGGTTCCGTGTCGGCCACCGGGACGAGGAGGGAGCGGGCTCGGGCCGCCATCGCCTCGTCGTCCGCGGAGGGAGCGGCGGGGGCGGGTGCCGCCTGGGCCGGGGCCGGTGGCGGCGGTGTGGGTTCCTCCGGGGGGATCACCGGGAGGGGAGTCTCCGTCGTGTCCTCGTCGTCCGAGTCGTGGTCGGCGTCCGAGGAGGGGGAGGATGAGGGGGCGTCATCGTCGTCGTGCGGCGCGGGCTCAGGCGATGCCGGTGCGGGTGCGGGTGCCGGCGTCGGCGTCGGCGCCGGTGTGCTGGGGGCCGGGTCTCGGGGCGGGGAGGATGAACCCGTGTCCGCGGTCGCCGTCGGGCTCGTCCTTGCCGGGGTTCGGTCCGTCCGGTCCGTCCAGCTCAGTACGGCCCCGCAGGCGTCGCAGAACGACTGGCCGGGCTCGGCCCGCGTGCCGCACTCGGCGCAGTTCTGGGTGGTCATCTTTCCGGGGTCCTTTCGGCGACGGTCACCTTGACCGTGTACGGCATGTGAGCGGGGCGGGCGGCGGCCACGAGGGCGTCCAGGCGGTGCGCGTCCGCGGGGTGCGGGTCGGGGAGGCGGAGCGTGACGTGCAGGTGGGGGCGGGGCTCGCCGGGGAACGGGCCGAGCGGGCGGGCCGTCCAGCTCGCGCCGCCGCTCTCGGAGATGTCCGGCTCCACGCCGAAGGCCAGGCGGACGGCCTCGGCCAGGCCGCGGCGGGTGCCGCGCACCCGGTGCAGATAGGCGGCGGCCGCGACCGCGGCCCGGAGCCGCTGCTCCGGTTCCGTGCCGTCCGTCTCCGCGCCCACCCAGCCGGTCAGCCAGCGGGTGAAGTCGACCGGGGCGAGAGCCGGGTCGAAGTAGGCGGGCAGGCAGTCCAGGACGTTGAGGATGGGGGCCATGACCTCGTCCAGGCCCGCCACGAAGCGCTGCGCCAGGTCGTCGTCCGCGAAGACGGCGGGCAGCATCGCGCCGATGGGGGTGGACGAGCCGAGGCCGTCGATCGAGCCCCTCATGAGCCGTCCCCGATCACGCGGACCCGGTGGTCGTAGGAGAAGACGAGCGCCGGGGCGGCCAGGTCGATGCGGTCGGTCGCCTCGCCGCGCTTGCCCGTGAGGGGGTCGGCGGGGTGCAGCATGACCTGGTCGACGAGTTCGACGCCCGGGACGCGTTGCAGGACTGCGAAGATCTCGCCCGCCTGCACCGGGCGGCCGAACGGCCAGCCCTTGCCGTCCGCGCCGCCGGTCAGCGGGTCGATGTGGCGGTACAGCGCGTCGTGGGCCTGGCGGCGGACGCGGTCGGTGTCGACGCCGCGGAAGGCGTGGACCGTCGCCACCACGGTGACGCCCTGGTAGTACGGCGGGCCCACCGCCAACCTCGTGCCGATCAGGCGGCGTTCGTCGAGATGGCGGGTGATGCGGTCCAACAGGGAGTCGCCGGGGACCAGTTGTTCGAAGCGGAGGCGGCCGCCGGGGTCCGGGACCGCCTGCGGGACCACCAACACCCGTACGGCGTACGAGCCGTGCTCGTCCGGCTCGCCCTCCAGGCAGGTGATGCGGGCCGTTTCGGGGGCCGCGCGGCGCGCCAGCTCCTCGTAGTCGCGCAGGGTCACCGCCCGCTCCTGGGCGCGGAGCGTGATCGGGGCGCGGAGCTTCGCCTCCTCGACCGTCTCGCCGTCCACGCCGCCGCGCGCGGCCTCGCGGTTGACGACCTCCGAGACGTACGGGACGGAGGTGCGCAGCACCTGGACCGTGCCCCGGGCCACGTTGCCGGCCCGGCCGCCGCCCGTGCGGTAGCGGCGGGCGCGGATGACCGAGCCCTTGGGGGCGACGGCCCCGTACTGCCGGAGCCGGCCGTCGGGTTCGCGGACGGCCGGGCCGAAGGCGATCTCGCCGGTGGCCGCGTCGAGGGTGAGGTGCCGGTCCTCCGGTCCGGAGGCGGCGAAGTGGGGGACGACCTGCCAGTCGATCCAGCCCTCGTGCTCGGCGGTCTGGAGCAGCAGCGGCGGGTCGTCGCCGACCACGGGGGTGTGGACGAGCGCCAGACGCTGGCCGGGCAGGCCCGTCGACTCGCCGAGGGCCTCGTCCTCGACGGTCTCGGCGTGCACGGCGGGGGCGGTGCCGCCGACCGTGAAGACCTCGGCCGAGCGGACGGTCGGGGAGGTGGTGTAGAAGGGCTGGGCGGGCAGGGGCTCGGTGACGCGGCAGCGCAGCCAGCCCGCCTCATGGCCGCCCGAGCGGGACAGCACATGGCCGCCGGGGATGTGCAGGACGACCTCGCCGGGGCGGTTGAGGCCGCCGGTGCCGTCGCGGTCGATCTCGCACTCCTGCCAGCCGTCCTCCGTCCAGGCCTCCCAGACGAGCGGCGGCTGGCGCGGGTCGACGCCGACGCCGTCGACGCGGCTGTCCAGTTCCAGGGCCACCGCGCAGTGCGGGACGGCGGCGCTCAGGCCGAACAGCATGCAGTCGCCGGGCTGCGGGGCCTCCGAGAAGCAGAGCACGTCCTTGGCCTCGGTGAGGTCCGTGGTCCGGTCGGCGACCGGCTGGCCCCGCTGCTGCACGACCAGGTGCTTCAACCACGAGGGCACGACGGTGAGTTCGCGTTCCGTCGCGAACACGACCGCCTCCTCGCTCTCCGTGCGGACCGTCGCCACCTCCGTGCCCACCGGCAGCAGGACCGGCTCCTCCTGCGGCGCGGACAGCCAGAACGTCACCTCCGTGCGCGCGGCGGACGGCGGGAAGAGCCGGATGCCGACCAGGTCCAGGAAGGCCAGATGGTTCTTCTCGGGGACCCGGTTGAGGCGGTAGACGATCTGGTCGGCCATGTGGGCGACCGTCTCGACGAGGGTCACGCCCGGGTCGGAGACGTTGTGGTCGGTCCACTCCGGTGCGCGCTGCTGGATGTAGCGCTTGGCGTCGTCGACGAACTGCTGGAAGCGGCGGTCGTCCAGGTTCGGGGAGGGCAGGGCCATCAGCGGTCGCTTTCGGAAGCCGTACCGGAGGAGCCGGGGAGATCCGGCTCGTCGTGGGACGGAATGACGTAGAACGGGAAGACGAGACTGCGCGGGTTGTTGGTGCCGCGGATCGAGTAGCGGACGTCGATGAAGAGCACGCCCTGTTCGGCGCCGGCCGTGACCTCGACGTCGTTGACCTCGATGCGCGGCTCCCAGCGGTCCAGGCAGGTGTACACCTCGTGCTGGATCCGGCCGGCCGTCGCCTCGTTGACCGGGGCGAAGACCAGGTCGTGGATGGCGCAGCCGTACTCCGGGCGCATCGGGCGCTCGCCCGGGGCGGTGGCGAGGATCAGCCGGATGGCCTCCTCGATCTCGCGTTCGCCGCTGACCATGGCGATGCCACCGGTGGGGCCGATGCGCAGCGGGAACGCCCAGCCCGATCCGACGAATTGCTCGGCCATCAGACGGCCACCTGCCTTCTTCTCTTTCCGTGCATCCGGGTGGTCATGGCAGCGGGTACGGCTTGCTGTTGACCATGACCACGCCCTGGAGCATGAGGGTCGCGGCCCTGATGCCGACGTTGGCGGTGGCGTTGACCTGGACGGTGCCCAGCGAGCTGACCATCGCCGCGCCGGCCGACTTGAGGCTGAGCAGCCCGGCCGAGTCCACCGAGAGCACGCCCGTCAGCGACTTGACGTTGACCGAGCTGCCCCGGATGGTCAGCAGGGCGCCGCTCTTGATGGTGAGGTTGCGGCGCGCGCTGAGCGTGAGGTCGGTGCCGGCCTCGACGGACACCGCGCGGCTGCCCTTGATGCTGACCGTGCCCTTGCTGTCGATGGTGATCTCGGTCTTCGTCCGGTCCAGGTTGATGACGAGCCGGTCGTCGCCGGAGGTGACCCGGACGCCCTGCTTGCGGCCGCCGGTGGTCTGGCTGAGCAGGTCGACGCGGTTGCCGTCGCGGTCGGACAGCGTGTGCCGGACGGCGCGCCGCCGGGCCCCGTCGTGCAGCGGCACGTCCTTGACCGGGGTCGGCTGGTCCTTGCCGTTGTAGAGGCCGCCGATGACGTACGGGTGGTCGAGCGCGCCCCGGTCGAAGGCGACCAGCACCTCGTCGCCGACGTCGAGCGGGAAGATGGAGCCGCCGGCCTTGCCGCCCCACTGCACGACCCGCGTCCAGTCGCTGATGTAGAGGTCGTCGAGCCAGGGGAACTGGAGCTTCACCCTGCCCTGCTTGAGCGGGTCCTGGACGTCCGTGACCAGCGCGTTGGTCGTGCCGGGGAGGTTCAGGCCGTTTGCCGCGCCGCCTCCCCCGCCGCCGGAGGTCAGCCCGAACAGCGACCGCCACTGCCGTCCGCTGACGGTGACCCAGGCCTCGTAGTGCTTGCCGTCGCCGAACACATGCCGCACGGACGTCGCGGTGTACTTGCCCTCGAAGGGCGCGCCGACGTCCGCGAGGGTGACGGGCAGGCCCGGGCGGAGCTTCGGGGTGCCGCGCGCGACGACCTCCAGCTCGGCGAACGAGCCGGTGACGTCGTCGGCGAGCGCCTCGGCGGCGAACTTCACCTCCGACTGCCGGTCGTACGGTGTCTGCGCGTCGACCAGCTTGGCCGGTTTGAACTTGGCGGCGGCCTCGCCGGGGGTCGTCCCGATGCTGATGCCCGGGTTGGTCTTCGCGGGCGCGGTCGCGGTGAGCTTCTTCTTCGTCGTGACGTCCCAGCCGCGCGCCTCGACGGTGCCGACCTGCTCGGCGGCGGCGACGGCGGCCCGCAGCCGCAGGATGTCGGTGCCCGCCTCCAGGACGAACGGGCTCTTCTCGCCCGGGGTGGAGGTGGGCGGCGCGCCCGAGGCCGGGTCGGGCTTTTGGAACTGGAACTTCCCCTTGGAGTCCACCGACATGACCATCTCGTTCTCGTCGGCGAGCCGGGCCAGGAAGTCCCAGTCCGTGACGTTGGCCTGGCTGATGAACTCGTAGACGGTCTTGGTCGACTGGATCTTCCCGACCGGGACGCCGGCCTGCGCGGCCAGCTTGCGGGCGATGTCCGAGGCGCTCTGGTTGCGGTACGCGGCGACCCGGCGCTGACGCATCAGCCGGTGGCCGAAGTCGTAGCCCCGGATCACGGTGAAGGTGCCGGTGCCGTCGTAGTCCGCCTCCAGGCCGCAGACCTCGCCCGTCAGGAGCGGGTCGGCCGCGCCCTTGCCGTCCGCGATCGGCGCGAGGACCACCGGCGTGCCGAACTTGACGCCCAGTTTGCCCAGGACCAGGCGGTACGGGTCGCGGAACGTCAGCCGGAAGGCGGCCGGCACGCCGAGACCCTGGTCCACCCAGCCCTCGACGAGCAGCGGCGCGAAGTCGACGGGCAGGGGGCTGCCGCCCAGCGTGACCTGGATGACGCTGGAGAACGCGGACTGGACCACTAGTAGCGCACCTCCTCGGCGGCCGGCATGACGAGCTCGATGCCGGTCGGCAGCCGGGAGGGGTCGTCGATGCCGTTGACCTCGGCGATCGACCGCCAGGCGGACGCGTCGCCGTACTCGCGCCAGGCGAGCGACTGGAGCGAGTCGCCGGCGACGACGCGGTGCACGCGCTGGGCGGTGAGCGCGCCCGAGGTCGGGTTCTGGCCCTTCGTCTTGCTCGGGATCTCGTGCAGCCGCACCTGCGCCGTGGCCCGGATCGGGACACCGGTCGTGCCGAACAGCGAGTACGTGACGTCGATGCTGCTCACGTAGGCGGTGAAGCGGGCCGTCGAGAACGAACCCCACTGGAACACCACCCACGGCGGCGAGGGCTGCTTGGCGGCGATGCTCTTCGTCGTCACCTCACAGCACTCCAGCAGCGACTCGACCTTCTTCAGGACGGTGTTGCTGCCGGGCTGGTCGGAGGAGTCCAGGAAGATGTCCAAGGTCAACTGGCGCGGTTCCGGACCCATGAACTCCGGTACGGAGCCGTCGCGGACGGCCGCGGTCGGCGTGACCTTCCACTGGGCCTTGCGGCCGAGCTGCAACTGCGCCGGGTTGAAGTCGAACCCGAACGACTTGATCAGCCCGCCGGGCGTCGTGCTGGTGCCCACCGGCGGTTCGTGGATCGCGAGGGTGGCACGGACCAGGCTCTTGCCGGCACCGCCTTTGCTCCCCTTGGCCATGGCCTGTCACTCCCTGCTGCTGCCTTGTGCTGGTCGTCGTGCGCGTTGTGGTCGTCCTGCTCGCCCTGGTCGTCAGTCGGTGAAGCCGTGGTGGGTGATCTCCAGGACCTCCGTCGCCACGCCCGGGCTGTCCGGGTTGAGCGACGGCCCCTGCCAGCTGACCGGCAGCACATCGATCAGGCCCCACCGGGCGACCTCGGAGCCGTCCGCGCGCAGGGCCGCGATCTGGGCGGTCGGCCGGGTCACCCCGGTGGTGATCGACGAGATCCACTTGGCGACCTTGGCGGTGTCCGGCGTGAGGGGCCGGGTCAGCCGGATGTTGGAGAACGTGACACGGGACGGCAGCGCCCAGACGAAGCCGTTGTTCCCGCCCTCCTGGCGGTGCTCGATCTCCACCTGGGACGAGAGTCCCTCACACCCGTTGAAGTAGCCGAGGCTCTCGCCGTCGATGGTCAGGGTGAAGAAGATGGTGGAGCCCGGGTCGAGATCGGAGGGCATCGGAGCCGCCTGGCCTTTCTGGGAGTGCGGAGGACGAGTGGGGGAGGGAGGAGCGCGTGTCGGTCAGCGGCGGGGGTCGCGGAGCCTGCCGATCCGTTCGCGGTCGAGTCGCAGTTCGGTGCGCAGGAGCCGGGTGATACGCCCGGTCAGACGGTGCGTCAGCTCGTCGAGCTGGAAGTCGGTGAGCGAGCGGGGGTCGAACCCCGGCTGCGGTGCGGCGTGCGAGGAGCTCTGGGAGCCGGAGGTGACGGCACGGGGGGGCTTCGGCGCCCCGGCGGGCGGCGCGGGCCGGGCGGCCGGGAGGTTGGGAAGGGCCGCGGCACGTCGCTGGATCGTGGGGGGAGGGGGGAGGGGCAGGGGCAGCGGGAGGGGGGCAGCGGCGGTGGCCGGGGCGGCGGGCTGAGCCGGCGGCAGGGGGGTGATGCTCGGCAGGGGGGTGGCGGTGGCCGCGGGCGTGGGGTAAGGGCGGGCCACCGGGAGGCCTGCGGGCGCGCCGGGCGTGGGCCGGCGGAGCGGCACGGGCGGCGCGGCGGCCGCGTGGCGCTGCACCACGGGGGTGGAGAAGAGGGGGGTCGGGGGCTTGGCGGTCGTTGTCGTCGTCGGGCGGACTGCGCGGGTGACGGGGGGCAGGGGGGAAGTGGTCGTCGGTGTCGCCGGGGTGGGCAGCGGCGGGGCTGCTGGGGCGTGAGGGGGCGGGGGTGGTGCGGTGGTGCGTTGTACGGCGGGGGACGTCGTCGTCGTACGCGGGGCGACGCTCGGTGCGTCGAGCGGCTTGGCGTCGGCGGGGCGGGCGGCGAGGGGGCTGCCCAGTGCGGGGCGCGCGGGCGCGGGCGCGGGGCGGGAGGACGGCGCGGGGGGCGTCGTCGGTGCCGCGGTGCGCTGTATGGGGGCGCCGAGGGGGGTGGAGCGCTGGAGCGGCTCCGACTGCGGACGCGGGATGCCCGGGGTTGCGGGCACGGGGGCGTTGGACGGTGTCGTCGTCGGACGCGGTCGGTCCGCGGGGAGGCTCGTGGGGGCGCCGAGGCCTGCGCGAGGTCGGGGGCTTGCCGGGCCGGCGCCGACCGCCCGTTGGACGCTCGTCGTGGACGACGGTGACGAGGAACCGGCGGCGGGGGTGGGGGAGTTGGGGGCCGGGCGCGTGGGGGTCACCGGGCCGGGGGGCGTCGGCGTCTCAACGCCCGCGGCGACGGGGTGGGTGAGGCTGACCGGTATGACCGGGGCGGGCGGTGTGGTTGCGCTGGGGGCCGTCGCTGCGCGCTGCACGTTTGGGGTCGAGGTCGAGGAGCTGGCTGCTGTCCGCTGCACGGAAGGGGACGGCGTCCGATCGGTGTGGCTGGAGACCGGGCGCGGGGCCAGGCCCGAGGCCGGGTCGGGTGCCGTTGCCGTGCGCTGCACGGAGGGGGACGGCGTCCGATTGGCGTCGCTGGTCGCCGGAGCCTGGGCTGAGGTCAGGCTCGAGGTCGGGACCGGTGCCGTTGCCGGCCGTTGTGCGGCGGGGGACGGCGTCCGAACAGCTTCACCGGAGGTCGGGTCCGAGTGGGGGGCCGAGGTCGGGCGAGGGGCTGTCGCTGCGCGTTGTACGGACGGAGGCGTGACCGGGGTCGGGGCCGGGGTCGGGTGCGGTGTCGTCGCCGCGCGTTGAACCGCTGGGGCCGACGTCCGACCGCTGTCGCCCGAGGGCGAGCTGAGGCGCGGGGCCGTTGCCGGGGTGGCGTCTGCGCTGCGCGCGGGAACGGAGCCGGAAGTGCGGGCGGCCGACGACCCGGTGTGGGTGTCGGCGGGGGCGGGGCGTGTGCTCACGGGGTGAGGTGCGGCTGGGGCAGGCGTCGGCGGCGGCGATGCCGTCCGCTCCGGGACGGCCCGCTGCACGCTGGGTGCGGTGTTCGCCGCAAGGGAGCGCGCCGGGGCGGCGGGCGGAAGCGGCGCCGTTCTCGATGTCCGCGGAGACGGGGAACCTCCCGGCGGAGGGGGCGAGGCGACCGTGGCGGGCCGGGCGGGGCCGGTCGGCACGGCGGGCGTCGCACCGCCGGCTACCGGCGACGGACCGGCGTCACCCGCGACCGGCACCGCACGCTGCACTCGGACCGGCGTCGGACGCGACTCGCTGGCCACGGCCTGCTCGTGGCGGGCTTCCGCCCGCTGGATGCCGATCGGTTGCGTGCCGGGTGCCGCGGGCGTGTTCGGTGCCGGGGCCGGACGGGAGGGGTCGGGCACGGCTTGTTCGTGGTGGGGTGTCGCTCGCTGGATGCCGATCGGTTGCGCGTCGGATGCCGCGGACGTGATCGGGGTCGGGCCGGAGACGTCACGTACGGCCTGTGCGTGGTGGGGTGTCGCTCGCTGGAGTCCGATCGGCTGCGTTCCGGGTGCCGCGGGCGTGTTCGGTGCCGGGGCCGGACGGGAGGCGTCTGGCAGGGCCTGTTCGTGGCGGGGTGTCGCTCGCTGGAGTCCGATCGGCTGCGTTCCGGGTGCCGCGGACGTGTTCGGTGCCGGGGCCGGACGGGAGGCGTCGGGCAGCGCCTGTTCGTGGCGGGGTGTCGCCCGCTGGATGCCGATCGGTTGCACACCCGACGTCGTAGACGTGATCGGGGCCGGGGCCAAGGACGGTGTGCCGCTCGCCTTCGGCGGTGTTGGTGCCGCTGCGGTCGACGAGGCCGAGGGGGCGGCCGGTCGTGGGCCCGGCGCGGGTTCCTTGGCCGGCGGGGTGCCTCCGGCGTCGGTGTCCGTACCCCGGCCGGAGGCCTGCGCGGGTGCGGGCGTCGGCCGGGCGGGCAGCGTGCGGCGCTGCACCGGTGCCGAAACGGACCGGGTCAACGGGGCCGAAGCCGGTGCCGTCGCCGGGCCGGGGCTCGCCGGGGACACCCGGATGCCCCGCGTCGGAAAGGCGCCGGGCGCGGGAGCCGCGGGCGTCGCCGATCGCGCCGTCACCACAGGCACCGCGGGCGCGGCGGCGGCAACCGGCGCCTGAGCCGGAACCGAAGCAGGAGCCGCTGCCGAAACAGGAGCCGCTGCCGGAGCGGGAACCGGAACCGAAGCAGGAACAGGAGCCGCCGCCGGAACACGAGCCGCTGCCGGAGCGGGAACCGGAACCGGAACCGAGGCCGGAACGGGAACCGGGGCTTGTGGCGTCGGGGCCGAAGTCGTCGTCGGTATCCCGACCGGGGGAGTGGGAGGAACCACCCGCTGCAGAGGCGTGGCCCGAGGCGGCGCAGCCATCCGCTGGGGCTGCTCGACCGGCGGAGCCACCCGCAGGCTGCTCATCCGGCCGCCCGGCCCCGCGTCCAGTACCGCGGGGGAGCCGGTGGCGGTGAAGGAGGGGTTCTGCCAGGTGGCCAGTCGGCCGCCGAAACCGGCGTCGGCGACCCCCGACGTGCCCCCGGCCGCCGTCCGCTGGATGGGCGGCAGCGACGGCCACGCGGCCGCGACGACGCGCGGCGCCGAAGCCGAGGCCGACGTCGCAGCCGGTGCCGGTGTCGGTGTCGGTGCCGTATCCGTCCCGCCGCCCGCCGGGGCCGTCATCGGAGCCGTCGTCGACGGTCCGCCCGAGCCGTCTGCGCGCGCCTCGCGCGCTTCGCGTCCGCCCCGCAGCCGTTCCAGGAACCCCATGCCTCAGCCCTCCGCCCCGCCCCGGGTCACCAGGGACGCGATCTGGTCGGCGTAACGGCGCCGGTCGTGGTGTTCCAGGTCCAGGATCTCGTCCTGGCCCCAGTGGAAGTGGTAGGCGACGTACGCGATCTCCTCGTGCAGCCGGTCGGTCGCGTACGTCACGATTCCCCCAGGCGGCTCCCGCCGAGTTCCACCTCGAAGGGTTCCGAGCAGTGGGGGCACTGCACCGAGGCGCGGGTGTGCCCCTCGGCGTTGATCTGGCGGTAGAAGTCCTGGAGGAACGCCAGGTCGGAGGCGAACATGCTCTCCACGACGCCGTCGTGGACCAGCGCGAGGCTGCCGAGCCGGGTGATGACCCGGCCCAGCAGCACGACCGACAGATACGCCGGGTTCTCCTGGACGCGGATGTCGCGGAGCGGGACGAGTTCGTCCCGTGCCGTCGCCAGCCGCATCACGCCGTCGCGGTGGACCGTGCCCGCCTCGTCGACGTAACCGCGCGGGAGTTCGAAGGGGAACTCCGTCTGGAGCCGGTACGCCGGAGGAGCGGGCGCCGGGGCAGCGGCGGGAGCCGCCTGACCTGCGAAGGGGGATTCGGGCACGGCGGTCGCGGGCGGGAGCGCCTCATGCGGCTCCCCGCTCGCCGCCGCCGCCCGGACAGCCGTACGCCGCATTACTCGATGACCAGTTCTTCGAACGTGATCGTCACGGTCTCGGTCAGCGCGGAGGCCTCGCCGGCCTTCACCGAGCTGGTGTCGATCTTGCTGCACCAGGCGTTGCGCATGTTGTACCGCTTGACCGGGTTGTTCTGGTAGTCCATCACCATGATCGTGGCGTTCTTGCGGGCGGTGCCCATCACGCCGTTGATCGACTCGGTGATCCACTGGTTGAACGCCGCGGACTGGGTCATACCGCGCACGACCGTGCAGGTGCCCGCCTTCTTGACGCCGGGCAGCTTCTTGGTGACCGGCTTGCCCTGCGCGGAGACCTGCTGGTACTCGATGACGTCCTGTTCGAGGCTGAGGCCGCTGACCTCGGCGAGGTACTCGACCATCACGCCGTCGATCTGCAGGCCGAAATTGTGTGAAGTAAGGGCGTCACCCGGCTGGAGACTCATCTGGCTTTCCTTCTAAGTGATCTGAGGGAGTGGAGGAGAGGGAACGGATGCGGAGGCGGCTGCCTACTCCTCCAGCTCCCCGCTTCCGCTCTGGAACTGGGCCAGCCGGAAGATCACGAACTCGGCGGGCTTGACCGGCGCGATGCCGATCTCGCAGATGACGCGGCCGAGGTCCACCGACTCCGGCGGGTTGGACTCCTCGTCACACTTGACGTAGTACGCCTCTTCGGGGCGGGCGCCGAACAGCGCGCCCGAGCGCCACTCGTTCACGAGGAACGCGGAGACATTGCGCCGGATCCGGGCCCACAGGGCGTGGTCGTTCGGCTCGAACACCACCCACTGGGTGCCGATCAGGATCGACTCCTCCAGGTAGTTGAAGTACCGGCGGACGTTCAGGTAGCGCCAGGCCGGGTCGGAGGACAGGGTGCGGGCGCCCCAGATGCGGATGCCGCGGCCCGGGAACGCCCGGATGCAGTTCACGCCGATCGGGTTGAGCAGGTCCTGCTCGCCGCGGGTGATCTGGATCTCCAGGTCCACCGCGCCGCGCACGACCTCGTTCGCGGGCGCCTTGTGCACGCCGCGCTCGGAGTCGTTGCGGGCCCACACGCCGGCCACGTGACCGCTCGGCGGGATCAGCCGGGCCTGGCCGGAGGCCGGGTCGAAGGACTTGATCCACGGGTAGTACAGGGCCGCGTACTTGGAGTCGTAGCCGGCCGTCTCCTGGCGCCAGACCCGGATCTGACGGGCGTTCAGGCTCGGCGGCGGGTCGATGATCGCGACGCGGTCGCCCATCAGCTCGCAGTGCGCGATCAGGCCCAGCTGCACGGCCTTGACCTGCTCCAGGTCGATCGCGCCACGCTGGTAGGCGGCCATCAGGTCGGGCACCGCGACCATGGACACCTCGTCGACGGCCTCCAGGCCGCCGAAGCCGGTGCGGTCGGAGCTGTCGCCCAGGTACTGCGCGGGGCCGACGGAGGCGACGTCGTCGGGGGCGCCGCCCGGGACGGCCGCGGCCGCGGCGGACGGCGCGGCCAGCGCGACCGTCTGGTTGTCGGGGCGGGCCAGCTGAGCGGCCGGCGCGGCCTCGGCCACGGCGATGAGCTTGGAGCGCTCCTTGACCTGGGTGACGACGTAGGAGCGGTTGCCCTTCTTCGCCGACACGTCGAACGTCTCGACGGCCTTGTCGCCGTCCTTGACGATCAGCTTGAAGCGCTCCGCGGGGCCTTCGCCCTCCGCGTCCGCGACCTCGACGCTCAGCGGGCCGCCGCTCGCGCCGGCCGCGAGGGCCGTCACGGTGAACGTGCCGAGCTGCTTCGGCTCACCGGCCGGCAGCGCCGCCTGCGCGGCGGAACCGCCCACCGCGGCCGGGGACTTGGCGTCGCCGTTCGCGCCCGCCGCGGTGCCGCCGACGCGCACGACGTACGCCGCCGAGCCGCCGTTGTTGAAGAAGCCGTAGACCGAGTGCGCCAGGTAGTAGCCGTCGGTGAAGTCACCGAACGCCGCCACGTACTGGGTCCAGTTGGTCACCAGGGTCGGCTCGTTGAGGGGGCCGGTCGGGGCGAGCCCGACGAAGGCCGCCACCGAGGTGCCCACCCCCTCGATCGGGCGGGAGCCGCTGGCCACCTCCTCGACGTATACGCCGGGCGACAGGTAGGACGGCATGCTGTGCTCTCCTCGGGGTACGCGTCAGGACTCTTTCACCCTCACGCGCGAAGCGCGTCCCGCGAAACGGCCTCCGGTGCACGACTGCGGGCACACCCCGTGACCGCGAGGGCAAAGACGAGGGCAAAGGTCGAGGGCCGGCCCGGTCCGCCGGGTCTGCCGGGTTCGTCGGGTTCGTCGAGGCCGCCGGGTTCGTCGGGTCCGCCCGGTCCCCGGTCCTCGACGTTCTGCGGGCGGGGCGACGGATCAGGTGCTGTTGCGCACCCGCACGGTCAGCGGGTTCACGAAGTCGCCGCTGCCGCCCGCGTACTGCTTGTCATGGAAGGTCTCGCCCGGCTGGGAGCCGTAGAGGCGGAAGAACCACTTGCCCTTCCACGCCGTCTGGTCGATGCCGAGGGCCATGTACTCCGCCATCGCCTTGGCGCGGGTGGTGTGGGCGATCTTCTGGAGCATCTCGATGATCCGCTCGCTCTCCATGGTGCTCTTGGGCTCCTGGGGCGTGTAGCTGTTGAAGAACGACTTGGTCTTCTCCCGGTAGGTGTCGAGCAGTTTGCTCTCCAGGTCCTTCAGCGCGTTCTGGGCGTTCTGGTTGCGGGTGTAGTTCTCCAGCGTCACCCAGTCCGCGCCAGTGAGACTGCGGGCCACGACCCCGGCGAAGTGGTAGTTCCACACGTCGACATGGCTGCGGTCGGTGGAATCCTGTCCGGGGGCCGCCGTCGCGAAGTCGATCTTGTCGCCGTGGCCGATGGAGAGGGTGGCGAAGCCTTCGCCCACCTCGGGCATGGCGTGCCGGTTGATGCCCATCTTCAGCGCCACCGCGTCGGCCTGCGCGGGGTGGTCGCGCAGCGTGGAGCCGTAGTCCCGGGCCACGTCCCGTTCGCTGCGGCCGCCCTGGCCGTCGGCGGTCGCCGCCGCGGCCGCGGCGGTCGTCCCGCTGGTGGTTCCGCCGAAGCCCACGCTCTTCGTGAGGTGATCGGCGAGCGGGACGCCCACGTTCTGACCCCACGGGGCCCTGGCGTCGGCGCCGTTGCCCGCCATGACCAGCTGCATCTGGTAGCTGCCGACGACCTTCCGCGCCACGTCGATGCACTGCACCTTGATCAGGTCGGCGAAACCGCCGGCCATCTGCTGGGTGGCCGTGTTCGCGGTGACCGGGGTGACCTTGGTCAGGTTGCCGATCGGGGTCTTGATCTGTTCCGCGCCCTGGACGAGCGTGTACTGGCTGCCGGCCTGCGCCAACTGGTTCACCGCCTGCTGGAAGACGGCGGTCGTCGCGTAGAACTCCTTCGGCTCCCGATCGGTGTCGTGGACGGCGAGCGTGCCGTCGTCCGAGTAGCGCAGGGCGACGCCGGCCGGGTGGTGGGTCTCGACGCCCATATGGTCCACGTGGGCGTTGATCAGGCCGTTCGGCGACGTGCCCTTGGCCAGGACGCCCTCCGGGGACTGGGTCGTGAAGTAGGTGGCGTCCAGTGCCCCCACGCCGTCGATGCCGCCGGTCCGCGCGCGCTGGACGGTCGGCGTGGCGCCGGGTGCGGCGCCGGGCGTGGTGCCGAGCTTGGCGCCGGGCGACGGAGCGCGCTGCACCCCGGGCGCTGTCGCGTGGGTGTTCGTGTGGCCGGGTGCGGGTGCGGGTGCGGGTGCGGGCGTCGGCGCGGAGCCGGACAGGGCTCGGCGGGCGTTGTCCTCCGCGGCCCGTTCGTACCGGTCGGAGGGGTCGCTGACCCGCAGTCCGTCGCCGTGGTCGGTGCCGGCGACCGGGCCCTGCCGCTGCTGGATGACGTGCGTCAGCTCGTGGGCGAGGGTGTGCCGGTCGCCGCCGCCGTCGCCGATCACGACATGGCTGCCGGAGGTGTAGGCGCGGGCTCCGACCGCCGCGGCCGACTGCCGGGCGGCGGCGTCCGTGTGCAGGCGTACGTCGCCGAAGTCGGCGCCGAGCCGGGCCTCCATGTCCTGGCGCACGGCGCTGTTGAGTGGGGCGCCCGCCGAGCGGATCACCGACTGCACGGAGTCGGCGGCCCGCTGGACGGTGTCGGGGTCCTGTCCGGCGCTGCGTTGAGCCACCAGCCGGGCCATCACCGCGTTGCCCGCGCTCCGTTGGAGGGCGCGGATCGCTTCGGGCGAGCGGGTGGCGAGGGCGTGCTGAGGGGGAACCGCGGATCCCGGCGTCCGGGCGGCCCGCGCGGCGACGGCCCCGCGCACGCTCGAATCCTTCGACTGGTCCTGGCTGCGCATGGGAACCCCTGAAACGGCACGGAGACGGTGAACGGAGTCGGTGAACCGGTGGCAAATTCCCATGCATAGCGTGGCCGTCGCCGGATGCGGCAGGGCCTGGCGGGCAGACCCGGGGGCACCCCTGGGTCGCGTCCGGGCGGAAGGGCAGCCGGGCGGATCCGGCGGGCACGCGTTGTGCCCCGTGGCGTGCGATCTCCGCCGAGGCCGGCACCGCGGCGTCGGCGTGCGCGCCGGTGGACTTCCTTCGAACCCGCCTTTTCCACCGTCGCCACGCGCTCAGCGTGTCCTTGACGGCCCCCGGTGCCGAACCGGGGGCAGCCTCCGTGACCGGAAGGGCAACTTCTGCCGGTCGTGCCCCTCCGGTATGCCCCTCGGTCCCTTGCCCCGCCCCGGCGTCCTCGGCCAGGCTGGTGCGCTGACGTGGCTTCTTCACCGTCGAAAGGAATGCTCGTGCGCGCGCAGGACAAGGGCACCTCAGCGAAGGAAGGGGCGTCCGGTCGCCGGCCTGCCGCTCGTCCGACCCGCGCCCCGGGGTGGGCGGCCGCGGTACTCGACCTTCAGCGGCTCGCGGGCAACGCGGCGGTCTCCCGTGCCGTCGAGGCCGAGCGCCACCAGCACTCCGCCGGCTGCGGGCACGAGCAGCAGCAGCCCGCTGTGCAGCGCAGCTCCCTGGTCCACCAGGTCCTGAACTCGCCCGGCAGTTCGCTGAACGGGGCGCTGGCCGGTGAGATGTCGGCCCGGTTCGGAGGCGTCGACTTCAGTTCCGTGCGGGTGCACACCGACGCCGTCGCCCAGCGTTCGGCCGCCGAGATCGGCGCGACGGCGTACACCTCGCGCGACCACGTCGTGTGGGACGGCCGGGACAAGCACACCCTCGCCCATGAGCTCACCCATGTCGTCCAGCAGCGCCGGGGTCCGGTCTCCGGCGCCGACAACGGCGGCGGACTGCGGGTCAGCGATCCCGGCGACAGCTACGAGCGCGCCGCCGAGGCCAACGCGCGGCGCGTGATGGCGGGTCCGGCGCCGGTGCAGCGCGCGGTCGAGCAGCACACCGGTCACGCCGAGCACACCGGTCACGCCGAGCACGCCGGACACGACCACGGAGGTCACGGAGGTCACGGAGGTCACGCGGGTCACGCCGGTCACGCCGACCACGCGTCTTCGGCGACGGCGACCGCGGGGGACGTCGGCGCGTTCGTCCAGCGCCGGGTGGAGACCCCGGCGCGGATCGGCTTCGAGTTCCAGCAGCTGCAGAGCGACGTCAAGGTCACGGGGGGCCAGGATTCGAGCTCGGACGACGGCCTCTTCGCCCGGGACGAGGAGCAAGCGCAGGACTCCGACTCGGAAGCCGACGTGTACGACGTCGAAGCCAAGCACTACGGCAGGGGCCCAGGCCAGTGGTACGTCGTCGAGGACGGCAAGAACCTGGAGTTCGTCACCCAGCCCTTCAAGACCATGGACCAACTCGTCGCGGTCATGGCCGAGATCAAACGGGTGGCGAAGTTCCTGGAGTTGGCGACCAAGGGGGAGCAGAAGTCTGCCCCCAAAGCGAAGCCTGAGTTCGAGGTCGGCGACAACTACGTGACCGTCACCAAGCCCGACGACTCGGGGCAGCCGCAGGTGAACCCCGATGTGCCGCTGGACTCCCTGCCCGCCCTCTACGAGCACGCGGCCGGCGACGATCAGCACCTCCAGGACTTCTACGGCGCCGACGAGGGGTCGTTCTGGAATGCGGAGAACACCAAGAACGAGATGCAGGAAAACGCCAGGGTCGCTGCGCAGGTGTTCTCCCTCGACGCCGGTGTGCTCGCTCGTACCTTCGACATGGAGGGAACGTCCCCCGAGAAGCTCGGCAGCGTCCGCGGCCTGCTCCAGGTGCTGACCGCGGCCGCCGTGCACCGGGCGTTGTACCGCACCACGCTTCCCAAGGACCAGCCGGTGCTGCTCAAGACCCATATGGGCAGGCTGTGGAAGGAGCTGCAAGCGAGCGAGGTGATCGGCACGGATGTGGCCCCGGGGGCCGTGGCGGAGCTGATGTGCCAGTTGAGCGAGGGGCTGTCCGAAGAGAAGCGCGTCTGCGAGGGCATCGTCAAGAGCGTGATGCGGGGAGTGGACCCGGTCTGGGCCGGTCCGCTGGACTCCGTCGACATCGGGGCGCCGACGAGGCCGGGCGGAGAGCCGTCGGAGCATCGCAAGCAGATTCTGGTCGAGCTGCGGCGGGTGCCGGTCCTCACCATCGAGGAGTGGCCGGCGTTCGCGGCGACGTCCTTCGCCCACTTCATCGAGGACGGCGCCGACCGCTACCACCAGGACCTCTGACCGGCGGCCCTGCCCGAAGGGGCACACCCTCCTGCCCCTGGGCCTCATGACGCTCGAACGGGCCCGGACGTAGCCTCGCTGGGGTGACTTTGTGGACCTCCCTCGAACCTGCCTCCGTCACTGTCGACCCCGGCAGCCGGGCGACCGTACGGCTGCGGGTGCGCAACACCGGTGACGTCGTCGACGAGTACCGCTTCGAACCGGTGGGGAGTGTGGCGCCCTGGACGACGGTGGAGCCGCCCACCCTGCGTCTCTACCCGGGCACGACGGGGACGGTCGAGCTGACGTTCGCCCCGCCGCGCACTCCGGACGCGACGGCCGGCCCCAACCCCTTCGCGGTGCGGATCACGCCGACGGAGCATCCGGAGGCGGTGACGGTTCCCGAGGGGAACCTGACGATCACGCCGTTCACCGAGGTGCGGGCCGAGCTGGTGCCGCCGACGGTGAAGGGACGTTTCCGGGGCCGCCCCCGTCTCGCCATCGACAACATCGGCAACACCAAGCTCACCGCCTCGCTGACCGGCAGCGACAACGGGGACCGGCTGTCGTACGAGCTCCAGCCGGCCAATGTGCAGATCGAGCCGGGCCGGGCGGTGTTCGTGAACACCACGCTCCGCCCGCGCCAGATCATCTGGTTCGGCTCGAAGGAGGAGCAGCCCTACGCGCTGAACGTGCAGCGTTCGGGGGCGGTTCCGCTGTCGGTGGACGGCACGTTCGTCCAACGCGGTTTCCTGCCGCGCTGGTTGGCGACGGCGTTGAGCCTGAGTCTGGCGATCGCGATCGCGTTCGTGATGATCTGGCTGACGTACAAGCCGCAGGTGCGGTCGCTGGCCCAGCCGAAGACCGAGGAGGTCGGCGTCAGCACCCTGGCGCCCAGCCCTTCGGCGACGCCCAGCGCCCCGGCCCTGGTGCCCACCCCGACGGCGCCCGTCGTGGTCGAGGCGCCCGTCAACACCCCGGCCGCGGACCCCGGCGACAGTGGCGGCGACAGCGACAGCGGCAGCGGGGACGGCGGCGGGACCGAGACGAAGCCCCCGGCGCAGCCCAAGCGGGAGACGGCGGCCGACGCCGTGAACAAGCTCGCGGCGCGCAGCGACGGGCGGCACATCTGCTACATGGTGTACATCGCGGACCAGGGCTGGCAGGACCCGGTCTGCGACGGCGCGATCGCCGGCACGACCGGCAAGAACCTGCCCATCAAGGCCATCAATATCGCGACGGCGCGGACCGCCGGGGTCACCGGCAACGCCGCCCATGTGGTCGGCGACTGGCTGACCGGCGACAAGTGGTCGAAGGCCGGCGACGGCGTCAACATGTACATGGGTTCCAGCAAGGCGGCGGTCTCGGTGATGCAGGGCTTCACGATCGAGACGATCGAGGGCTCCGTCTGCCAGACCGCGCACATCAAGGACCGCGGCTGGCTGGGCAAGAGCTGCACCAAGCCGGGCGGCTGGGTCTACGGGGGCAGCCCCATGCAGGACAAGCTCCAGCTGGAAGCGGTCCGCTTCACGGTCTGAGACCGCAGTCTCACCGCGTCTGAATCTCCGTCAAGCTCCGGCAAACTCCGGCAATCTCCGTCCGAAACCGTGTCCTGGGGCACGACCGTTCGTCCCTTTCGGGCAGCGGTCGTGCCCCAGGGCCTGCTGACGGCCTCGCGGCCCGCGTCGTAACGTCGCCAGGTGACTCTGTGGACTTCTCTGGAACCGGCCGCGGCGACCGTGGACCCCGGCAGCAGTACGACCGTACGGCTGCGGGTGCGCAACACCGGTGACGTCGTCGACGAGTACCGCTTCGAACCGGTCGGGAGTGTGGCGCCCTGGACGACGGTGGAGCCGCAGACGCTCCGCCTGTACCCGGGTACGACGGGGACGGTCGAGCTGACGTTCTTCCCGCCGCGCACTTCGGACGCGACGGCGGGCCCCAACCCGTACGCGGTGCGCATCACGCCGACGGAGCATCCGGAGGCGGTGACGGTTCCCGAGGGGAACCTGACGATCACGCCGTTCACCGAGGTGCGGGCCGAGCTGGTGCCGCCGACGGTGAAGGGACGTTTCCGGGGCCGTCCGCGCCTCGCCATCGACAACCTCGGCAACACGCGCGTGACGGCGTCCGTCGCGGGCGCCGACATGGGCGACCACCTCGGCTACGAGTTCAGCCCGGGCAGCGTGCAGATCGAGCCCGGGCGGGCGGTGTTCGTCGACACGACTCTCCGCCCGCGCCAGATCATCTGGTTCGGCTCGAAGGAGCAGCGCCCGTACGCGCTGAACGTGCAGCGCTCGGGCGCGGTCCCGCTGTCCGTGGACGGCACGTTCGTCCAACGCGGCTTCCTCCCCCGCTGGTTGGCGACGGCGCTGAGCCTGAGTCTGGCGATAGCGATCGCGTTCGTGATGATCTGGCTGACGTACAAGCCGCAGGTGCGGTCGCTGGCCCAGCCGAAGACCGAGGAGGCCGGCGCGACGGCGCTGCCCAGCCCCTCCGTCTCCGCGCCGTCCGCGCCGAGGGTGGACGCCTCCGCCGACCCGCTGCCCGTGCAGACGCCCTCCGCGCCGGCCGCGGACAACGGCAGCGGCGGTTCGGCCTCCGGCGGCGGCTCGGGGTCGGGCAGCGGCGGCGGCAGTGGCAGCGGGAGCGGCAGCGGGAGCAGCGCCGGGGGCGGTACGACCGCCTCGAAGCCGCCGGTCGTGGTGCCCGGCGCGATCATCATCGGCACGGGCTCGAAGCGCTGCATCGACATCACCAACGCCCAGAACGGCAAGGGCAAGGACGGCACCCCGCTGCAGCTGTGGGACTGCGCCGGGTCCGCGAACCAGAAGTGGGTCTTCAAGAGCGACGGCACGATCCGCTCGCTCGGCCTGTGCATGGACGTCGCCTGGGGCTCACGCGACGACGGCGCGGTCATCCAGGTCGCCAACTGCAGCGGCAACCCCGCCCAGCAGTGGGTGCTGAGCCAGGCCGGCGACCTGGTCAACCCCCAGGCCGACAAATGCATCGACGCCAAGGACAAGGGCACAGCCAACGGCACAAAACTCCAACTCTGGACCTGCTCAGGCACCTCCAACCAGAAGTGGACGGCGAAGTAGCCGCAGGCCCTCGGACTGCGGCTGCGGGGTACCGTTCTGAGTGTCGAGTTCAGAACGGAGCCAGCATGCCCTCCTCCAGTGCAGAACACGCAGGCGCACGCATCAAGCACATGCGCAAGGTCCGTCGGCTGACGCAAAGAGAACTCGCGGACCTGTCGAACGTCTCGTACAGCACCCTGACAAAGGTGGAGCAGGGCGTCTTGCCTCCGAGCCCCTCGGTCATAGGAGCGCTCGCGCGCGCCCTGTCGGTTCCGGTCGCCGAACTCAACGGACAGCCGTACCTCGATGAGCTGCGCGCAGACCAGCTCGACGGGCTGATCAACCCGATTCGGGAGGCCCTGAACCTCTACGACCTCGGCGCAGACCCGGACGTGAGGCCGCGCTCGGTGGACGAGCTGGAGGCGCACGCGGACAAACTGTGCGCCCTGGTCCGCGCCACGCACATCAAGCAGGTCGCTGCGGACCTGCCCGGCTTGATCTCCGAGGCGACGACCGCGGCGTACGCCGCCCCGGCCGACCGGAACTGGCAGCTGCTGGCGAGCGTCTACCGGACCGCCTACGACGTGACGACGAAGCTGGGCTTCCCCGACCTGTGCACGGTCGCGCTCGACCGGATGGACTGGGCTGCGCAGCGGGCGTCCGACCCGGTGCTCGGCGGGATGCGGCAGTACCTGCGCGCGCTGGCGTACCTGCGGGCGAGCGACTACAAGACGGGCAAGCGCCTGATCGGCTTGGGCATGTCGGCTCTGGAACAGGCCGAGTCCGGGCGCGCGCTGGACGTCGTCACCGGGCAGATGCACCTCGGGGCCGCCGTTCTGGCGGGGCGTGACAAGGACAAGGCGACGGCGGAAGGCCACCTGGGCGAAGCGGCCCGCATCGCGGAGCGGACCGGGCCGGCCGAGAAGGTGCACTGGCTGTCGTTCGGACCCACCAACGTGGGCGTCCACCGGGTGAGCGTCCTCGCGGAACTGGATCTGTATGCGGAGGCCGTTCACCAGGCGGAGACCATTGCCATCCCGGACGACTGGCCGCCGTCCCGGCTCTCTCATCACCACGCCGAGGTCGCCCGGGCGCAGATGTGGACGGGAGGCACCGAGGCCGCCTTCAAGAGCTTGCTCGCGGCGCGCAAGCTGGCCCCACAGCAGACGCGGTATCACCCGACGGTACGGGAGACGTACGCGGGCCTGGAGGCGGCGAAGCGCAGGATGCCTGAGACGTTCCACAACTTCGGTTCCTGGCTCGGTATGTGACGCCAGGTCAAGCAATGGTCAGGGCTATCAGTGGGTTCTGATAGTTCCGACCCTTCCATGTCGGCACTCTGCTAGCAGACGAGACCCCCGCAGCCGCGCGAACGGCCCGGGGGCTGGCCAACGCTACGTAGGAGCGTCGACATGACGAACGGTACAGCTCCGCCCCCGGAAGGCCCACGGGGCCCCGGGACGACGATCAGGGTCTCCACCGTGGTCCGTGACGGCGGGGTGCCGCCGCTGACCAGGCCCTCGATGCCGGCCGCGGCCAGTTGGTTCCTCGGGCAGGAGACTCTGCCGCGTCACCAGACGGTGAAGCTTTTCGGCGACGACTTCCGGGACTTCCTCGAAGTCCTGATCCCGCAGGTCGAGCAGCTGGCCGCGAGCCGTGGCAGGGACGACGTGCCGGCCATGGTCGCCCGGGCCGGTATCGGCGAGGCCCGTCGACGGCTGCGCCTGGCAGAGCAGCCCGGACTGCGCGGTGAAGTGGAGCGCGTGAAGCGGCTCGCCCGCTCCGTCCTGGCGCTGCGCGCCCACCACGACGCGCTCACCGGGTTCTGGAGTTGCCTCGTCTGCGACCAGACGATCGAGACGGCCGCCGACGCCATGCCGCACGCGCGGGTCGGCCCCACACGCGGCAACGGCCGCCCCGGCCCCATCCACCGCAGCTGCGTCGACGCCGTGCGCCGCGACCACCGCTGACGCATGCCGCCGCCCCGGCGTTGCGGGGCCCCACGGCGACCGCAGGGTCAGGGTCGCGCCCAGGAACGCCCGTCCCGCGTTTGCCCGCAGGGGCCCGCGCGGGACGGGTCCCAGAGCCTTCCCGTCGTCCCACGGTCCGTCGAGGCGATCACGCACCCACATGGCCGTGGTCCGCGCTGGGGCGAAGACCCGGCAAAGCTCCGCCCTCAACGAGCAGAAAGGGTCCGTCAGCAAGCTGACGGACCCTTTCTGCGGAATCGAGGCTAGTAAGCCGGGTGATGCCAGTTTGTGCAGGAGTACACGGTAGTTCCCAGGTGGATGCATGTGCGGAACGCAGTGACATTCCTGTACAGGACCTGGTGATTCGCAGTGTGGTTCGTGGACTTCAGCTCATATCGCTGCCCGTCGTCCTGCAGATAGTATTGGACCCAAGCCGCGCTCTCGCTGTAGACCCAGACCCAGCTCGTTGAGCCATTGCCACCATTGTAGTTGTTGTCGACCTGCGACTTGTTGTTCCACCCCAATTCCATGTCGGTGCAGACGGCACCGCAGTACACATCAGCCATGGCGGCGGTAGGCAGGCTCAGGCTGGCGGCGGCAACCCCCACGGCGACGACTGCTGCTTGGGCCATTCTCCTCAGTTTCATCGCTGCTCACTCTCTCCTGGATCCATCAATTAAGGTCACGACATCGGTTCGTGACTCAGCATCAAGACACCGGGCCGGCAGTCGATATAACGCCCTTATGGTGTGACCTGAGGCACACCGCGGATGCTGATGGATGGTCAGAAAGCGCTCTGAGCCTGCGCGTGCGGACCCGCCGGAGCTACCAGTTGGCCTCGCCCGGGACCAGGCGGCCTGCCTTGCGGTAT
Organism: Streptomyces sp. NPDC001858; assembly: GCF_053594615.1. NCBI lineage: Bacteria > Bacillati > Actinomycetota > Actinomycetes > Kitasatosporales > Streptomycetaceae > Streptomyces > Streptomyces sp. NPDC001858. Next base: position 151,410 of record NZ_JBSFEV010000021.1, read on the forward strand.
TCGCGGCGGGCGCCTTCCAGGAGGTCGGCGTCGGAGACCGGTTCGTCGCGGCCGGCGGCCAGGTAGGCGGCCGTCACGACTGCGCTGCGGATCGAGCCGCCGGCGAGTTCGAAGTCCTTGGCCAGCGGGGTGGGGTCGACGTCGGCGGCGCACGGGACGTGGGACAGGCCGTGCCGCCACAGGGCGAGCCGTTGGCCGGGGTCGGGGAACGGGAAGTCGACGACCAGGTCCAGGCGCCGGGTGAACGCCTCGTCGATGTTGGCGCGCAGGTTGGTGGTGAGCAGCGCGATGCCGTCGAAGGACTCCAGGCGCTGGAGCAGGTAGGCGCTCTCCATGTTGGCGTACTTGTCGTGCGCGTCCTTGACCTCGGACCGCTTCCCGAACACCGCGTCGGCCTCGTCGAAGAGCAGCACGGCGTCGGTGCGGTCGGCCTCGGTGAAGATGCGCTCCAGGTTCTTCTCGGTCTCGCCGACGTACTTGTCGACGATCGAGGAGAGCTGGACGACGTAGAGGTCCAGGCCGAGTTCGGCGGCCACGACCTCGGCGGAGAGGGTCTTGCCGGTGCCGGACTCGCCCGCGAACAGGCCGAGCACCCCCCGGCCGCGGCCGCCGCCCGCGCTCAGCCGCCAGTCGCCCAGGACGCGGTCGCGGTGCCGGGCGCGCAGGGCGAGTTCGTGCAGTTGGGCCAGCGGGCGCTCGGGCAGGACCAGGTCCGTCCAGCCGACGTCGGGACGGATCCGCCGCGCGTGCTGTTCCAGGCCGGACGCCGACTGCTGGCGGGCGGCCAGCCGGATGTGGTCGGCGGTGAGCGGCCCGCCCTCGAAGGCGGCCAGCGCGGCGGCGGCGTGCGCGGCCCGCGCGATCCGCTCGCCGCCGAGGCGGTAGGGCGCGACGGTGGTGGCCAGGTCGAAGCCCGGTTCCGCGTCGCCGAGGGCTGCGGCCCAGGCCGCCGTCCCGCCCGTCCTGCGCCGCGGCGCGTCCAGGACCAGCGGGTCGTGGGTGGACCAGTGCGGGTCGTAGGGGCGCGGGTCCGTGAGGAGGACGGTGACGTCCGGGGCGTCGGTCAACGCGCCGACCAGCGGGCCCGGTTTGTCCGGCAGGCCGGACAGGACCACCGCCCGGCCGGTGAGGCGCGCCTCGCGCAGCAGGTCGGGGACGCGGTCCTCGGGGCCGGTGAAGCGCAGCGCGTCGAGGCCGGCGGCGCCGAGCGCCGAGGCGATCGCGGCCAGGCCGTCGCCCTCGCGGTGCTCGCGCAGATAGACGGTGAGCGGGCCGTCGTCCCGCCGTCGGTGCGTCGGCCCATGCGCCAGCCGGTGCGCCAGCCGGTGCGCCAGGCGGTGCGCCAGGCGGTCGACGAAGTCGTCGTCGGCGGCGGGCAGCGGCGGGGGGAGTTCGTGGAGGAGGCCGTGCAGGGCCGCGTCCGGGGTGTCGTCGCCGAGGAGGTGGGCGAGCAGCCGGTCCGGGACGCGCAACAGGCGGGAGAGGAACGGCCGTTCGGGCTCCTCCAGCTCCAGCAGGCCGTAGGCGCGCAGCGGCGCCGAGGCGTGGAAGCGGGCGCGGGCGGCGGCCAGGTGGGCGGGCGCTCCGCACAGGTCGAGGGCCAGCCCCACGGTGGCCCGCCGTCTGCTCACGTCGTCGTTGAGATAGCCGTACAGCGGCTCGAAGGAGCGGTCGAGATCGGGCGCGAGGGCGATCAGGAGGATCGCGGCGTCGAACTCGGTCAGGCGCAGCCGCGCCGCCAGGGTGAAGAGGGTGTCGGGCGGGTCGAGGGCGGGGGTGAGGTCGCCGGCGGGCGGCCGGGGGCCGCCGGACAGCAGGTGGCGGACCGCGTCCTCGGACAGGTACAGGCCGCGCAGCGGGTCGGCGGCCGTCGGGTCGGCGGCGGCGCGGGCGTCGACGAGGGCGGCGACCCGCTCGCGCAGCGCGGCGAGGCGGGTGAGCAGTCCCGCCGCCTCGGTGACGGCGGCGGATTCCCCGGTGTAGGTGTACGTGTCGGTCACGGCTTGCTCGGCGGCCGGGCGGCGGCCTCGCGGGCGGCGCGCGCCGCGGCCACCTGGTGCGGGCGGTGGGCGCGCTCGCCGGACTGCGGCGGGTCGCCGTCGATGCCGCGCAGCCGGACCGCCGCGCCCTCGGTGACCGGCGGCCCGGCGTCGTACTCGGGGTACGCCGGGAAGGGCGCCGTCACCACCAGGTCCAGGGAGGGCTTGAGCTCGCCGCCCAGGGCGGACCAGATCTCGGCGAGGGAACGGGACTCGGTCTGGATGCCGGCCACGGTCACCGGCACCGCGAGGCCCAACGCACCGAGGGAGCCGGGAAGTTCGTCGGCCGAGAGCATCTCGCGGGGCAGCAGCGTCGCCAACACGGCGGACAGCAGCCGGTGTTCGTCCTGCGGGGTCCGGGTCCAGGCGGTCACCAGATACGACAGCCGGAACCAGCGCGGAGGTTGACGGCGCTTGACGACGACGTCACGGTCGTCGCGCACCGCCATCTGGCCGCGCTGCCGCCGGGACACGTCCTCGCGGATGTCGTACAAGTAGGTGTTGATCACCGGGGCGTTGCGGCGGGCGGCCCAGTCGCGGGTGGGGGCCTCGAAGGAGATGTCGATGCCGGAACCGGCGAGCGCGCCGCCTTCGAGCATGCTTTTGAGGACCTCGTCCACCTCGTGGATCACCGTCGTGCTCCTCAATCGCCTCGGTCGCCCTGCAACAAGGGCCCCTCGCGGATCATGCCCTTCGCGGGCCGGTTTCCGCACGTGCCGCGGGACCTCCGGACGGGCAGCGCACTCTGCCCGCGTGTCCTCCTTCGATTGCCCGTTCGGTCAGATGTAGCCTTCCCGGAGGGCATATGCCACCGCGTGCGCCCGGTTGCGCAGATGCAACCGCGTCGTGAGCCCGTGCATGACGTTCTTGACGGTTCGTTCGGAGTAGGACAGCTTGCTGGCGATCTCTCCGGTGTCCAGGCCCTCGGCCACCAGCCGCAGCACGTCCACCTCCCTCGGTGTGAGACCCAGGGAGGGGGCGCCGGGCCTGCCCGCCGCACCGCGATGCAGTGTGCCCACCTGGCTGATCAGCCGGCCGAGCAGGTCGGAGGGCAGGTCGCCGTCGCCTCGGTGGGCGGCGAGCACCGCCTGCACCAGCCGGTGCGCGGTCGCCTCGCGACGCCAGACGATGGCCCCGACCCCGCACTCGATGACGTCCAGCAGCTCGGTCTCGCGGATCGTGCCCACGACGAGGACCGCCTGCGCCCCCTCGCTGCGCACGATCCGCCGCAGCCGGGTCAGCGCCGCTTCGTCGAGGGTGTCCTCGATCAGCAGCGCCACCGTGCCTGCGGCGGCGGAGAGTTCGTCACGGACCTCGATCTCCGGACGCCCGCGCAACTGGCTGAGCGCGCCCTCGCGGGAGATCGGGTCCGGCGCCTGGACGGCCACGGGAACCCGCCGCCGCGCGCCGAGCGAGCCGCCCGCGGCGGATCCGCCCGCCGTGGCCGCGCCGGTCGCCGTGACGCCCGCCTTGCCTGCCGTTCCCGCCTTGCCTGTCGTGCCTGCGGTGCCTGCGGTGCCTGCCGTTCTTGCTGTTCCTGCCTTGCCTGCTGTGCCTGCAATCGCTGCCTTGCCTGCGGCGCTGGTCTCTGGTGTCCGAGCTGTGCTGAGCAACCGTTTCCCCCATGTTCACGGGCCCGCCGTCCGGCGGGGAGCCGTGACGGGTGGGTACGGTCCACACTTCTGCGACTCCTGGGGCTCGCGCAATCGTGGAGCACCACGAGGCGGACCACGAGAGCAAGCCCTCGGACACCACAATTCGCGCACATTTTTGCAAGTCAGAGGCACAAAGATCGCCACGGACGGCGCATTCGTGAGCCTCGCCACAACGACCGTGCGGACCGGTGCCGAACAGTACGGCCTCTACCTGTACATGCCCGACCAGATGTCCGATGTACCCGACCGCGAAAGCAGGAAACTGGGATGACCGGACCGTTGCGGGAACGTGAGGACGCAAGCGCGCTGCTCGCCGCGGAGGCCGAGCGGGCGCGGGCCGGAGCCGGCCGCCTCGTCCTGCTGCGCGGGGCCACCGGCACCGGCCGGTCCGCCGTGCTGGAGGCGGCCGCCGTGCACGCGACCCGCCTCGGGCTGCGCGTTCTGCGCGCCCGCTGCTCCCCCGACGACACCGAGCTGCCGTTCTCCGCGGTCCTCCATCTCCTCGGCCCCGTACCGGAGTTCGCCGACTTCTCGCCGAGCGGCGAGGACCGCGGCAGCGCCGCCCGGCTGTGGCGGCTGCTGCGCTCGTACGCGGACGAAGCGCCGCTCATGGTCGCCGTGGACGACGTCCACCTCGCCGACGAGGCCTCGCGCCGCTGGTTCGTGGAGGCGGCCCGCCGTATCGACCGATTACCGGTACTGCTGGTGGCCACCGAGCGCAGTCAGTACGACATCGACCCGCGCCCCGCCGGTCTCACCCACGCCCTCTCCCCGTCCCTGGTCCGCACCCACACCCTCGCCCCCCTCACCGACGACGCCTCGGCCGACCTGGTCCGGGCCGCCCTCCCGACGGCCTCCGACCGGGCCACCGCGGACTGCGTGCGCGCGAGCGCCGGCAGCCCGCTGCTTCTGCACGCCCTCCTCGACGACCTCGACGGCGCCCCACGGCCGACGGTCGTCCCGCGGACGTGCGCCGCGCTGTACCCGGGTTCCTACCCGGCGGCCGTGTCCTGGTGGCTGGACAGCGCGGGAGCGACGACCGCGGAGGTGGCCCGGACACTCGCCGCTCTGGAAACCCCCCTCGAACCCCCGACGTCCCCCGAGACCACGGCCACCGCAGACACCGCAGACGCAACAGTCACCGCAGACGCAACAGGCGCCGCCGATACAGCCGACGCGACCGATACAGCCGACACGACCGATGCGGCTGACGCGACCGACGGCACGCACACCGCCGCCGCTTGTGACGCCGCAGGCGCCTCTGCCGCCGTCGACGGTCTCGCCGCCCTCGTCGCCGAGGCGTCCGGCGCCGACCCCGCCCGCGTCTCCGGCTGGTTCACCGCGATGACGCGGCTCGGCGTGCTGCGCCCCGACCGCGCCGGCCGCCCCCGCTACGCCCATCCGCTCCTGCGCGATGCCGTGCTCGGCGGCTGGTCCACCGCCCGCCGCCAGGACGCGCACCGGGCGGTGGCCCAGGCGATGCTGCGCCGGGGCGACCATGTCGACGCGGTGGCCCGGCAGTTGCTGGGCAGCGCTGCCGCCGGGCTGCCCTGGGCGCTGCGCGTGCTGCGCGACGCCGCCACCGTCGCCGTCCGGGACGGCCGGCACGGCGACGCCGTCCGCTATCTGCGCCGGGCCCTCCAGGAACCGCTGCCGGACGATCTGCGCCAGCGTCTCCTGACCGAGCTCGGCTCCCTGGAGTACGCGTGCACCGACGCCCCGGCCGGCATTCCGCGGCTCGCCGAGGCGCTCGATCTGCCGGCCGAACCCCGTGACCAGGTCCGCACCGCCATCGCCCTGGGCACCGCGCTCGCGGGCCGCGGCGAGGTCCGCACGGCGGTGGAGGCGCTGCGCCGGCTGGAGGCCCGGCTGGCCGGCCACCCCGAACTGGCCCGCACTCTGCAGACCGCGTCCGCGCTCCTGTCCGACCAGGACCAGGCCGTCCGCCGGGAGGCCTACCGCTGGCTCACCGACACCGCCGAACGCACCCCGGAGCTGGTGGGCGCGTCCGGCCGGGCGCTGCTGGTCCGCTACGCGGCGACCGCGGGGGACATCGCGGCCGGGGAGGCGATGCGCCGGATGCGCACCCTGCTGGCGGAGCCCGCCGACTCCCTCGCCGAGCCGTTCCTGCTGGGCACGGCCGCGGCGGTGGCCCAGTGGGCCGACGAACTCGACGAGGCGGAACGCCTGGTGGAGCGTGGCCTGGCCGGTCAGCGTCCGTCGCTCCTGCACCCGATGGAACGGGCGCTGATGGACACCGAGTGGGACATCGCGGCGGCGCGGGGCGCGTACGGGACCCTGCTCCTCGCGTACCCCGGGGCGCGGGCGCGGCACACGGGCAGCGGCCCCGCCAACGTCGACGGGCACGCCCTGCTCGCGCTGGTCGAGACGGGCCGCACGGCGGAGGCGCGACGCCTCGCCGACCGCTTCGACCTGCGCGACACCCCCGACTCCTGGGAACTCAACCGCTTCCTCTACGCGCGGGGCGTGCTGCGGTTCACCGAGGGGGACATCGCCGGCGCCCTGCACGACTTCCTGGAGTGCGGCCGTCGGCAGTCCGCGCGCGCGGTCCTGAGCCCGGTCGTCACCCCGTGGCGGACGGCGGCCGCGGAGTGCCGGCTGGAGCTGGGCAACCCGCAGGAGGCGCTGGCCCTGGCGACCGAGGAACTCCGGCTGGCCCAGGTGTGGGACACCCCGCGCACCAAGGGACGGGCGCTGCGCGTCCTGGGCCGGGCGACCCGTGGGCGGCGGGGGCTGGAGCTGGGCGAGGAGGCGGTGGCCGTGCTGCGGGACTCCCCGGCCGAGGCCGAGTTGGTGGCCTCGCTGCTCGCGCACGGCCGTCAGCTGATCGACGCCGGTGAACGCAGCCGGGGCCGCGAGTATCTGCGCGAGGGCGCCGAACGCGCCGAACGCCTGGGCAACGTCCGGCTGTTGACCCACGCCGACCAGGTCCTGCGCACGGCCGGGGCCCGCCGCACCACCCCCCACCACACCGGCTCCGGGTCCCTCACCGGCAGCGAACGCCGGATAGCGGAACTCGCGGCGGCGGGCCGTACCAACACGGAGATAGCGGAACTGCTGCATGTGGCCCGCCGCACGGTGGAGACCCATCTGACCAGCACCTACCGCAAGCTGGGAATCCGACGACGGGCGGAGCTGGGGGCGTCGCTGGGCAAGGACTGACCCGGGACCGATCCGGGACGGACCCGGGACGGACCCGACCGGCGCGCCGGGTCGCGGTCAGCCGCGGCCGAGGAGCTGGATGAGGTTGCCGCAGGTGTCGTCCAGCACCGCGGTGGTGACCGGGCCGGTCTCCACCGGCTCCTGGGCGAACCGCACGCCGAGTTTGCTCAGCCGGGCGAACTCCGCGGGCACGTCGTCCACGGCGAAGGCGGCGAGCGGGATGCCGTCCTTGGCGAGCCCCTCCTTGTAGGCCTTCACCACGGGATGGCGGGAGGGCTCCAGCAGCAGTTCGGTGCCGTCGGGGTCCTCCGGCGAGACGACGGTCAGCCACCGGTCCTCGCCGAGCGGGACGTCGTGCTTCTTCACGAAGCCGAGCACCTCGGTGTAGAAGCGCAGGGCCGTTTCCTGGTCGTCGACGAAGACGCTGGTCCGGTGGATCCTCATGCGAATCAACCTACTGAGTCAGGTGTGACAGGCCTGTGACCGTAGGTGTGGCCTCCGTCACAGCCGGATGATCACCCTGCTGGTGCAGTGGCCGGATGAGCACCGTACTCGGCACCGTGCGCGGTTACCTGCCGTCGTTCCTGGTGCACTTCCTGATCGGGTTCCCGACGGCCGTCGTCCTGCTCTGCGCGCGCTGGTACCTCGCACACGGGCACTGCCAGTACGAGGACATCGGCGTCCGCGGCATGGACGACTGCACCTACGACCAGATCGAGGACAGCGGCATGGTCCTGATCATGCTCGTCTTCTTCGGCGTGCTCGTCGCCCTGCTGCTCCTCCTCTTCGACGTCCTGCGCCCCCTGCACACGGGCCGCTCGCTGCGGCCCCGGCTGCTGACCCTCCCGCTGATCCTGCTGCCGTACGCCGTCTACGTCGCGAACGGCGGGTGAGGCAGGGAGGCAGGGAGGCAGGGAGACGGGAACCTTGCTTGACTTAGGCAAGTAGCTGCTACCGTGGGAGGCGCCTTCCCGCACGGGACACGCGAGACATGCGGGACACGCGAGACATGGGAGTACTTCATGACGACTGCAAGCCCCGCAGGCCGTGGCGCACGCGCCGTCGGCATCGTCACCGGCGCCGGGCGCGGGATGGGGGAGGCCTGCGCGCGACGGATGGCCGACCGGGTCGACGTGCTGCTGCTCGTCGACCTGGACGAGGACGGCGTGACGGCGGTCGCCGACGACCTCAACGCCTCCACCGCCCGGGCCGTCGCCCAGCCCGTCGCCCTCGACGTCACCGACCGCGCCGGACTGGCCCGGCTCGCCGACCGGGTCGAGGAGCTCGGCACGCTCCGCGCGGTCGTCCACGCCGCGGGCATCTCGCCGACCATGGCCGACTGGCGGCGCATCTTCGAGGTCGACCTGATCGGGACCGCGCTCCTCGCCGAGGCGCTGCGCCCGCTGGCCACCGCCGGGACGGCGCACGTGTACTTCTCGTCGATGGCCCCGCTGCTCGCCGGCGTCGACCCCGACCCGGACGTCGTCGAACTGCTGGAGGACCCGCTGCGGGCCGGGTTCCTCGACCGGATCCGGGAGGCGATCGGCCCGGCCCTAGAGGACTCCGCCCTCGCCTACCCGTGGGCCAAGCACGGCGTGGCCCGCTTCGCCCGCCGGGAGGCGGTCCGGCTGGGGGCGGTCGGCGGCCGGGTGTGCTCGCTCGCCCCGGGCATCATCGACACCCCGCAGGGCCGTCAGGAGGCGGCCGAGCACGAGGAGTCGATGCGCAAGCTCGTCGAGGCGACCCCCCTCGGCCGCACCGGCCGTCCGGAGGAGGTCGCCGCGGTGGCCGCCTTCATCCTGTCGGACGACGCGAGCTTCCTGAACGGCATCGACGTCCTCGTCGACGGAGGCGTGTGCGCGGCGGTCGTCGGCGGGTGACGCAGATCACGTCTGCGACCGATCAGTTCCCTCCCCTCGGCCGGTCAGAAAGCCAAAGGAAGCCGACGGAAGCCATCGGAAACCGACGGAAGCCATCGGAAACCGAAGGCGGCCGACGGCCGAGACCAAAGGGGACAACCGAGATGACCGAACCCGTGAAGGGCCCCGCCAGTTACTTCCCGTCGATCGAGAAGAAGTACGGCCGCCCGATCGACGAGTGGGAGACGCTGATCCGCGCCTCGCCGCTGACCCGGCACATGGAGCTCGTCTCCTGGCTGAAGACCGAGCACGGCCTGGGCCACGGTCACGCCAACGCCCTGGTGGCCCACACGCTGGCGGAGACCACCGGCGCGTGAGCCGGCCTCAGCGGCGCCGGTCGTGCCGTTGCCCTTGGCGGGGGTCCTGCGGCGGCCCTGCCCGGCGGCGGGACGGCTGCGTCGGGCGGGGGTGTGCGCGGCGGTCGTCGGACGGTGACTTGGGTCATGTCCGCGACCGGCGCGCCGGCGTGTGAGCGGGGTGTCAGCGGCTGCCGGTCGTGCCGTTGCCCTTGGCGGGGGTTCGGCGGCGGCCCTGGCCGGAGGCGGAGCCGGAGGAGGCGGCCGGACGGCCGCGGCGGGCGCGTGGGGCGGAGCCGTTGCGCTCGCCGCCGCCACGTCCTGAGCCGCCGCGTGCGGGACGGCTCTCGGTCGGGGCCGGCGGGGCCAGGACGACGGGCACTCCCGACGGGGCCTGCGCACCGGTGATCCGGCTGAGCTCGGCGCCGCCCGAGCGGACCCGGGTGGTCTGCGGGGTGATGCCGGCGTCCGCCATCAGCCGCGTCATCTCCCGGCGCTGGCTGGGCAGCACGAGCGTGACGACCGTGCCGGACTCGCCGGCGCGGGCCGTACGGCCGCCCCGGTGGAGGTAGTCCTTGTGGTCGGCCGGCGGGTCGACGTTCACGACGAGGTCGAGGTTGTCGACGTGGATGCCGCGGGCCGCGACGTTGGTCGCCACCAGCACCGTGACATGCCCGTCCTTGAACTGGGCCAGGGTGCGGGTGCGCTGGTTCTGCGACTTGCCGCCGTGCAGGGACGCGGCGCGCACCCCGACGGCCAGCAGCTTCTTCGCCAGCCGGTCCGCCGCGTGCTTGGTGTCCAGGAACATGATCACGCGCCCGTCGCGGGCGGCGATCTCCGTGGTCGTGGCGTGCTTGTCCTCGTCCTCCACGTGCAGCAGGTGGTGCTCCATCGTGGTGACCGCGCCCGCGGACGGGTCGACCGAGTGGACGACGGGGTCGTGCAGGTAGTTGCGCACCAGCCGGTCGACGTTACGGTCCAGCGTCGCCGAGAACAGCATGCGCTGGCCGTCGGGACGCACCTGGTCGAGCAGCTGCGTCACCTGCGGCATGAAGCCCATGTCGGCCATCTGGTCGGCCTCGTCGAGGACGGTGATCTCGACCCGGTCCAGCCGGCAGTCGCCGCGGTCGATCAGGTCCTTGAGGCGGCCGGGCGTGGCCACGACGACCTCGGCGCCGCCGCGCAGGGCGCTCGCCTGCCGGCCGATCGACAGTCCGCCGACGACCGTGGCGATCCGCAGCCGCAGCGCGCGGGCGTAGGGCGAGAGGGCGTCGTTGACCTGCTGGGCCAGTTCCCGGGTGGGGACGAGGACCAGGGCCAGCGGCTGCCGGGGTTCGGCGCGCTGTCCCGCCGTACGGGCCAGCATCGCGAGGCCGAAGGCGAGGGTCTTGCCGGAGCCGGTGCGGCCACGGCCCAGGACGTCCCGGCCGGCCAGCGAGTTCGGCAGCGTCGCGGCCTGGATGGGGAAGGGGGTGGTCACGCCTTCGGCGGTGAGGGCGGCCAGCAGGGGCGCGGGCATGTCGAGCTCGGTGAACGCCTCGACGGCCGGCAGCCCCGGGGTGAGGGTGACGGGCAGCGCGAATTCACCGCCGGACGCGGCGGGACGACTCCCGCGTCCGCTCCGCCCTGGCTTGGCCGAACGGGCGGGGGCGCCCTGGCGCCTGTCCGAACGGGAGCGGACGGAGCTGTTGCGGTTCATTCGGAACCTTCCTCGAAAGGGCAAAAAGCCATGAGCCGGGGCCCGTACTCAGGAGTACGGGCCCCGGCCACGGGATCCGCGTGAAAAGCGCGCGGATCTCAGCGTCTCGTGGACGTCAGGCGGTTCAGGCGGGAACGATGTTCTCGGCCTGCGGGCCCTTCTGGCCCTGCGTGACGTCGAAGGTCACCTTCTGGCCTTCCTGAAGCTCGCGGAAGCCCTGGGTGGCGATGTTGGAGTAGTGGGCGAAGACGTCCGGGCCGCCACCCTCCTGCTCGATGAAGCCGAAGCCCTTTTCCGCGTTGAACCACTTCACGGTGCCAGATGCCATATTGAATCTCCCTTGGGGCAGTGCCCGGTGTCCGCACCTTGCGGAACCGGCGTCGCAGGATCAGAAAAGCCCCGGAAACAAAAAGAGTGCTCGTCGACGGATGGTCGAAGAGCACTCACAAGCCTCTGGTAACCGAAACTGCCACTTTTATCACGGTAGCACAGGAACGGAGGAGGGGCCCGTGGAGCAGGGAGCCAACCATCCGCGCAACCATGCGGCCCACCATGCGGGCATCCTCGCGGCCGACCGGCCTGATGATGATCCGATGATGATTTATCACGTCGTACCGCTCGCCGACTGGGCGGAACGGGAAGACCGGCCCTACGCGCCCGCCTCTCTCGCACAGGAGGGGTTCGTCCACTGTTCACCTGACGAGGCGACCACGCTCGCCGTCGTCGACGCCTTCTACCGGAGCGCTCCCCGGCCGCTGCTGGCGCTGGTCCTCGACGTGGAGCGGCTCACCGCGAGGTGCGAGTGGGAGGCCGCCGACCCCGCCCCGCCGCCCGGGATCGCCGAGGGCACGCTGTTCCCGCACGTCTTCGGACCGCTCGACCGCGCGGCCGTGGTCCGCGTGCTGGAGGTCCGCTGGGACGCGGAGGGCCACGCGGTCGGCCTGACGGAGACCGGCTGACCGACCGGCCACCGAGTGGAGGGGGCGCACCGCATCGGCGGTGCGCC
>NZ_JBSFEV010000022.1:0-156398 GCF_053594615.1 Streptomyces sp. NPDC001858
CAGGCCGCTGGCCGCAGGCCGCTGGCCGCAGGCCGCTGGCCGCAGGCCGCTGGCCGCAGGCCGCTGGCCGCAGGCCGCTGGCCGCAGGCCGCGGACGATCAGCCCTGGGGGCGAGGATTCCGGCCGGCCTCGGTCGCCGCCCTCCTCGCCCGAAGGCGATCGATGCCCCACGCGCCCAGCGCCACCAGCGCGGCCGCTCCGGCCGCGTAGACCGGCAGCCACAGGGTCGTGGTGTGTGACAGGCAGTCGGCGACGGCGTCGTGACGGTGGAAGTCCTGTGCCTGGGCCAGGGCGGCGGGGTCCCGACCGGCCAGGTTCCCCAGCTCCGCCTCCGTCCTGATGCTCGCGTACGCGCCCAGCGCAGGACAGCTGTCGCGGGTGCCGGGCATCGGAAACAGCCAGTCCCAGCGCTGCATCGCCGGGGCCAGCGCGATCGCCGCACACAAGCCGACGACCAACGAGTACGCGGCCAGATTCCGCGCATACGCAGAGCCCGCGCCGGACGTCCGCGCCGGCAGCCGGTAGAAGGAGAAGACCACCGCGAGCAGCGTCGCCCCGACATACGTGGCGAACCACTGCCACGACCCCTGGGCGAGCGCGGCCGTCAGCACGGCGGCGAGTGCGATGCCGATGACCCCCGGCTCGCCGGAAGCGTCCTGGCCCGCGGCGGTGGCTGCCGAGCTCCGGGTTTCTCGGGGGCTGGGATCGTCCACGGTCTCTCCTGGCTCGTTCGGCTGCCAGGATCCCGGCGCGTCGAGCCGTCGGCCTGCCGCCATGCCGGGCCGGCCCGCAAGCCTGGCCCGTTCGGCGCACGACAGTGAAGTCCCGGAACTCCGCGCGGCATCCCACTGAGCGGGACCGGGGACGACCGCGCGGTGCTGCGCGTCCCGGTCCCTCGTCGGAGTGAAGTCACTGGTCACGGGGACGGCGGTCGGCCGATCACACGGACCTGTCGGAGTCCGGGATCGCTTCTCTGCGCACTTCGTTGATTGTACCGACCGTTGGGTCTATCTTTCCGGCAGCCGCACCGCGGCGCCGCTCATCCACGGAAGGCCGCCGATGTCACACACCCGAACCGCCGCTCCGCAAGCCTCCGAGAGATCCCTCTCGACCACGCGCAACGCGCTCGTCGTGGTCGCGCTCGTGTGGACCGTCCAGTTGGTCGCGCTCATGGCCGCGTTGTCCGGCATCGCGCAGGCCGACGTCGCCATCCACTTCCGGACCACCGAGATCGCGTGGTTCACCCTGATGACCCTGCTCACCGGGACCTTCTTCCTGCCCTTCGCAGTCAAGGCCGCGGCCCTCTTCGGCAAGAAGAAGGTCCTGCTCGTCGCCACCGGACTCGGCTTCGTCGGCGACCTGATCGCCGCCCTCGCCACCGACTACCGCACCCTGCTCATCGGACGGGGCATCGCGGGCGTCTACGCGGCCACCGCACCCCTCGCCTACGCCATCACCCGCGACATCTTCCCCCGCCGCTGGGTCGGACTCGCCAGCGGGATCCTCGCCGGGGGCGTCGGCCTCGTCGCCTTCGGCGGACCCTTCCTGTCCGGCTGGCTCCTCGACGACTACGGCTTCCGCGGCATCCTGTGGTTCATGGCCATCAGCACCGCCGTGAGCTTCGCCCTGGTCGCGGCCTTCGTCCCCGAGAGCCCGATCCGCGCGGCCGGCGGCCGCATGGACTGGACCGGCGGCATCCTCCTCGGCGGCGGCATCACCGCCCTTGTCTACGCCGTCGGCCAGGGCACGCACTGGGGCTGGGGCAGCGGCAGGTTCGCCGCCTGGATCGCCGGGGCGCTGATCACCCTGGTCGCCTTCGTCCTGGTCGAGCGCCGGGTCGCCGAGCCGCTGTTCCCGCCGGCCATGACCCGCCGTCGCCCGGTGTGGACCGTCCTGCTCGCCACCTCCGTGGCGGCCGGCTCGCTCAGCGCCGTCGGCGTCGTCATACAGATGCTGATCCTGATGCCGAACATCCCCAACGTCTCCGAGGGCCTCGGCTGGTCCGGCACGCACAACGCCATCGTCACCAGCCCCATCAGCGCCATGATCATCATCGCCGCCGTCGGCACCGGTTTCCTCGCCCGCCGAGTCGACGCCCGCATCCTGCTCGGCGGCGGCTCCGCGCTCACCGTCCTCGGCTACGGCATCGGCACCCAACTCCACCACAGCGCCCCGCAGATCGTGGGGATGGGTCTCATCGCCGGGCTCGGCACCGGCGTGGTCATGGCCGTCGTCCCCATCATGATCATCGAGGTGGTCAGCCCCGAGGAGCAGGCCCTGGCCAACGGCGCCCAGACCCTCGGACAGGGCGTCGCCCAGATCATCGTCTCGCAGCTGGCCTTCGTCGTGATGGCCCAGCACGGGGCGGTCATGCACGGCACCCAGTTCTACCTCGACACCGGCTTCACCAACGGCCTCTGGCTGGTGGTCGGATGCTGCGCCGTGGGCGCACTGCTCGTCGCCCTCATCCCCAGGGCCAAGCGCCTCGACGAGGCCGAGGTCGGCCAGGCGGCGATCTGACCGCACAGGCTTCGGCGTGCACGGCACAGCGCGGCACGGCACGGGACCGGCTCCGCGCGCTTCCCGCTTCTCGGCCCTTCGGCCGCAGGGGCCGGAGCGGCGGGGCCGGTCCCGCGCGGCGCGCCGCCCTCCACGCCGGGGTCGGCCAACGGCCGGTCTGCGGGCGGCAGTTGCTGCCGCGCGCACGGCGGGACACCGCAAGACACCGCGACACACGGCGAGGGCCGGGCTGTGTGCCCGGCCCTCGTTTCGCTGCTGCCCGCGAGACGGCTGCCCGTCACCCGCCGCCTACGAGTTCGCGGGGTCGGCGATCGGTGCGAACTGGTGCTGCAGGAACGCGCCCGACCAGGCCATCAGGTCCGACGGCACGTAGTAGCCCTTCTCGTCGTTGATGGCGTCCCAGTTGCCCGCCACGTCCTCGACCGTGACGGGGTCGCCCTGGTGGACGTAGCCCTCGGTCGAGGCGATGAAGAGGCGCGCGAACCGGCCGGCGCCCGCGGTGTAGATCTCCCCGTTGACCGGGCAGCTCTCGTGGGCGAGATACGCCACCATCGGGGCCACCGCGTCCGACGGCATGTACGGCATGCCGGGGACCGCCTCCGCGGGCTCCTCCTCGGGGCCGCCGCCCATGCGGGTCATGGCGGCCGGCGCGATCAGGTTGACCTTGATGCCGTGGGGTTCGCCGGCCAGCTTCGCGCTGCGGGCGAGCCCCACCGTGCCCGCCTTCGCCGCCGCGTAGGACAGGTTGTTGTCGAGGCCGAACATCCCGCTGGAGGTGGTCAGCACGACACGGCCGTACTGCTGCTCGACGAAGTGCGGCCAGGCGGCGCGCAGCGTGTTGAACGAGCCGACGAGGTGCACGGCCAGGTGCCGCTCCAGGTTCTCGGCGTCGACCTCCGGCAGTCCGGCCCACCGGATGATCCCGGCGTTGTTGACGAGGACGTCGATGCGGCCGAAGTGCTCGATCGCCGAGTCGATGATCGCCTGGCCGCCGGCCGGCGTCGACACGTCGTGGGCATCGGCGACGGCCGCTCCGCCCGCCGCGACGATCTCGTCGACGACTCTCTGGGCGGGGCCGACGTCCGAGCCGTCGCCCTCCATCGATCCGCCCAGGTCGTTGACGACGACCTTCGCCCCGCGCTCCGCCAGGAGGCGGGCATGGGCCCGGCCGATCCCCCGGCCCGCGCCGGTGACGACCGCGACGCGTCCTTCGAAGCTGAACTCGCTCATGCCTGACTCCTGTTGTACTGCGGTTGCGGATATACGGATGCCGGTCCCACCCGGGCGGGCGGGACCGGCGGGTCGGCGCCGAGGCCGGGCTGCCGGAGCTGCCGCGGCTACCAGGTCACCGGCAGCTCGCCGATGCCGAAGGCGAGCGCGTCGGCCGGGCGGAAGGAGAGTTCGCCCTGGCCGACCGCCAGCCGCAGGGTCGGGATGCGCCGGTAGAGGGTGCCGTAGACCACCTGGAGCTCGATGCGGGCGAGTTGCTGGCCCAGGCACTGGTGGATGCCCCAGCCGAAGGCGTGGTGGTGGTTCGCCTTGCGGGTGAGGTCGAGCTTCTCCGGCTCGGGGAACGCCTGCGGATCCCAGTTGCCCGCGGGCAGCGGGACGATGATGCCGTCCCCGGCCTTGATCTGCGCGCCCTCGAACTCGAAGTCCTCACCGGCGATGCGCCGCTGCCCGAAGGTGGCGACGGTCAGATAGCGCAGGATCTCCTCGACCGCGCCCGCGGCGTCCCGGGTGTCCTCGATCTCGCGCAGCCGCGCGATCTGCTCGGGGTTCTCCAGCAGCAGGGCAGTGCCGAGCGTGATCATGTTCGCGCTGGTCTCGTGGCCGGCGATCAGCAGGATCATGGCGAGCAGGGTGGCCTCGGGGAGGGTGAGGTCACCCGCCTTGATCCGGGCGGCGAAGTCGGAGAGCACGTCGTCGGCGGGCTCCTCCATCTTCTTCTGGAGCAGTCCGGCGAGGTAGCCGCCCAGGGCGTCGCCCGCCCGCCGGTCGTCGTCGGCGGTCTTGTCGCTCCTGGTGGCGAAGGAGGCGTGCTCCTGGAAGAAGTCGTGGTCCTCGTAGGGGACGCCGAGCAGGGCGCAGATCATCAGCGAGGGCAGCGGCAGGGACAGCGCCGTGACCAGGTCCACCGGCTTCGGGCCGGCCAGCAGCTGGTCGATGAGCTCGTCGGTGAACCGCTGGATGTCGGGCCGCAGGGCCTCCATCCGGGGGCGGGTGAACGGGCGGGTCATCATGCGGCGGATCCGGGTGTGGTCGGCGCCGTCGGAGTTGAAGATCGTGAGCGGGTGGTGCGGGGAGGTCTCGGCCATGGCCTTGTTCGGGTACGGGAATCCGGGCCGTTTGTCGTCCGAGCTGACCCGGGGATCGGACAGGATGGCGCGCTGCGCGGCGTGGCCGGTGATGAGCCAGGGGGTGCTGCCGTCCCAGATCCGGGCCCGGGAGACGGGACCCTGCTCGTTGAGGGCGCGCAGCCCGGGCGGCGGGGCGAAGGGGCACTTGGCGTCCCGGTCGTCCTGGTAGTAGTAGGTCGCCTCGTCGGCGGCGTGCCGGACGTCTGCCTCGGGCATGGGTGTTCCTCCGGTGGTGGGGGTGGGGATGGGGAGAAGCTCGGGGGCTATTCCTCGATGCGGATCGCCAGGGCGGGGCACACCGCTGCGGCGTTGCGCACGTCGTCGGCCTGTTCGGCCGGCGGGTTCTCCTCCAGCAGGACGACGATGCCGTCGTCCTCGCGCTGGTCGAACACGTCCATGGCGGCGGCCACGCACTGTCCGGCTGCGACGCACTTCTCTTCGTCGACGACAACCTTCATGGGTCTCTCCTGACGTTTCAGTGGGTGGGGGCGGGCGTGTCGAGACCGTCGACGATCTCCTGGCGGCGCAGCCGGGCCTGCTTGGGCATGTTCCAGCCGAGCACGCCGGTGACCCGGCCGTCGACGCGGAAGCGGGCGACGAACCGACGGGCCGTCAGGTCGCCCTCGACGACGTCCACTTCGGCGTCGGGGGGCAGGAAGCCGTGCACCTGGAGCTTGGCGTCGTACTGATCGGTCCAGAAGTACGGCACCGGTGCGTACGGCCGGTCGTCGCCGAGGAGTTGTCCGGCGACCGCCATGGCCTGCTCCGTGGCGTTGGTGCGGTTCTCCAGGCGGACCGGCCGGCCGAGGTTCTCGTGGTGCCAGCGGGCGACGTCGCCGACGGCGTAGACGCCCGGCGCCGCCCGGCAGCGGGAGTCGCACACCACCCCGTTGTCCAGCTCCAGCCCGCTGCCGGCGAGCCACTGGGTCGCCGGGATCGCGCCGATCGCGACGACCACCACGTCGGCGGGCAGCACCTCGTCGTCGGCGAGCCGGACGCCGGTGACCCGGCCGCCGCGCTCGGTGAGTCCGACGACTCCGTGGCCGAGCCGGAGCCTGACCTCGCGCTCGGTGTGCAGTTCGGCCAGGACGCCGGAGACCAGGGGGCCGACCTGTTGCGCCATCGGCGCCGACAGCGGTCCGGCGAGGGTGACGTCCAGGCCCAGGGTCCGTGCGGTGGCCGCGATCTCGGAGCCGAGGACGCCCTCGCCGACGACCACCAGCCGGGCGCCGGGCAGCAGTTCGGTGCGCAGGGCCAGCGCGTCGTCGAGGGTGCGCAGTACGTGGACGCCGACGAGGTCCTGCGATCCGGGCAGGCGCCGGGCGCGTACGCCGGTGGCGATGACGACGGCGTCCGCCGACAGCTCCCGCCCGGATCGCGTACGGACGCTGTGCGTCGCCGGATCCAGGGCGACCGCCGGGTCGCCCAGGAGGAACTCGGCGTCGAGCGCCGACAGCAGGTCCTGGGTGCGCAGCGCGGCGCGCTCCGGCTCCCAGGCGCCGGACAGCACCTGCTTGGACAGCGGCGGCCGGTCGTAGGGCGGGTGCGGCTCGTCGCCGAGCACCGTGATCCGGCCTTCGTAGCCCTTGCGGCGCAGGGTCTCCACGGTGGTCAGTCCGGACGCGGAGGCGCCCACTACCAGGACGTGGGCCGGGGCCCTGACGTCGTCCTCGATGCTCAATGTCGGCTCCAGTGCAACGGTCGGTGCGGTGTTACGTGTTCCGAGTCCCGTGTTCCGTGTTCCGTGTTCCGTGGGACGTCCGGTTGCGTGGTCAGACGAGGTAGCGCCCGCCGTTGGTGCTGAGCGTCTGGCCGGTCACATAGCCCGCCTCCTCCGAGGCGAGGTAGGCCACCGCGTGCGCGACGTCCTCGGGGGTGCCGGCCCGCTTCATCGGCATCGTGGCGGCGGCGGCCTCCACGTCGATGGGGCCCTGGCGCACCAGCGGGGTGTCGATGAACCCCGGCGGGACGTGGTTGACGGTGATCCCCTTCTCGATGTACTCGATCGCCAGCGCCTTGGTGAGGCCGATGACCCCGCCCTTGGAGGCCGCGTAGTGCGCCATGGCGGGTGCGCCGGTCTGGGCGGAGGACGAGGAGATGTTGACGATCCGGCCCCAGCCCGCCGCGAGCATGTCGGGGACCAGCGCCTGGGTGACCAGGAAGGGGCCCTTGAGGTTGATCGCGATCATGCGGTCCCAGGACACCTCGCTGATGGCGGTGAAGGGTTCGTAGGCGGTCGTGCCGGCGTTGTTGACGAGGATGGTGACCGGTCCGAGGGCCTCGCGGGTGCGGGCCGCGGAGCGGGCCACCGCCTCGGCGTCGGCGGCGTCGCCGCCCACCGCGAGGGCCGTGCCGCCCGCGGCCTGGATCTCCGCGACGGTCTTCTCGGCGCCCTCGGTGTTCAGGTCCCAGACCGCCACGGCGGCCCCCTTGGCGGCGAGCACGGTCGCGATGCCGCGTCCGATGCCCCGCGCGCCGCCGGTGACGACCGCGACCTTTCCCTGCAGTGTCATGTGTGCTCCTCGTGTGTTCGGTGGGGTCCCTACGGCTGTCGTCACGGCTGTCGTCCCGGCTGTCGTCCCGGACGGGGCCGTCAGCTCTCCAGCGCCTCGCGCGCGGCGGTGCGGGCGGCGACCGCCCGCGGGAAGCCGGTGTAGCCGCTGGAGTGGTAGACGACCTCGGCGATCTCGTCCTCGGTCAGTCCGTTCGCCCGCGCGATGCGGACGTGGGTCTTCAGCTCGGTCTCCGCCCCGAGGGCGATGAGAATGCCGAGCGTGACGAGGCTGCGGTCGCGCGGGGCGAGACCCTCGCGGCCCCACAGGGCCCCCCATACACTCGTCAGACCGATGTCGACGAGTTCCTCACCGAGGCGGCCGTCCCGCAGGTCCACGTCGCCTTCGGGGAACACGCCCGGCAGGGCGGCCCGCATGGCCTTCCAGCCCGCGGCGCGCAGATCGGTGGCTTCTTCGACGCTCTTGTCATTCATGACTGACTCCTGTTGCGCGGCTTCGCGTCCCTGAGGGAAAGTTAGACCAGACGGTCGGTACAATCAATCCACCCGGCGAGATTCGCATCCATTGAAGGAATCCAGCCCCTCCTCTACCCTCGCCTCAATATTCGATCGACCGGTCGACATATGAATCAAGGCTCACGCGGGAGAGCACATGAGCGAAACGACGAAGACGAGCCCGGTGGACCAGGGCCTGGTCGACGTACTGGTGATCGGCGCCGGAGTGACCGGCATCTACCAGCTGTACCGGGCCCGGGAGTGCGGATTCACGACCAGGCTGCTGGAGGCGGGCGGCGGGGTCGGCGGCACCTGGTACTGGAACCGCTACCCCGAGGCGCGCTTCGACTCCGAGAGCTACACCTACGGCTACCTGTTCTCCAAGGAGCTGTGGCAGGAGTGGGAGTGGTCCGAGCACTTCGCCGGCCAGCCGGAGATCGAGCGCTACTTCAACTACGTGGTCGACCGGTTCGACCTGCGGCGCCACATCGTCTTCGACGCGAAGGTGGCCTCGGCGGTCTGGGACGAGTCGGCCGGCGTCTGGACCGTGCGCACCGAGGACGGCGCCGAACACCGGGCGCGCCACGTGGTCGCCGCGACCGGCATCCTCTCCGTGCCGTTCATCCCCGCCGTCCCGGGCCACGAGGACTTCCGCGGCGAGCAGCACCACACCGGCCGCTGGCCGAGGACGCCGGTGGACTTCACCGGCAAGCGGGTGGCCCAGATCGGCACCGGGTCGAGCGGCGTCCAGATCGTGCCCGCGATCGCCGACGAGGTGGCACAGCTGACGGTGTTCCAGAAGGTGGCCGACTGGCTGACCCCGCTCAACAACCGGCCGATCACGCCCGCCGAACAGGCTGATCTCAAGGGGGACTTCGAGTCCGTCCGGGACACCCTGAACGCCTCGCCCAGCGGCTTCCTCCACCAGATCACGATGCGCTCGGGCCTCGAGGACACGCCGGAGGAGCGCCAGGCGTTCTACGAGACGAAGTGGAACGGCCCCGGCTTCACCAAGCTCTCCGAGCACTACTACGACATGACCACGAACCCCACGGTCAACGAGGAGTGGTGCGAGTTCATCCGCGCCAAGATCCGCTCCATCGTCGAGGACCCGGCGACGGCGGAGAAGCTGATTCCCAAGGGGCACGGCTACGGCGGCCGGCGGCCCCCGTTCGGCACCGGCTACTACGAGGCGTACAACAAGCCGACCGTCGAGCTCGTCGACATCAACGAGACGCCGATCGTGCGGATCACCGAGACCGGGATCGAGACCTCCGAGGGCCACCAGGAGTTCGACATCGTCATCTGGGCGACGGGCTACGACTTCGGCACCGGCGCGCTCAACCGGCTCGGGGTGCGCGGACGTCAGGGGCTGCCGCTGGAGGAGTACTGGGCGGACGGCCCGTCGACCTACCTCGGGGTGACGACGGCGGGGTTCCCCAACTTCTACTTCCCCGGCGGACCGCACGGCGCCCTCGGCAACAACCCGCGCTACTCCGGCGACCAGGTGGACTACGTGATGGACCTGATCGTGCACGCGCGCGAGCACGGCCATCAGGTCGTCGAGGTCACGGCCGCCGCCGAGCAGGAGTGGACGGACCTGGTCAACGACAGCGAGGGGCAGTCGTCCTTCCTCAAGAGCAGCTACTTCTACGGGGCCAACATCCCCGGCAAGCCGGTCAAGCAGCTGTTGAACCCGACGGGACGCTGGAAGCTCCAGGAGCTGATCCGCGAGTCGACCGCGAACGACTTCCCGGCCTTCGCCTTCGCCAAGGCCGAGGATCCGAAGGGCTGAAGCGAACGGAACGCCCGTGCCGCCTGCGGTCAGGCGGCACGGGCGTCCGGGTTCGGGCAGGGCAGGGCAGGGCAGGGGCCTAGACCTTGAAGGTCGTGACCCGCTTGCGGAACCTCCAGACGCCGTCCTCGCGGACGAGCGTGTCCTCGTAGGCGCCGACGAGCTGTACGGCCCAGCCCGCCTCGCCGCGCCCGAGGAACACCAGGCTGCTGCTGGCCGTCACCTCTTCCCCGGGCGGGGAGGTGAGGACGGTGTTGCCGACGAGGTGCAGCTGCGGCGCCTGCGGCACGAAGGCGCCAAAGGCCTTGGCGATCGCCTCGCGGCCCTCGAACGTGCCCTGACCGACGATCTCGGCGACGCCGTCCTCGGTGAACAACTCGGGGATCGCCTCGGTGCGGCCCGCGTCCAGGGCGTGGGTGTAGGCGGCGATGGCGTTCTGCACGCCGGCCAGGGCCTCTTCGGTGGTCACGGTCATCGTTTCTTCTCCCTGGGGGTCGGCTCAGGCCTGGTAGGTGGTCGCGCGCCGGTGCAGCAGCCAGTTGCCGTCGACCCGGCGCAGCGCGTCGTCGTAGCGCCCGACGACCTGCACCGCCCAGCCCGACTCGCCGCGCTGCAGGAAGACGACGTCGCTCACCGCCGTCGCCTCGTCGGGGCCGACGGCGGTGACGAGCGTGTTGGCGACCAGGTGCTGCTGCGGCTGGGTGGGTTCCCATCCCTTGAAGGCGGCGCGCAGCGCGTCGTGACCCTGAAGGGGATCCGTGCCGGGAAGCTCCAGGACCGCGTCGGGTGTGTACAGCGCGACGATGTCGTCGGTGCGGCCGGCGTCCTGGGCCTGGGTGTGCGCGCCGATGACGGCACGCACGCCCGCCGCGACCCACGCCGGTGTGGATTCGCTCATTGCATCTCCAAGGGATAGGCGTTTCGACCAGTCAGTCTATTACCGGGGTCGAGAAAATATGAAGCCCCGAAATCCGCCGATCATTTTTGTTGACCGAACGGTACAATCTCCATAGCATGCGGATGGCTGTCAACGGTGACTGTGGCCTGAGGAGGCGTTTTATCGTGACCAAGCGTTGGAAGCAGCGACCGCCGGGTTCGACATGGGGCGAGTTCGGTGAGGACGACGAGCTGGGGCGCATCAACCTGCTGACGCCCGAGAAGGTGCTGCAGGGCGTCCGGGAGGTCGAGCACGGGATCGCCTTCAGCCTGAGCCTGCCGCTCGACTATCCGGGCGGCACCTCGCTGAACCAGCGCCGCTACCCGCCGATCCTGCGGCCCACCGAGGACCTCCAGCACCAGCAGGACGTCTTCTACAACATCAAGGCGAGCGAGCACTTCTCGCCCGATCTGATCGACGTGTGGTCCGACGACGTGGTCACCCTGTGGCTGCAGTACTCCACGCAGTGGGACGCCCTCGCCCACCAGGGCGCCGAGTTCGACGCCGACGGCGACGGGATCGCCGAGCCGGTCTACTACAACGGCTACCGGGCGGACACCGACCTCGTCGGGCCCGCCGAGGACGCCAAGGGCGACGGCAGCGGAAGCCTCAGCTTCGCCCGCCATCTCGGCCTGGAGCACATGGCGAAGCACGGCGTCCAGGGCCGGGGCGTCCTCATCGACATCGCCCACCACCTGGGCACCGGCTACCAGCCGGTCAACTTCCAGCAGCTCCAGGAGATCATGGCGGCCGACGAGGTCGTCGTCGAGCCCGGCGACATCCTGCTGCTGCACACGGGCTTCGCCACCCAGGTGCTCGCCTGGAACAAGAACCCCGACCCGGTCGCCATCCACCAGACAGCGGCTTATCTCGACGCGGACGACCCGGCGCTGCTCGACTGGATCGCCGAGTCGCAGATCTCCGCGATCGCGTCGGACAACTACGCGATCGAGGGCGTGGGCGTCACCCAGGCCCAGGGCCCGCACACCCTGCTCCCGCTGCACCACCTGTGCCTGTTCAAGCTGGGCGTCCCGATGGGCGAGCTGTGGTACCTGCACGACCTCGCCGCCTGGCTGCGCGAGCACCGCCGCAGCCGCTTCCTCCTCACCGCTCCCCCGCTGAACCTGCCCGGCACCCAGGGCAGCCCCCTCACCCCGGTCGCCACCGTCTGAGACGGCGGCGAGCGGACCCGCCGTCCGCCACGACCCGTCCTGCCGATACGGCCGGGGCGACGGCGGAGCCCACGGGGGAGGCCCCAGGACGGAAGTCCTGGGGCCTTTCTTCGTGCGGCCGGCGTTCACACCGCCGCGATGCGCCGCAGGGTGTCGGCGATGGTGTCGCGCGAGGGCAGCCACAGCCGTTCCAGGGACGGGGCGTAGGGGGCGGGCATGGCGGGCGGCGCCACCCGGGTGACGGGCGCGTCCAGGTGCCAGAAGCCCTCGTCGACGGCGAGGGCGGACAGCTCGGCGCCGACGCCGAAGTCCCGTACCGCCTCGTGCGCGATGACCAGACGGTTGGTCTTGGCGAGGGAGGCGAGCACCGTCTCGCGGTCCAGCGGGGCGATCGTGCGCAGGTCGATCACCTCCACGCTGACGCCCTCCGCGGCGAGCAGTTCGGCGGCGGCCAGGCCGTCCTGGACCATCCGGGACCAGGAGACCAGCGTGATGTCGGTGCCCTCGCGGACCACCTTCGCCTTGCCCAGCGGGATCAAATGGTCGGCCGGCGGCTGCGGGCCCTTGAAGCCGTACTGCAGCCGGTTCTCGACGAAGACGACCGGGTTGGGGTCCTGGATCGCGGCGCGCAACAGGCCATAGGTGTCGGCCGGGTTGGACGGCATCACCACGGTCAGCCCCGGCACATGGGCGAGCAGCGCCTCCAGGCTCTGCGAGTGCTGGCTGCCGGAGGAGCGGCCGGCCCCGAACTGGGTGCGCACCACGAGGGGCATGGAGGCCCGGCCGCCGGTCATGAAGCGCAGTTTGGCGGCCTGGTTGAGCAGCATGTCCAGGCAGACGCCGATGAAGTCCATGTACATGATCTCGACGACGGGCTTCATGCCGGCCATGGCCGCGCCGACCGCGGTGCCGATGATCGCGCTCTCGCTGATCGGGGTGTCCCGGACCCGGCCCGGGAACGCCTCGGCGAGCCCCCGGGTCAGCCCGAAGACGTTGCCGCCCGCGCCGACGTCGATGCCGGCGACGAACACGGTGGGATCGGCGGCGAGTTCGTGCTCCAGGGCCAGGCGTACGGCGTCCATGGAGCGGAAGACCTCGCCGTCGGCCGGGGCGGGCTCGGGCACGACGGGACGCGGGGCCGTGACGAAGTCGGGCAGCGACTCGGGGGCCGGTTCGGGCAGGCTCCTGGCCCACCGCACCGCCGCCTCGATCTCGTCGTCGATCTCCTCGTCGACCGCGTCGGCCCGCGCGGCGGGGACCCCGGCCGCCGCCAGGTGCCGGCGGGCCACCAGCAGCGGGTCGCGTTCCTTGGCGGCGGCGACCTCCTCGGCGGGGCGGTAGCGCTCGGGGTCGCCCTCGTAGTGGCCGTGCCAGCGGTAGGTCTCCGCCTCGACCAGGACCGGACCGCCGCCACGCCGCAGCCGCTCCACCACGTCGGTCATCATGCCCGCCACCGCGAGGACGTCGTTGCCGTCGACGTGCGCGTAGCCGATGCCGTAGCCCGCGGCGCGGGCGGAGAGCGGGGCCCGGTGCTGCTCGGCGGCGGGCGAGAACTCCGAGTAGTGGTTGTTCTCGCAGAGGAAGACGACCGGAAGGTCCCATACGGCGGCCAGGTTGACCGCCTCGTGGAACATGCCCTGGGCGACCGCGCCGTCCCCGAAGAACGCCACCACCACGTCGCCCGCGGCGCGCAGTTTGGCGGCGGTCGCCACGCCGGCGGCGATCGGCAGTCCGGCGCCGACGATGCCGTTGGCGCCGTAGATGCCCAGGCCCGGGTCGGCGATGTGCATGGAACCGCTGCGGCCGTGGCAGGTCCCCGCCTCCTTGCCCATCAGCTCCGCCATCATCGACGCCGCGTCCAGCCCCTTGGCCAGGACATGGCCGTGACCGCGGTGGGTGGAGGTGATGCCGTCCCGCGGCCGCAGCGGCCAGCAGGCGCCCACGGCGCTCGCCTCCTGGCCGATCGACAGATGGAGGAAGCCGGGTATCTCGGTCGCCTTGTAGAGCTCCGACGCCCGTTCCTCGAAGCGCCGGATCCGGCGCATCCGGCGGTACATCTCCAGGAGTTCGTCCGCGTACGCGGACGTGGTGAGCCGGGAGCCGGTCGTGGTCTGCTGCGGTGCCTCAGTGGTCATGCGCGTCCTCGCAATGCTCGCCCGGGCGGCACGAGGCCGCACCGCCTGAGTCCTACTTTTAATGTACCGTCTGGTCTAGCAAACTACTGTCAGCACGACAGATGTCCCCGATCCGCTTCCCCCCGGATGCGCCCGAGGCCGTCCGGATGCGGGGACGGGGCATGTCGCAGTCGCAACGTCGACACATCAGGCGGGGAGAAGAGCGATGCCCAGACCACCGGGCCACGGGCCGGGTTACGAGGTCAGACGCCAGAAGATCATCGACACGGCCGCCGAGCTGTTCGCCCGCCAGGGCTATGCGGCGACCTCCGTCAACGACCTGGGCCGCGCGGTCGGGCTCGCCAAGGGAGCGCTGTACTACTACATCAACTCGAAGGAAAACCTGCTCATCGAGATCCAGTCCCGGGTGATGGCCCCGCTGCTGTCCCGGGCCCGGCAGATCGCGGCGCTGGAGGCCCATCCGCTGGTGCGGCTGCGCCTGCTGTCGGAGTCGCTGCTGACCATCATCTTCCGCAGACTCGACCACATCTGGGTCTACGAGCACGACTACCGCAGCCTGACCGGCGACTACCTCCAGACCCTGCTCGGCCAGCGCGCCGAGTTCGAGCGGCTGGTCCGGGGACTGCTCACCGAGGCCATCGCGCGGGGCAGTTTCCGCGCGGTCGACCCGCGCCTGGCCACCCTGCAGTTCCTGAACCTGCACAACCACACCTATCAGTGGGCGAAGCCGGAGGGCCGCTGGGACGCCGCGTATCTGTCGCGCGAGTACTGCGACACCCTGCTGCGCGGCTTCGGGGCTCCCGGCGCGGCCCTGCCGGACCTGGAGGAGGCGGCGGAGGCGTTCAAACGCGACCGCCCCGATCTGCCGCTCGACCCCGAGGCCGAGTGGCGTCCCGCCTCACTGGCGAGCTGATCGAAGGGGCCCCGCGGCAGGCGCCGTGGGCCCCTTCGCCGGTCATGCCCGGCTCACCAGCGCCCTGGCGATGACGTCCCGCTGGATCTCGTTCGTGCCCTCGCCGATCTCCAGGATCTTGGCGTCGGCGTAGAACCGCGATATCTCCGACTCCCGTACATAGCCGTAGCCGCCGTGGATCTGCAGCGCCTGGGACGCGGCCCGGTTGGCGACCTCAGAGGCGTACAGCTTGGCCATGGCGGCCTCCGTGCTGTACGGGCGGCCCTGGTCGGCGAGCCAGGCGGCCCGGTAGACCATCCACCGGGCGGCCTCGAACTCCGTGCCGATGTCGGCGATCTTGTGCGCCACCGCCTGGAACGCCGACAGCGGACGGCCGAACTGGTGCCGCTCCGTGGCGTGTTTGACGGCGAGCGCGAGCGCCGCCTTGGCCAGCGACAGCCCCAGGGCGGCCACGCTGATGCGGCCCTTGTCGAGGACGGAGAGGAACTGGCGCAGCCCGTTGCCCTCCTCGCCGATGAGGTGGTCGTCGGAGATCCAGCAGTCCTCGAAGACCAGTTCCCGGGTGTCCATGGCGTGCCAGCCGAGCTTCTTCAGTTTGGCCCCGCAGGCGTAGCCGGGAGTGCCGGTCGGGACGTAGAAGGTGGCGAACCGCTTGCGGCCGTCCTCGTCCTTGCCGGTCGTGGCCAGCAGCGTGACGCCCTGGCTGATCTCGGTGCCGGCGTTGGTGATGAACATCTTGGTGCCGTTGATCACCCAACCGCCGTCGGCGCGGCGGGCGGTGGTGGTGATGCCGGCCGCGTCGGAGCCGGCGCCGGGCTCGGTCAGGCCGAACGCGCCGATGGCCTCGCCCCTGGCCAGCGGGGCCAGCCAGCGCTGCTTCTGCTCCTCGGTGCCGTACGCCAGCAGCGGGAGGGTGGCGATGGTGGAGTGCGCGTTCCAGGAGGAGGCCACCGACTGGTCGGCGGCGCCGAGTTCCTCCATGACGGCGACGTAGGAGACGGTGTCGGAACCCGCGCCCGCGTACTCCTCGGGCACGAGCATGCCCATCAGGCCGAGTTCGCCGAGCTTGGTGAAGACATGGGTCGGGAACTGCTCCTTCTCCGACCACTCCGCGGCGTTCGGGGCGATCTCCTTGGCCGCGAACTCACGGACCATGTCCTGCAGGTCCCGCGTCTCCTCGGGCAGATCGAAGTCCATGTCATAGTCCCTTCGGGGTCAGCAGCACCTTCAGGTGCCGTGCGCGGTCGGCTGCCAGGTCCGCGAAGACCCCGGCTCCTTCCGAGAGCGAGAAGCGTCCGGTGATCAGGGGAGAGGCGTCCAGGCGCCCGCTGCTCATCAGGTCGATCACACGGGGGATGTCGAAGTTGTAGCCGAGCGTGCCGAGCACGGAACGCTCGTAGAAGACCAGTTGCCCCATGTCGAACTCGACGCTGCCGTGGCCTACGCCGGCGAGCACGACCCGTCCGCCGCGCCGCACGGTGGCCAGCGCCTGCGCGGCGAGCGCGGGGACGCCGGTCGCGTCGACGACCACGTCCGGGCCGATGCGGCCGGTCCTGAGGAACACCTCACGGCGTACGTCGGTCGCGCGCGGGTCGTAGGCCTCGGTGACGCCGAGGCCGAGGAGCTTCTCCCGGCGGTCCGGCAGGGGTTCGCTCACATAGAGCCCGGCGGCGCCCGCGAGCCGGGCCGCGAGCACCACGGCGAAGCCGATGGGGCCGCCGCCGACGACCAGGACGTTGTCACCGGGCCGGACACCCGCCCTCGTGACGGCGTGCAGACCCACGGCGAGAGGCTCTGCGGCAGCCGCCATCTCGTCGCTGACGTTGTCGGGGAGCCGGGTGAGGCCCGCGATCGGCACGGTGACGCGGTCGGCGAACCCGCCGGGCGAGGCGAGGCCGACCGAGCCGCTCTTGGGGCAGATGTGGTACTCGCCGCGCACGCACCAGAAGCAGACCCCGCACCGCCAGACGGGGTCGGCGGTCACCCGGTCGCCGATCGCGATGCCGGGCACCTCCGCGCCCAACGCCGTCACGGTGCCGCTGAGTTCATGGCCCAGCGCGAGGGGTGGGCTTGCGCCGGTCAGAGGGTGCGGATCGTTGCGGATCATGTGCGGGCCTTCGAGGAACTCGTGCAGGTCGGTGCCGCAGACCCCGCACCAGGAGACCTCGATCACTGCTTCGTGCGGCTCCGGCGCGGGAGGGTCGGGGACCTCTTCCAGCCGCAGATCGCGTGCGCCGTGCCAGCGCAGTGCCTTCATCTTCTCCACCGCCTTCTATGGGTTGTTGGTTTGCTGCGGCGCCATCGTGGCTGGTCGCGCCCCGCGGCGGAGCCGCAAAGAGATACAGCCCCGCGCCCCTGAGGGGGCGCCACCTGACCGACTAGCTGTCTCGCTCGGGTTTCTCGAAGCGGGCCTTTCCCGGGCCGTGTTCCAGGAAGGATCGGATGCCCGTCGCGGCGTCGGTCGTAGCGAACACACCTGTGAACAAGGACCGTTCGAGCGCTAGCCCGGCGGACAGAGAGCTGTCGGCGCCGAGGTCCACCGCCTCCTTGATCGCCTCCAGAGCCGCGGCAGGGCCCGCGGCCAACCGCCGGGCGTAGCTGAGGGCGGCGTCGTACACCTCGGCCGTGGGCACTACCTCGTCCACCAGCCCTAGGCGCAGTGCCTCCTCCGCGGCCACCCGGCGTCCGGTCATCAGGAGGTTCTTGGCCCGCGACGGTCCGATCAGCCGGGTCAGCCGCTGGGTGCCGCCGGAACCCGGGATGATCCCGAGCCGCACCTCCGGCTGGCCGAGGAGCGCGTCCTCGGCCGCCACCCGGTAGTCGGCGGCGAGGGCGAGTTCGAGGCCGCCGCCGAGCGCGTACCCCGTGATCGCCGCGACGACCGGCATCGGCAGCCGGGCGACCTCGTCGAAGGTGCGCTGCAGGGCCCGGTTCCACCCGCGCACGTCCTCGGGCCCCATCAGGGCGAGCGCCTTGACGTCCGCCCCGGCGGCGAACAGCCGCTCGCCTCCGTACAGCACCACCGCCCGTACGTCCCGGCTGTCGGCCAGCTCGCGCACGCGGGCGGCGAGTTCCTCCCGCTGGGCGGTGTCGAAGGCGTTCATCGGCGGGTGGTCGAGGCGGACCGTGACGACCGGTCCGGCGATGTCGAGGCGGATGCGAGGCAAGGGGCCCTCCTCGGTCAGGAAGCGGCTTCAGGCCCGCCTGGATGGTTGTCGACCAGTGGGCTCCGTCGTAGAGTGCGGCTCAACGTTTTATAGACCAAGAGGTACACTAAATCTTGGTAGCGGGCAACCGACCGGTCGGGACAATCCCGGCCGCCGAGCCGGAGAGTCGCCGTGCACAATTTCTCGAGCATCCTCGATTACCACCTGGCCCAGCGGCCCGACGCCGTGGCAGTGACCCAGGACGATCGCCGCCTGACGGTGCGCGAACTCCATCAGCGGGTGAACCGGGTGGCCGCCGGACTGACAGAGCTGGGCGTCGGGCGCGGCGACGTCGTGGCCCTGCTCCTCTACAACCGGCCCGAGTTCCTGGAACTCCTGTACGCCGTGAACCGCGTCGGGGCGGTCTTCCTCCCGCTGAACTACCGCCTGTCCGAGGAGGAGTGGGCGTACATCCTGGACCACTCCGAGGCGAAGGTGCTCGTCACCGAGCCGGAGTTCGTGCGCCCGGCGGACCGTATCGCCGGGAAGCCGACCGGCCTGGAGCACCGGATCCTCGTGGATGGCGCGGCCGAAGGCGCTTGGACCGGGTACGAGGCCCTCCTCGACCGGCACCCCGGCGCCCGGGTGGAGCCGGTCGTCGTCGGGCCGGACGATCTCCAGCGGCTGATGTACACCTCGGGCACCACCTCACGTCCCAAGGGCGTCCGCATCACCTACGGGAACGTGCAGGCCAAGAACCTCGCCCACATCGTCCACTTCGGCCTGACCGCGGCCGACACCACGCTGGTCTGCGGCCCGCTCTACCACGTGGGCGGCCTGGACATGCCGGCCCTCGGAGTCCTGTACGCGGGCGGGAGTGTGGTGCTCCAGCGGAAGTTCGACCCGGTCGGCGCCCTGCGGGCCATCCAGGAGCACCGGGTCACCAACGCGTGGCTGGCGCCCGCGATGGTCAACGCGGTCCTGGAGGTCCCGGACCGGGACGCGTACGACACGAGTTCGGTCCGCTTCATCCTGGGCGGCGGCGAGAAGACGCCCGAGCCGGTGCTGCGGCGCATCATGAACGCCTTCCCGAACGCCTGGTTCGCGGACGCCTACGGACTGACCGAGACCGTCTCGGGCGACACCTTCCTCGACCGCGAGCACGCGCTGTCCAAGCTGGGCTCGGTCGGCCGGCCCGTCCCGCACACGCGCGTGCGGATCGTCGACGACACCGGGCAGGAACTCCCGGCCGGTGAGCTGGGCGAGATCACCCTGCGCGGGCCGAAGGTCTTCGCGGGCTACTGGCGCGACGAGAAGGCCACCGCGGCGGCGCTGCGGGACGGCTGGTTCCACACCGGGGACATCGGGCACCTCGACGAGGACGGCTTCCTCTATATCGACGACCGCAAGAAAGACATGATCGTCTCCGGTGGGGAGAACATCGCCACGCCCGAGGTGGAGCGGGTGCTGTACGAGTACCCGGCCGTCCTGGAGGCCGCCGTGGTCGGCCTGACGCATCCCCGCTGGGGCGAGGTCCCCCGCGCCTTCGTGGTCTTCCGGCCGGGAGCGAGCGCGGGGCCGGAGGAACTGCGGGAGTTCTGCCGGGAGCGCCTGGCGAAGTTCAAGGTGCCGGCCCGCTTCGACATCGTCGACGAGCTGCCCCGTACCCCCTCGGGCAAGGTCCTCAAGCGGACCCTGCGCGACATCCCCGCGGAGGGCTGAGCCATGGCCGACGTCAACGCCGATCTGCGCCTGGACGGCAGAACCGCCTGGGTGACCGGCGCGGGCAAGGGTCTCGGCCGGGCCGTCGCGGTCGCCCTGGCCCAGGCCGGGGCGGACGTGGCGGTGACCGCGCGGACGGCCGCCGACCTGGAGAGCCTGGAGGCCGAACTCGCCGGGTACGGCGGAAAGGTACTGGTGCTGCCCGGCTCCGTCGCCGACTCGGACGCGGTCCGCACGACGGTCGAGCGGATCACCGGGGCGACGGGTCGGCTGGACGCCGTCGTCAACTGCGCGGGCATCAGCCCGCACTTCACCCGCAGCGAGTTCGTCACCGACGAGGACTGGCGGCGGGTGCTGGACGTCAACCTCCAGGGCGCCTTCTACTGCTGCCGCGAGGCCGGCAAGGTCATGCTGGAGCAGGGCTCCGGCTCGATCGTCAACGTCTCGTCGGTGCACGCGTGCACCGGCTTCGAGCGGATCGCCGCCTACGCCGCCAGCAAGGGCGGGGTCGAGGCGCTCACCAAGGCGCTGGCCGTCGAGTGGGCGGACCGCGGTGTGCGCGTCAACGCCCTCGCGCCCGGCTACTTCCGGACGGACCTCAGCTCGGGCCTGCTGGACAGCAAGTGGGGCGCGCGGATCGTCCGGGGCACTCCCCTGGGCCGGGTGGGCAACGTCGAGGAACTGGGCGGCGCGGCGGTGTTCCTCGCCTCGGACGCCTCCCGGTTCGTCACAGGCACGACCCTCACCGTGGACGGGGGCTGGACGGCGTGGTGAAGGGGGCGTGACGAGGGGGCCGGAGCGGACGCTCCGGCCCCCGATCGCTTCGTCAGCCGACGAGGTTTCGGGTGTCCCGGCGTTCCGTCTTCGGGGTTCCGAAGAGCTCCTCCGTCACGGCCTTGACCGCGTTGACCACGAGCGGGGCCACGAGTTCCAGCGAGGAGCGGCCGTCTCCGACCACCGATATCGCCCCGACCGGTCCCTCCGGCCCGCGCAGCGCGAGGCCGACGCAGCCGAGGTCGGGGAAGCACTCCCCCCGGTCGATCGCCAGCCCGCCCCGGCGGCGTACCAGGCGCAGCTCGCGGTGCAGTTGGTCGAGCCGGCCGATGCTGTGCCGGGTGCGGCGCTCGATCGCCTGGGCGTAGCGCAGGTCGATCTCCTCCGGGCTCAGCCAGGCGAGCATGGCCTTGCCGAGCCCGGTGCAGTGCGCGACCGCGCGGCCGCCGACCCGTGACGGTATGTCCACCGCCGCGCGGCCTCCCACCTTGTCCAGGTAGTAGATCTCCGGCCCGTCCAGCACAGCCAGGTGGACGACCATCCTGGTGCGTACGGCCAGGTCCAGAAGGTGGGGAGCGGCGGCGGCCCGCAGTCCGCCGTGTCCGGTCTCCCGGCCTCCGAGGCCGAGCGCCCGGGGTCCCAGCGTGTATCCGGCCACGGTATGGCGCAGCCACTCCAGCCGGACCAGTTGGTCGAGTATCCGATGCGTGGTGGAGCGGGGCAGGTGGGTCCGGCGGGAGACCGTCTCGAGCGTCAGATGGGTCTGCGGACGTTCGAACAGGTCCATGATCAGCGTCACGCGCTCCATCATCGACGGAGGCAGCACCTGCCCGTCGACCTCGGAGGATCGCGAGCTCAGGCGAAGGGCAGACGTCATCGTCGGTGCCTCTCTGATCAAACTGAAATAAATTCTAGTTCAGCGCCGGCGTCAAAGTACCAATGGCGCGGGCCGCAGAGAAAGAGTCGTGCACCGATTTATTGGGACGCTCGGTCCATTCTTTACGGGACGTAAAAACGTACCCGCTCCCCGCGAAGATCTTCCCGGGGAGCGGGTACGTGCTCTCGGCGTCAGCCGTGGGTGAGGTCCAGGGCGATGTCCACGATCATGTCCTCCTGGCCGCCGACGAGGCCGCGTCGGCCGACCTCCTCCAGGATGGTGCGGGCGTCGAGGCCGTACTGCTCGGCGGCGGCCTCGGCATGGCGCAGGAAGCTGGAGTAGGCGCCGGCGTAGCCCAGGGTGAGCGTCTCCCGGTCGACGCGCACCGGCCGGTCCTGGAGCGGGCGGACCAGGTCCTCGGCGGCGTCCTGGAGGGCGTGCAGATCGCAGTCGTGCTTCCAGCCGTAGAGGTTGGCGACGGCGACGAACGGCTCGATCGGGCAGTTTCCCGCGCCCGCGCCCTGTCCGGCGAGGGACGCGTCGACCCGGGTCACCCCCTCCTCCACCGCGACCACGGAGTTCGCCACCGAGAGGGAGAGGTTCTCGTGCGCGTGGATGCCGATCTGGGTCTGCGCGTCGAGGACATCCCGGTAGGCGCGGATGCGGTCGCGCACGTCGTCCATGGTGAGCCGGCCCCCGGAGTCGGTGACGTACACGCAGTGCGCGCCGTAGGACTCCATCAGTTTGGCCTGGGCGGCGAGGGTCTCGGGCGCGGCCATGTGCGCCATCATCAGGAAGCCGGAGACGTCCATGCCGAGTTCGCGGGCCGTGGCGATGTGCTGGGCCGCGACGTCCGCCTCGGTGCAGTGGGTGGCGATGCGCACCGAGCGGACGCCGAGGGCGTAGGCCCGTTTGAGTTCGGCGATCGTGCCGATCCCCGGCAGGAGCAGGGAGGTGAGGACGGCGCGGTCGATGGCGTCCGCGGCCGCTTCGATCCACTCCCAGTCGGTGTTGCTGCCCGGCCCGTAGTTGAGGCTGCCGCCGGCCAGTCCGTCGCCGTGGGCGACCTCGATGGCGTCCACTCCGGCCCGGTCGAGGGCCGCGGAGATCCTGGCCACGAACTCGGGCGTGATCCGGTGCCGGATGGCGTGCATCCCGTCCCGGAGCGTGACGTCCTGCATGTAGAGCCTGCGGGTGGCGGTCACTTGGTCACCTCGGTGGTCGGTCGCCCGGCGATGCGCTCGGCGATGCGCTCGGCGACGCGCAGGGCGGCCGAGGTCATGATGTCGAGGTTGCCGGCGTAGGCGGGCAGGTAGTGCGCGGCGCCCTCCACCTCCAGGAAGACGGAGACCTTGGTGGCCGGCCGCACGGAGGCGCCGTCCGCGAGGAGGGTGTGGACCGGGTCGCCGGCGGGCACCGCGGTGAACTGGACCTCCTGCTTGAGCCGGTAGCCGGGCACGTACTCGGCGACCGCGGCCACCATCTCCGTCACGGAGGTCCGGATCGCGTCGTGATCCGCCTCGCCGATCAGGCAGTACACCGTGTCCCGCATGATCAGCGGCGGTTCGGCCGGATTCAGGACGATGATCGCCTTGCCCCGGCGGGCGCCGCCCACCTTCTCGATGGCGCCGGACGTGGTCTCGGTGAACTCGTCGATGTTGGCCCGGGTGCCGGGTCCGGCGGACCGGGAGGCGATCGAGGCGACGATCTCGGCGTAGGGCACGGGGGTGACGCGGCTGACCGCGTGGACGATGGGGATGGTGGCCTGGCCGCCGCAGGTCACCATGTTGAGGTTGTCGACAGCGTTGTCGGTGGCGTCGAGGTGCTCGTCCAGGTTCACCGTCGGCACCACGTACGGTCCGAGCGCCGCCGGGGTGAGGTCGACGAGGCGCTTGCCGTACGCGGCGAGCTTCTTGGCGTTCTCGACGTGGGCCTTCGCGGACGTGGCGTCGAAGACGATCTCGATGTCGTCGAAGCCGTCCATGCGGATCAGACCGTCGACGCCCTCGTGGGTGGTGGGGACCTTGAGGCGCGCGGCGCGTGCCAGGCCGTCCGAGTCCGGGTCGATGCCCGCCATCGCGGCCATCTCCAGGGTCTCGGACAGGCGCAGGACCTTGATCATGAGGTCGGTGCCGATGTTGCCGGAGCCGATTACGGCCACCTTGGTCTTCGTCATCCTTGTCGTTCCTCGGGTGAGAAGGTCGCGGTCACCGCACCCAGGCCCGACAGCTCGGCCCGGACGGTGCTGCCTGGCGGGGTGGGGACGAGCGGGCCGAGGGCGCCGGAGAGGACGACCTGTCCGGCGCGCAGCGGATCGCCGAACTCCCGGGCCGTGCGCGCCAGCCACAGCAGCGCGGCGAGCGGGTCGCCCAGGCAGGCCGCGCCGTCGCCCTCGGAGGCGAGCTCGCCGTCGGCGTACAGCCGCATCGTCACGTCCCGGGGGGTGAACTCCCCCAGGGCGACCCGCTGTCGGCCGAGGACGAACAGGCCGCTGGAGGCGTTGTCGGCGACCGTGTCCGTGATCGCGATGTCCCAGTCCGCGACCCGGCTGTCCACGATCTCCAACGCGGCCACCGCGTGTCCGACGGCCGACCGGACCCGTTCGACGTCGAGATCGTCGTCGTCGAGATCGGCAGCGAGCACGAACGCGATCTCCGCCTCCACCCTGGGCTGGAGCAGCCGGTCGCTGGGCACGGCCGGCAGGCCGGTGACGTCCATGTCGTCCAGCAGCACCCCGAAGTCGGGCCGGTCGACGCCCACTTGACGCTGCACCGCCGCGGACGTCAGCCCGATCTTGCGCCCGACGACGCGTGCTCCGGCGGCGATCCGGTCGCCGACGACGCGTCGCTGGACGGCGTACGCGAGGCTGATGTCGCTCGCGCCGAGCAGGTCCCGTACGGGCGCGCAGGGCCGGTGGTCATGGGCGGCGCGGGCGAGTCGTGCGGCCGCGGCGGACACGGCGGTCTCACGGTTCGCGACGGCCGTCGGTTCCCAAACGTCTGTCATTGCCATCCTCAACTCGTGTCGGCTCTCAGCCTGGCCGCCGTGCCGGACGGCAGCTCAGAGCGTTCCGCTCACCGGGACTCGGCGACCGGGCGCCGGGAGTTGTGCGGGTCTCGCTGAGCGAGATGGCACAGCTGCAGGGCCGCTCGGTCTCGTTACCGTCGTCCGCGAACTGCGGTGGGTGGCGAGAGGCCGCGGCCGGCGGGACCGTGGGACGTCCCGACCGGCCGGTCACGGCCGTGTGCGGCGCCCGTGACCGCGCGGGGCCGCCCTTCTCGACTTCATGCGATGCGACGCGACGCGGCGCGGACCGGGACCGGTGCGCGTCGCGTTCAGATGTACCGCCACGGTCTCTCCGGCGCGCCCCGCTGCACGTCGGCACTCATGAGGAGGTTCGGATGAGCATCAACGAGGATGCCTACGACGTGATCGTCGTGGGGTCGGGCGGAGGTCTGGTCGGGGCGTATGCGGCGGCATCGCGGGGCTTGCGCACGCTCGTCGTCGAGAAGACCGACCGGGTGGGGGGCACGACCGCCTACTCCGGCGCCGGACTCTGGTTTCCGGGCTCCGCGCCGCTGCGGCGGGCCGGGGCGGACGACGGTGTCGAAGGCGCCCGGGCCTATCTGCGCGCTCTCGTGGACGACCCTTCTCGGGAGTCCCTCCAGGACGCCTATCTGCGGGCCGGCGCGCGGCTGATCGACGAGCTGGAGCGGAACGAGTGGTTCGGGTCGTTCGTGTACGGCCCCGTGCCGGAGTACTACGCGGCGGCCCCCGGCTCCTCCCCGGCCGGACACACCGTCTTCCCGCAGGAGATTCCCGTGGCCGAGCTGGGAGAGCACGCCCCACTGGTGCGCGAACCCCTGTCGATGGAGCGATGGGGCGTGGACCAGGGTCCGGTGTTCAACGGCGGCCGTGCGCTGATCGGCAGGGCGTTGGCGGCGTTCCTGGAGACCGGCAACGGAACGCTCCGGCTCGACACCGCGCTGGAGAGCCTCGTCGTGGAGGACGGCCGGGTCGTCGGCGTGGTGGCGGTGAGCGACGGCGAACGGGTCACGTTCCGCGCCGAGCGGGGTGTGATCCTGGCGGCCGGCGGCTTCGAGCGCAACCGCGAGCTCCGGGAGAAGCACCTGCCGATCGCGCGCGCCGGCGAGTGGACCCACGGCGCCCCCGGCAACACCGGCGACGCGCTCCAGGCCGGTGTCGCGATCGGCGCCGCCACCGAACTGCTCGACGAGGCCTGGTACGTGCCGGGTCTCGTGTGGCCGGACGGTCTCCCGGTCTTCCACACGGGCACCCGGGGCGGGATCTGGGTCAACGCGGCGGGCGAACGCTTCGTCAACGAGACACGGCCCTACGACCAGGCCGGGCGCGAGATCGTGCGGCTTCACACGACCACGGGCGTCTCGCACATCCCCGCCCACTGGATATTCGACCAGCGGCAGCTCGACCGGGACAGCTTCGGCGGCCCGGCCGACCAGCCGGTCCGCCCCGAGTGGTTCGCCTCGGGCGCGCTCAGGAAGGCCGACACCCTGGAGGAACTGGCGAAGCTGATCGACGTCCCGTTCGAGGCCCTGCGCGAGACGATCGAGGAGTTCAACGGCTACGCGCACACCGGGGTCGACGAGAAGTTCCATCGCGGCGAGACGCCCTGGGACCGGATGGCTCACCATGTGCTGGGCTTCCCCGCCCTGCCCGAGCTGAGCTTCCCGGCGCCGCCCACGCCCGACTGGCCGAACCCGCTGCTGCTGCCGATCGACACCCCGCCGTACTACGTCGCGACCATCCTTCCGTCCGACATCGGCACCAAGGGCGGTCTGAAGACCGACGACCACGCGCGGGTGCTGCGGCCCGACGGCCGCCCGATCGCCGGACTGTACGCGAGCGGCAACACCGCGGCGGCGATGTCGGGACGCGTGTACCCGGGCGCGGGAACCCCGATCGGTTCCAGCCTCGCCTTCTCCTACCTCGCGGTACTGGACATCGTGGGGGCGACGGACATCGCGGGGGCCGCGGCTACGGACATCGCGGGGGCCGCGGGCTGACGTCATGGCTGTGCCCGGGACACGAGCAGGGGTCCCGGGCACACCGCTGCGGCGGCCTCCCGGGGTTCGGTGTCCAGAGTGAGCTGCACGAGGACGTGGTGCGGGCCGTCCGGCGGCGCGCCCGCCGGGACACTCGGCCGGGCGCAGGAATTCCGGACCCTCATTTCAGGCATTGAGGCTCTTCCGTCCATGGGCGTTACGCGGCAGCAGCCAGTACTTGTGGGAGCGAGAGCCACATCAGGGCGTGTTCGACGGGTTCCACGCCGCGGCAATTACGTATACTCTTCTGCGTTACGGCCACTCTCCCTTCTGTCGGCAGACCGACTCCGTTCGCGCAGCTTCGCAAGTGAGCCGCCCCCCAGCACGAGCCCCAACCGTCGACGCCTCGTGGCACGCGATGGCCGTGTCCTGCGCAGGCGGGATCCAAGCGAACTCGACAAGGAGGCGGTCAGAGTGCACCGACCGATGCACGTCGAGCGGAGTGACGGGACGACGAACCCCTTACCGATCCGAACGATCGGGTGACCCACTCCGTGGGACCGCGTCACCCACACCGCCGGTCGTGAGGTTCTCGCCCCATCGGTCGGCACGGTCTGCCGCAGCGCCTGGCCCATGTGCCCTTCGGATTCCGTTCGCGGCTCTCTCTTCACTTTCTCAGACGGCAGCGTGGCCGTGACTCCCGCTGCGCAGCCGATCGCTGATCGCAGCGAGTGCCCGGCGCTCGCCGACATCTTGGGAAGCACACATGATCGAGTCGGTCAGACAAGTCCTCTCCTCGCGCCGGTCACGCGCATCGGTCGCCCTCACCGCCACCGCGGTCCTGCTGGCTGGATGCGGAGGCGGTGGTGACGTCGCCGCCACCGCCGGCACGGCGATACCGACGGCGCTGGCGAGCGCGTTCGCGGGCAAGGAAGCCACCGGCGAGCCGGTCAGGATCGGCCTGATCACCAATGAGGGCGGTGCCAACACCAGCCAGCCCGAGAACAGGGAGGCCGCCGAGGCGGCCCGGAAGTACGCCAATGACCACCTCGGCGGGATCGCGGGCAGGCCGATCGAGTTCGTGATCTGCAAGACGAAGGAGGAGCCGGCGACGGCACGGGACTGCGCGAACCAGATGGTCGAGCAGAAGGTCGACGCGGTGGTCCTGACCAGCAGCGGTCTGGGTGACTCCATGGTGCCGATCGTGACCCAGGCCGGCATTCCCTGGGCAACCGCTGTCGGCGCCAGCAACGCTGAGGCCACCAGCGCCGACTCCTTCTCCTGGACGGGCGGTTTCCCGGCGAACATGACGGCGATGGCCGCGTACTCGAAGGAGAAGGGGTACAAGAAGGTCGCCGCGTTCGTGATCGACGTGCCGGCCGCGGTGAGCGGTATGGAGGCCATCGGCAAGCCGTTCTTCGCCAAGGCCGGCATCGACCTGCAGCTCGTGACGATAGCGGCCGGTACGCCGGACGCGTCGCCTCAGGTCAGTGCGGCGCTGGCGAAGAAACCCGATGCCGTCGCCGTCATCGGCGAGTCGACCGTGTGCACCTCCGTGCTCCAGGCGCTGGGCACGCTCGGCGGCGACACCCCGCGGGAGCTCGTGCAGTCCTGTGTGGCCCCGGAGGTCGTCGACGCCGTGGGCGCGGGCTTGGACGGCGCTCAGGTGTTCAGCGGGTTCGACTCGGCCAGTGACCACATGGAGGCCCAGCTCTATCGCCAGGTGATGAAGCGGTACAGCCCTGACACACCGACCCAGGGTTACGCGGCGGTCGGATACCAAGGCGTGCTCGGTCTGGTGCGTGCGCTGCACGGCCTGACCGGCGAGGTCACGCCGAAGACGATCGCCGCCGCTCTGCGCTCCGCCAAGGACGTCGTGCTGCCCGTGGGCCACGGATCCACCTTCACCTGTGACTCCTCGGCGGTACCGGGGATGAAGTCGGCCTGTTCGGCGAAGGTGATCAGCGGCACGATGTCCGGCGGCAAGCTGGACGAGGTCCGGGTCATCGATCCCAGTCCGTTGTTCGCGCGGTAGTCGGAACAGCCGGAAGGAACGGTCTCGCCGATGAGCCAGTACATCGTGTTTCTGTTGCTGGGAGTGGGGAGCGGGGCGGTGTTCGGCGCGCTGGCGCTGGCGCTGGTACTGACCTACCGCAGTTCCGGGGTGGTCAACTTCGCCACCGGGGCGATCGCGCTGTACAGCGCGTACACGTACGCGTTTCTGCGCCGGGGTGAGTTGCTGGTGCCGATACCGGGCCTGCCGACCACGGTCGGGCTCGGCGGGCCGCTGGGGCTCGTCCCGGCGATGACGGTCTCGCTGGTGCTCGCCGCGCTGTTGGGAGCGCTGCTGTACGGGCTGGTCTTCCGGCAGTTGCGGTCCGCGCCGCCCGTCGCGAAGGCCGTCGCCTCGATCGGGGTGATGCTGGTGATCCAGGCGGTGCTCGCCGCGCGGGTGGGTACCGCACAGGTCTCGGTCAAGGCCATTCTGCCCAACGACCCGGTGGACTGGGGTGGGTCGCGCATCCCCGGCGACCGGCTGTGGTTCGCGGCGGTCGTCGTGGTGCTCACCGTCGCCCTGGCGCTGGTGTTCCGGCTGACCCGGTTCGGCCTGGCGGCCAGGGCGGCGGCGGAATCGGAGAAGGGCGCTCTGGTCAGCGGGATGTCGCCGGAGCGGATCGCGGTGGCGAACTGGGCGTTGAGCTCCGCCATCGCCGGTCTGTCCGGCATCCTGATCGCGCCCATCGTGCCCCTGGTCCCGGTCTCCTACACGCTGTTCATCGTGCCGGCCCTCGCGGCGGCGCTGGTGGGCAACTTCACCGCGGTGATCCCGGCCGTGGGAGCCGGACTGGTCATCGGCATGCTGCAGTCCGAACTCCAGTTCCTGCAAGGCAAGTGGTCGTGGCTGCCTCAGGCCGGTCTGGCGCAACTGGTGCCGCTGGCCGTCATCCTGGCCTACCTCGTGGTCCGCGGGCGGCCACTGCCCACCCGCGGCTCGTTGATCCAGCAGGCGCTGGGCCGCGCACCGCGGCCCGACCGCATCCTGGTCCCGGCTCTCGTGAGTACGGCCCTGGCCGTCGTCGTCCTTCTCGCCACCCGCGGCAGCATCCGCGCCGCGGTGATCACCTCCCTGACCCTGGCGGTGGTCTCGCTGTCGCTGGTGGTCGTCACCGGGTTCGCAGGCCAGATCTCGCTGGCGCAGCTGACCCTGGCGGGGGTCGGCGCGTTCAGCCTCAGCAAGCTGAGCGTGGCGTGGGGGGTCCCCTTCCCGCTCGCCCCGTTGCTGGCGGCCTCGGCCGCGATGGTGATCGGTGTGGTGATCGGGCTTCCCGCCCTGCGGATCCGGGGTCTGCCGGCGGCGGTGGTCACGGTCGCGCTGGCGGTGGCTCTGGAGGCCTTCTGGTTCCGCAACACCGAACTCAACGGCGGCCTGGACGGCTCGAAGGTCCCCGCGCCGCGCCTGTTCGGGATCGACCTCGGCATCGGCGCCGGAGAGGACTATCCGCGCATCCCGTTCGCGTTGCTGTGTCTGGCGGTGCTGTTGCTGGTCGGCCTGGGAGTGGCGTGGCTGCGCCGCAGTCGGCTGGGTGCGGCGATGCTGGCCGTGCGGGCCAACGAGCGGTCGGCCGCCGCGGCCGGGATCGACGTCGCCCGGACGAAGATCGTCGCCTTCGCGATCGGAGCGTTCGTCGCCGGGCTCGGGGGTGCTCTGGTGGGCTACCAGCAGACCGTCGCCGACGCCGAGATGTTCACCGCGATCGGCGGTCTGGGGTTGTTCGCCACGGCGTATCTGGCGGGCATCACCGCCCTGTCCGGCGGGCTGGTGGCCGGGGTGATGGGTGCCGGAGGCCTGCTGCCCATTCTGCTGGACAGGGCGTTGTCGATGGGCGAGTGGTACGGCGTCATCATGGGCATCGGCATGGTGCTCACCGTGATCACCAACCCGGAAGGCATCGTCGGCCCGGTGCACGAGCTGATGGACAGGCTGCGCAGCAGACGCCGACCCGCCGTCGTCGACGACCGGGATGCCGAGACGCTGACCGGGACAGGGCCGTCCGTCCGCCCGCCGGTTCCCGAACCGGGCGAGGTGGTGCTCTCGCTGCGCGACATCGGGGTGCGCTACGGCGGCGTGACGGCGGTGGATTCGGTGTCTTTCGACGTCCGGTCAGGCGAGATCGTCGGTGTGATCGGCCCGAACGGGGCCGGGAAGACCACCCTGCTCGACGCGATCAGCGGATACCACCGCAGCACGGGGACGGTCGAGTTCGACGGTCGCCCGATCTCGTCGCTGAAGCCGCATCAGCGGTGCCGGGCGGGCATCGGACGCACCTTCCAGGGCATCGAACTCTACGAGGACCTCAGCGTGGAGGAGAACGTGCTGGTCGGGGAGGCCGCGGCCCGGCACGGCGGTGACCACGTCGGCACCCTGGAGGGACCGGAGCTGCGCGACCGGCTGTTCGAGACGCTGCACCTGAGCCGGTTCCGGAACCAGCCGGCGCGTGAACTGTCCCAGGGCAGACGGCAGTTGGTGTCGATCGCGCGCGCCCTGGCCGGGCGTCCCCGGATGCTGCTCCTCGACGAGCCCGCGGCCGGCCTGGACAGCTCCGAGAGCCGGTGGCTGGGCGATCGGCTGCGTGCCGTCCGCGGCGCGGGAATGACGGTCCTGCTGATCGACCACGACATGGGGTTGGTGCTCGACGTCTGCGACCGGATCGTCGTGCTGGACCTCGGGAAGGTGATCGCGGACGGAACTCCCGCCGAGATCAAGGCGGATCCGCGGGTCGCCACCGCCTACCTCGGTGCGGCCGGGGTCGATTCGGAGCGGGTGCGCGGGGAGGTCGTCCAGTGACCGGTCGGGAACTTCTGGACTGCGAAGGTGTCGACGCGGGCTACACCAAGGGGCGGCCCGTGGTGCGGGCGCTCGATCTGAAGCTGTTCCCCGGCCAGGTCACCGCCTTGCTGGGGCCCAACGGCGCCGGGAAGACGACCCTGTTGCTCACGCTGGCGGGCCTGCTGCCGCGCCTGGGCGGGACGGTCACCCTCGACGGCCGGCCGATCCGCAGCGGGCGGGCCCGTGAGGTCGCCCGGAGGGGGCTGGTCCTGGTCCCCGACGACCGGTCGCTGTTCACCCAGCTGACCGTTCGGGACAACCTGACGCTCGCCCGTCGACGACACGGCAGCACCGTGGACCAGGTGCTCGACTTCTTTCCGGCGCTGGCGAAGCGGCTGAAGACGGCGGCCGGGATGCTCTCCGGCGGGGAACAGCAGATGCTGGCCCTGGGCCGGGCCATGATCCAGGACCCGCGCGTGCTGCTCATCGACGAGCTCAGCATGGGGCTGGCGCCGGTGATCGTCGAGGAGCTGCTGCCGGTCGTCCGGCGGATCGCCGCGGACTCCGGCACGGCGGTCGTGCTCGTCGAACAGCATGTGCGGCCGGCCCTGGAGACGGCGGACCACGCGGTGGTCCTGGTGCACGGCGAAACGGTGCTGAGCGGACCGGCGGCCAGACTCGCGGCGGACCCCGGGCTGCTGGAGCGGGCCTACCTCGGCGAGCAGGCACCCGAGCCCGTGCCGTGACCGACCTTCCAGGATCTCCACAATGAGGATACTCATCAGGTGGCTCGGGTACGGAGGGATCGCTGGAGGAATCGCGACACGGAAACGGAACGAAGCTCTCGGGCTCCGGA
Source organism: Streptomyces sp. NPDC001858 (assembly GCF_053594615.1). Classification (NCBI taxonomy): domain Bacteria; kingdom Bacillati; phylum Actinomycetota; class Actinomycetes; order Kitasatosporales; family Streptomycetaceae; genus Streptomyces; species Streptomyces sp. NPDC001858. The sequence goes on from NZ_JBSFEV010000022.1 coordinate 32,067, forward strand.
GGCCGCAGCCGGGCCCGCACCGCCTATCTGCACACCGACTACCGGTCGGTGACTCCGATCGGAGTCGAACTCGACGTCCACGGGTGGTTCGTGAGCGAGGAGGGCAGGAAGCGGGTTCTGCGGGCCGAGATCCGCCACGGCGGAGTGCTCTGCGCCGAGGCGGAGGGGCTGTTCATCGTCCTCAAGCCCGGTCAGCCCTGACCGCCGGCCGACCGTAAAAGGTAATGCTCACATCTCAGAAAGTCTTGACGGTCGGCCCCGTCGGCGAAGTAGCCGGGCCTGCCGGAGGTGACCCTGGTGCCCGCCGTCGTCGAACTGCCGGACGCGCCTGGGGCGAGGCTCGTCACCAATGTCATCGACGTCGAACCCGAGAACGTACGGATCGGGCTGGAGTTGACCGTCGACTTCCATCCGATCACCGATGGCTGGCTGTTGCCCGTGTTCCGCGTGGCGGCCGACGCCGAGTAGGAGTGAGGCATGGGCGACGACCACGAGAGCGCGCTGGAGGAGAAGCCGCTCGAATTCCTGGCGAGCGTGGCGAACAGCGGAGGTTCCTGTGACGGCCAGGCCATCGTTCCCGACGGCGACCGTTACCGGTGCTGGTGCTCCTGCGGGGAGTGGAACGTCGAGGCAGCGACGCCGAAGGAGGGGGTGCGACTTGCCCGGCTCCACACCGGCAACGTCGCGGTCTGAGCGGGGACGGCAGAACCTCGCCACCGAGTACGCGGGCGAGAGCATCAGGGTCAACACCATCCACCCCACCGGTGTGGTGTCGGGCATGACGCAGAACGCGGCCATGGAGGAACTCCACGCGCAGGCCGCGCGGGGCGAGAAGAACCCGCTGAGTGAGATGAAGAACGCCCTCCCGATCGACATCCTCCAGGCTGAGGACATCGCCAACGCCGTCGCCTGGTTGGTGTCCGATCAGGCCGCTTTCGTCACCGGTATCCAACTCCCGCTCGACGCAGGGTTCAGCGTCCGTTGACAGCGCAGGCCTGGCGCCGCTGGACGCCGGAGGCACGGCGTGACGTCCTGACGCGTTTCGCCGACCTGCTGGACGAACACCGTCAGGAGCTCGTCGACCTCCAGGCGCTCGACGGCGGCATCCCGACCCACTTCGGCCTGCGGATCGTCGACAACTCGATCGGCTGGACGCGCTACTACGCCGGGTGGGCCGACAAACTGTCCGGCGAACTGCTCTCGACGCTCGACACCCGCGGATACCTCTCTTACACCGCGCCCGAGCCGTACGGCGTCGTCGGCGTCATCGTCACCTGGAACGGCCCCGTCGTCTCGCTGGGGATGAAGGTCGTCCCGGCGCTGGCCGCGGGCAACTGCGTCGTCGTCAAGCCATCGGAGTTCACCCCCTTCGCGCCGTACCTGTACGGCCGGTTGCTGCGGGAGGCAGGCGTGCCGGACGGCGTCTGCAGCATCCTCAGCGGCGGCGCGGAGGCCGGGGAGGCACTGGTGCGCCATCCCAAGGTGGAGAAGGTGAGCTTCACCGGCGGACCCGTCGCGGCGCGCAGCATCATGCACGCCTGCGCCGAACAGCTCAAGCCCGCCGTGCTCGAACTCGGCGGGAAGACGGGCAGCCTCGTCTTTCCCGACGCGGGCGACCTGGATGCGGTGGCGAGCCGTGCCGTACGGGACAGCATCGGGATCCTGGCAGGCCAGGGCTGTGTGCTGCCGACCCGGCTGATCGTGCACTCGGACGTCTACGACGCGGTGGTCGAACGTGTCACCGCGGTCGCCGCGACGTACCGGATGGGCGATCCGTTCGATCCCGCGGTCAAGGTGGGGCCGCTCATCAACGAGGCCGCCGTCGAGCGGGTCTGCGGGATGCTCGACCGCGCCAGGCAGGACAAGGCCGGCCGGATCGTGCTCGGCGGCAACCGGGCCGGTGGTGACCTCGCCGACAAGAACTTCGTCGAGCCCACGGTCATCGTCGACGTCGACCCGGACCACGAGATCGCGCAGACGGAGATCTTCGGCCCCGTGCTGCTGATCTTCAGGTTCTCGACCGAGGACGAGGCGGTCGCCCTCGCCAACAACACGGAGTACGGCCTCGGCGCCAACGTCCAGTCGACGAACCTCACCCGCGTCCACCGGATCGCGGAACGTCTGAAGTCCGGTGGCGTCTATGTCAACGGGGCGCGGCAGAACCTCCCGCACACGCCCTTCGGCGGCCTCGGGGTCAGCGGCTACGGCAAGGAGGGCGGCCGAGCCGGCATCGACGAGTTCCTGCGCTACAAAACCGTGTCGATCATCGAGCCGCAGTAACGGCTCGTGACGAGCTGCTTGCCGGCGAGTTCGGCGTCGTACGCCTCCAGAGCAACCGCATGATCCCGCCCGGGGTGCAGGACACGAAGCCCGTCAGCGCGAAGCACATCGCGGCGAAGGAATGCGCCGCCACAGGTGCGCTACACGGTCAGGCAGGTACCGATCTGCTGTTCCTGCGGCTGCGGCAGCCCCATGAATCGACGGTTTGCCCACTTCCTGCCGCGCTCAACAGCCCGGCGATGTCGCAGGCCGACCAGCCCGGGGTCCTGCTGTCGGATGCCATCGCGGGATCACTGCCAGGAACCTTGCCCGCAGTGAGTTCGGCGGGAAGACTGGCACCATGGGCTTACGTGCCGAACAGTTGCGCCTCTCAGGTTTGACCACTCTTCAAGCCGAGTCCCTGACCCGGTCGATCGGCTCGGACTCCACGGTTCAGATCCGATCCGCCGACGGGGAATTGAAAGCGGAACAGCATGGCGATCAATCTCTCGTCGAGGCCCTGATCCAAATTGGGCCGCCTGCTGTCGCGGCCATCTCGGTGTGGCTGGCGAAGAATCGAAATAGGCTCAGCCATCACACGTCCCTCCACATAAAGCACCCGGACGGTACAGAGATCGAGTACAAGGTGTCCACCCTGAAAAAAAGCTCCAGTGGTACGGGTGTTGAGCTTCCCCCCGAGATAACCGGCCTTTTGTGACCTCTCGAAGCTGGGTCGACGCCATTACCAATGAGTCCATGCTCGCAGGTCTGGACGCCGGGGAGTACCGCGCATGGTTGCATGATCGCTCTGTTACGGCGAATCCGGTTGTACCCGTGTTTCTTCACGAGTTCACCCACCACTGGTGTTTCGATTCTCTGGTCGGCACGACCTTGGCGGGGCTGTACATGGGGGCACGTGAGCGCGCGTTCCTTGGCGACCTGAGCCGCCGCGAAGTTGCCTCTGCGGTAGCCGACGACCTCATCCGCTACTGGGCGGCCAGCTACTTGCTGCGACCCTTGTCGGAGGGGATCGCGCTATTCGCTGAATATGACTTCCGTCCTGGCAAGGCGAAAACCATGTCTCCGCTCTACCAGGCTGTTCTTGCATGCTTTGGCATCCCTAGCCGGAATCAGGGAGAGCACAGCGAAATCGTTGCGGATACGCTGCAACTTGCCCGACGGGTACCACATTTCTGCGATCGCAAGGCAGACCTACTGGCGAAGCCTGCACAGCCGGATGACGGCTACCTCCTCGGCTATCTTGCTGTTAAAGCACTCTGGAACAACGCGCGTGGTCGATGCGAGCTACTGGAGGACGCAGAGCTCTTCCTTAGTTTTCTGCGCTCCTGGTTCTATCTGGACGCCGGTTTGGTGAATGCCGTGTTGGACCCGGCGGTGCACGGGGTGGATGTCGCCAATGCGATCGCCGACCGCGTTCGCCAACGAATCAATACCTTCCTCACATGTGACCTGAACCGGACGGTCCATGAGTGGCGAGCCGGAGACAGGAAAGGCGGTTACGGAATGTACGCCGGCCTACACATCAGCAATAATGATCTGGACCGGGCAAATGCCCTCCTGCAGCGGGTTCTGGACGAACACCTTGATCACGTTCCCAACCTGTCCGGGGATCAGATCTCCGAGGCCGTGAAGGCGCTCCGCATAAACACCCTCTACGATCGCAGCACATTTTCTGTGTGCGAGTCGGAGACGCAAAGCATCCTCTTCTCTTCCGGCGAGATGGTGCTGAGCATTTGGGACACAAGAGCCGGCGAGGCGTCCGAGGTGGCCAACTGGGGAGACTGCTCCCCGGAGATCAAAGCTCGTCTTCGTGCGCACGCTCAATTCACCAAGGTCCGCCGCTCCATCGGAAGTATGCTGGAGTCGTCCTTCCAAAAAGCAATCAGGCGGCCGGCTTTCGATATCTGGCGCTGGCACCTCCAAGAAAGCGGCCGCTCTGTTATAGCCGAGATCTGGGAGCAGACAGCAACTATTCATCTATCGGAAGAAATTCGCGCTCTCGTGATACCGTGCCTCCGCCAGCGGGGTATCCTCACACTCCTCAAAGGAGACGTCGATAATCTCACAGCTATTGCCGCCATCGGAATAGCCAACACCTTCAGTATGCGTAGATCCGATGTTCACTTCCTCGCAAGCGCGCTCGGCTTGGAGCACGAACAGGTCGAACTCGCGGAACGCGAGGCCCATTCCGTCCACGGCATGCCTATTCTTCTGAGACAGGGCGACTTCCTCATCGCACTTGTGTAGCTCAGCCTCGGTTCCGCTGTTCATCAGGCGATTCCGTGGCCGGGCGCGGTGCGGCGTCACCGTGCCCGGGGGATCGCTTCGCAGCGGCGGACCGTGCTCAGGAGGTCTCCGGGCGGGTCAGGAACGCCAGTACCGTGCTCTCCCAGGCCTCCTTCTGCTCGATCATCGCCCAGTGCCCGCAGTCGGGCAGCACATGCAACTCGGCCCGGGGAATCGTGCGCAGGGGCAGCAGGGCGTTCTCCAGCGGTGTGACCCGGTCGTCGCGGCCCCAGGTCAGCAGCGTGGGTGCGGCGACCTTGTGCAGCGCGGCCCAGACGGGCTGGTCGGAGTGGGCCTGGGCGGCCAAGATCGCGGCCATCGCCTGCCGGCCGTAGATCCGGCGGGACGCTTCCAGCGTCCGAGGCTCGGTGGCGCTCGCCCACCGCTCCTCGACCAGTTCCTCGGTGAGCAGGGCCGGATCGTGGACCATCGCGCGCAGCCATTGCACAAGGTTGTCCCGAGTGGGGTTCTCGGCGAACTCCATCAGCAGGTTCAGCCCTTCGCTGGGCGCCGGGGAGAGGATGTTGCGGCCGACTCCGCCGATGGTCACGACCCTGCGGAACAGATCTTTGTGGGCGACCGCGAGCCCGACCGCGACGAACCCGCCCATGGAGTTCCCGATGACGTCGACCCGGTCGAGCCCGAGGCCGTCGAGGAAGCGCAGGACGGCCTTCGGGCCGGCCGCCATGGGGTTCTCGGCCGTCGGATCGCTCACCCCGAAGCCGGGGAACTCCAGGACCAGGCAGCGGAAGTGCTCGGCGAGAACGGGCAGGTTGCTCCGGTAGTTGCGCCAGCCGGTGACGCCCGGCCCCGACCCGTGCAGCAGGAGCAGCGGGGGTCCGTCGCCCGCCTCGTGGTAGCGCAACGTGCCGTCGTCGGTGGGGAGTTCGCGCAGGGTGTCCTCGTAGCTGAGTGTCATGACGGTCACCGTCGCACCCGCGCGGGGCTCGTCGCCGTACGTCTCCCGATCAGTGGGACGGTCCCGGCGGCGGGCGGTCCCGGCTGTCTACCGTCGCGGACGTACCGATACCACCGATTGTGAGGGGAGGGCCTGATGGGTGTTCGCTCACTCGGGTACCTGCGTCTGGAGTCCAACGACCTCGACAAGTGGAAGACGTTCGGAGTCGACTTCCTCGGTCTGATGCCCGTCGAGGGCGGCGACTCGGAGTCGCTGTCGTTCCGGATGGACGACCTTCCGGCCCGGATCGTGGTCTCCGCGGGCGCGCAGCCCGGGATGACGGCCCTGGGCTTCGAGGTCCTCGACGAGCGGGAGCTGGCGCGGCTGGTCGCGGACGTCGAGAAGGCCGGCATCAAGGTGACGGCCGGCACCGAGGCCGAGGCGGCGGAGCGGAAGGTCACGGGCTTCGTCAAGTTCAACGACCCGGGCGGCAACCCGGTCGAGCTGTTCTACGGCGCCGTCCTGGACCATGTGCCCGTGCACACCCCGCTGGTGTCGAAGTTCGTCACCGGCGACATGGGCTTCGGACACGCCATCATCTCCGCCGAGGACGCGCGCGGCACGTTCGACTTCTATGTCAACGTCCTCGGTTTCATCGAGCGCAACACGATGCGCTCGCCCGGCGGCACGACCTGGTTCATGGGCTGCAACCCGCGCCACCACACCCTCGGTGTCACACCGATGCCGGGTCCCGGGCGGCTGCTGCACTTCATGGTCGAGGGCGCGACCCTGGACGACGTGGGGCGGGCCCTGGACCGGGCCGCCAAGTACGAGGTGCCGATGATGCACTCGCTCGGTAAGCACACCAACGACCACATGGTGTCGTTCTACGTCTGGTCGCCGGAGAACTACGCCGTCGAGTTCGGCTGGAACGGCCTGAAGGTCCCGGAGCCGGTGCCCGTCTACGAGATCACGGACGGCGCGTTCTGGGGCCACCACTTCACGCCACCGCCTCAGCCGGCCGGCTGAGTGGGCGAGCGGGGGAACGACTGAGCCCCACGGTTTCGGACCGTGGGGCTCAGTCGTGTCATTCGACGGTGATCGCCCGTTCCGGGCAGGCCGACTCCCCGTCATGGGCCGCCTGTTCGCGACCTTCCGGGACCTCCCCGGCGAAGGGCAGCGCATAGCCGTCGTCGTCGAGGCGGAAGAGCCCCGGCGCCGCCGCGGCGCACCGGGCGTGCCCGGAGCACGAGGACGTGTCGATGGTGATCTTCATACGGCCCGACTCCGTTCTACGGCTTGTTGGTCGACCCGGCGTCGACGGTGAACTGGAGGCCCGTGACGTACCGCGCCTCGTCGGAGGCGAGGAACAGGACGGCGTTCGACACGTCCCGCGGCTCGACATAGGGGGCGAGGGGGTTCATCGCGGCCAGGGCGAACAGCGGCTCCCGCGCAGCGAGTTCCTCGACCGGCACGCCGACGGTGATGCCCGTGTCGCTGACGCCGGTGGGGTGAACGGTGTTCACCCGGATGCGGTGCGGGGCGAGTTCGTTGGAGAGGGCCTTCATCAGACCGACCACCCCGTGTTTGGCGGCCACGTAGTGGGCGTAGGGCACATGGCCGCGGATGCCGGCCGCCGAGCTGGTGATGACGATCGAACCGCCCGCCGCGGCCTCGATCATCCAGGGGATCGCAGCCCGTGCCGTGTTCCACGCGCCCTTGAGGTTGACGTCGACGACGACGTCCCAGGCCTCCTCGGACAGTTCCCAGGCGGCGCCGATGCTCATGACGCCGGCGTTGGCGACGACCACGTCGAGCCGGCCGAACTCCTCGCGCGCCGCGTCGACGGCGGCCCGCAGCTCGGCGATCGAGCGGACATCGGCCGGTACGGCGACGCAGCGCCGGCCCGTCGCCCTGACCAGCTCCGCGGTCTCCTGAAGCTGTTCCTTCGACGCCAGCGAGTAGGGCAGCTCGGCGCTGATGTCGTGGCAGACGTCCGTGACGACGACGTCCGCGCCCTCCTCCGCGAGTCGTACGGCGTGGGAGCGGCCCTGTCCGCGGGCCGCTCCCGTGATGAGCGCAACCTTGCCCTCCACACGCCCCATGGCTACCTCGGCTCTTCCGGGTTGTGGTCGGTCAGTTCGTCGGCGGCCTCGCGAAGAGCACGCAGCCGGGTCCGCAGGAGCTCGCGTTCGGCCCTGTCGGCGTCGCCGAGCGCGGCGAGGCGTGCGTCCGTCTCGGTGATCTCCGCGCGGAGGCGGCCGTGGGCCTCTTCGCGGGTGAGCAGGTCCAGGTCGGTCCAGTCGGACCGCTCGGACTCCGGGCGGCGGTTCATGCGGGGAGGTTGTAGAGGCGGCGGGTGTTGAGTTCCACGATCTGGTGCACCTCGTCGTCGGGCACGTCGGCGAGCACCTCGGCGGCGTAGGCGCGGCTCTTGGGCCAGTACGAGTCGGAGTGCGGGTAGTCGCACTCCCAGGTGATCTTGTCGATGCCGACGTGGTGGCGGACCTCCACGCCGAACCGGTCGTCGATGAAACAGCCGTGGAAGTGCCGGTGGAACAGCTCCGAGGGCCGCACGCTCTGGTTGACGTTCTGGTAGAAGCGGTGCCGCTCCCAGGTGCCGTCGCTGCGCTCCAGCAGATACGGGATCCAGCCGATGCCGCCCTCGGACAGCCCGATCTTGAGCTTGGGGTGCTTGTGCAGCACCGGGGAGAACAGCAGGTCGGCGGTGGCGAACATGGCGTTGCAGCCGAACAGGGCGATCGTCACGGCGAACGGGGCCTCCGGGGCGGTGACGGGCGGTTTGCCCGAGGTGCCGAAGTGCAGGCACAGCGGCAGCCCGGTCTCCTCGGCCGCCGAGAACACGGGGTCCCAGTGGTCGGTGTGGAAGGAAGGCAGGCCGCGCGGGGCCGGGTTCTCCGGGAAGGAGATCGCCTTGGCGCCCTTGGCGGCGGTCCGGTGGATCTCGGCGACGCAGGCCTCGACGTCCCACAGCGGCAGGACGACCAGGGGGATGAGCCGGCCGGGGGCGGTGGCGCACCATTCGTCCAGTACGAAGTCGTTCCACGCCTGGACGCACAGCCGGGCCAGCTCGCGGTCCTTGCCCTCCAGGAAGACAGTGCCCGCGAACCCGGGGAAGGACGGGAAGCACAGGGCGCCCCACACCCCGTCGAGGTCCATGTCGCGCAGGCGGGCCTTCGGGTCGTAGCAGCCCGGGATCATCTCGTCGTAGCGCGTCGGTTCCAGGCCGAACTCCTCCGGCTTCTTTCCCGCGACGGCGTTCAGGCCGATGTAGGGGTAGACCCGGTCCTCGTAGACCCATACCTCGGCGGGCGCCTTGCCCTCCCCGCGCGACTGTTCGACGATCCGCGGGCCCGCCTCCCGGAGCCTGGCCGGCAGTCGGTCCGACCACAGGCGCGGGGGTTCGATCAGATGGTCGTCGGTCGACAGCAACTTCATCCATGGCTGCAACGGCATCGTGCGCTCCCTCGGTCTCGGAGACTCTCTAGCAGCAGGTCGATTGCGTGCACTGAACGCATCCCACTGAATGGGAGGCGCGGCACCAAGACCCACTGGTCTGCGCGGATCATGGGCGACGAACCAACTCCATGACACTCTATTCAGGCTACTCTTTTATGTGACGGAAGGAGACCCCATGGGTCGAGTGCAGGACAAGGTCGTCTTCATCACCGGGGCCGCGCGCGGACAGGGCCGGGCCCAGGCGGTCCGGCTCGCCGCGGAGGGCGCCGACATCATCGCCGTCGACCTCTGCGAGGACATCGCCACCAACGGCTACCCGCTGGCCACCGCGGACGACCTGGACGAAACCGTGCGCCAGGTCGAGAAGCTCGGCCGGCGCATCGTCGCCCGGAAGGCCGACGTACGCGATCCCGCGGCGCTCAAGGCCGCCGTGGCCGACGGTGTGGCCGAACTGGGCCGCCTGGACGCCGTGGTCGCTCAGGCAGGTATCTGCCCGTTGGGGCCCGGGCAGTCCGCGCAGGCCTTCCTCGACGCGATCACCGTCGACTTCAACGGCGTGGTCCACGCGGTGGACGCGGCGCTGCCGCAGCTGCCCGACGGCGCCTCGATCGTCGCGACGGGGTCCATCGCCGGGCTGATCCCGGCGACGACCGACAATCCGGCCAACGGGCCCGGCGGGCTGGGCTATTCGTTCGCCAAGCGCCAAGTCGCCGCGTTCGTCCATGACTTGGCGACGGTCCTCGCGTCCCGGCGGATCCGGGTCAACGCGCTGCACCCGACGAACGTCAACACCGACATGCTCAACAGCGATCTCATGTACCGCTCGTTCCGGCCCGACCTGGAGAACCCGAGCCGCGAGGACGCGCTGCCCTCCTTCCCCGCGACGACCGGTTTCGGCATCCCCTATGTCGAACCCGAGGACATCGCCGACATGGTCCTGTTCCTCGTCTCCGACGAGTCCCGCTACGTCACTGGCATGCAGATGCGGGTGGACGCCGCCGGTTACGTCAAGCGGCGTCCACAACTCCCCACGTTCTGACGGGCGTTCACGCCCCGCCGGTCATGTCGAGGACGACCTTCCCGGTCGTGCGGCGTTCCGCCACGTCGGTCAGGGCGGACGCCACGTCGGCGAGGGGGTGGACGCGGGAGACGAGCGGGCGCATGCCGTCCCGGACCATCCCGGCGAGCGCCCGGTCGCCGGCCGCCACCGCGTCCGGGGCGTACCGGCGCAGCATGCGGATCTCGAAGCCGCGTACGACCGCATCCTTGAGCAGCACCAGGTTCAGCGGGATCCGCGGGATCTTCCCGTCGGCGTAGCCCACGGTGACGAACCGGCCGCCCCGGCGCAGTGCGCGCAGGGCGGCCTCCGCATGGTCGCCGCCCACCGGGTCGACCACGAGGTGGGCGCCCTCGCCGCCGGTCGCTTCCCGGATGCCGGTCTTCAGGTCCTCGCGGGTGTAGTCGACGCCCGCCTGCGCGCCCAGCTTGCGGGCGACCGCGATCCGTTCCTGGCTCGACGCCGCCGCGACCACGCGCATCCCGAGCCGGGTCGCGACGTCGACGGCCGCGGACCCGACGCCGCCCGCGGCCCCGAGCACGGCGGCCCACTCCCCCGCCTCGCCCCGCCCCACGGTGGTCAGGGCGTGGTAGGCGGTCGCGTAGGTCACGTGGAACGCGGCGGCATGGACCATGTCGAGTCCGTCGGGGACGGGGCGCAGACCGGACACGGGCACCACCACCTGCTCGGCGAAGGCGCCCGTCAGCACCGCCCCGGCCACGGGTGAGCCCACGGGAGGGCCCGTCACCCCCGGCCCCAGCGCGGCCACGACTCCGGCGAACTCGCTGCCGGGCGTGAACGGCAGGGGCGCGGGCAGTTGGTAGCGGTCGGCCACGAGCAGGACGTCGGGGAAGTTCACCGCGGCGGCGTGCACCCGGACCAGGACCTCCCCCTGGCCGGGTTCGGGGTCGTCGAGCTCGACGACCGAGAGGGAGCCCGGCGGCCCGTACTCCGTGCAGCGTGCGGCTCTCATCGCGCCCTCCCGGCGGTCGGCATCGCCGGGTCCCGGGGCAGACCCAGCACCTGCTCGGCGATGGTGTTGCGCTGGATCTCGGCGGTGCCCGCGCCGATCGTCGAGGCACGGGTGCGCAGGAAGCCCCAGACCCAGCGGCCGCGCTGGACGGCGTGCGGATCGCGTCGGCCCAGGAGTGCGTACGGCCCGAGCAACTCCAGGGCGAACTCGTGCAGTTCCTGCTCGAACGTCGCGATGAAGAGCCGTGCGGTCGAGGAGGCGGGACCGGGTTCGCCCTTCGCCATGATGTCGGCGATGGTCCGCATCCCGGTGAGCCGCATGATCGACACCCGGATCTCGAAGTCCGCGAGCCGGTCGCGCACCAAGGGGTCCGCCGTCGCGCCGCGTTCGCGTGCCAGCTCGATCAGTTCGTCGAGCACGCGCCGGTACCGGGCCGCCTGGTTCATCGCGCCGGCCGCGCGTTCATGGCCGAGGCTCGTGCGGACCAGCGGCCAGCCGCCGTTCTCCGCCCCGATCCGGTCGGCCAACGGCACCCTTACGTCGTCGAGGAAGATCTCGCAGAAGTGGGCCTCCCCGGTCAGGTCCCGCAGCGGGCGCACGGTCACGCCGGGGGCGTGGACGTCGATCAGGAGGTAACTGATGCCGTCCTGGCGGGAGTCGGGAGGGCCGGTGCGCACCAGCGTGAAGAGGATGTCGGCGATGTCGGCGGAACTGGTCCACACCTTCTGCCCGTTGACGATGTACTCCGCGCCCGCGCGGTGTGCCGTCGTGCGCAGTGCGGGGAGGTCCGAGCCCGCCTCCGGTTCGGAGTAGCCCTGTGCCCAGACGGTGTCGCCGCGCAGCATGGGCCGCAGGAAGCGTTCCTTCTGCTCTGTCGTGCCGTAGGTGATGAGGGTGGGGGCGGCGATGCCGAGTCCGGTGCCCAGGGGTCCGGGGACCCGGGCGCGCGCGTACTCCTCCTGGTAGCCGACCTGGCGGGCGAAGGACAGGTCCATGCCGCCGTACGCGCGCGGCCAGCTCGGGCCGGCGTATCCGGCGTCGTACAGCGTGGCGAGCCATTTCTTCTGCCAGGCGAGACGCTCGGCGGGGTCCCTGGGGCGTCGGCCGGGGTGCTGCTCCGTCAGGAAGGCGCGCAGGTCGGCACGGAACTGTTCGTCGGTCGCGGTGGCTGTCATCGCGGTGCCATGCGGATGGCGCCGTCGAGGCGGACGGTCTGGCCGTTGAGGTAGGGGTTCTCCAGCATCTCGACGACGAGACGGGCGAAGTCGTCCGGGTGGCCGAGGCGTTTGGGGTGGGGGACGGACGCGGCGAGCCCGTCGCGGATGTCCTCGCGCAGCCGGCCGAGCATGGGGGTCTCCATGACGCCCGGGGCGATGGTGTTCACCCGGATCTGCCAGCTGGCCAGATCGCGGGCGGCGACGAGGGTGATGCCGTGCACCCCGGCCTTGGCGGCGGTGTAGGAGGTCTGGCCGATCTGGCCGTCGAAGGCGGCGACCGAGGCGGTCAGGACGACGGCGCCGCGGTCGCCGTCGACCACGTCGTTGCCGGAGAGGCGGGCGGCGGCGAGGCGCAGGACGTTGTAGGTGCCGATCAGGTTGACCCGGACGACCTCGGCGAAGGTGGCGAGTTCGCCGGGGGTCCGGTCCCGGTCGATGATCCGGGTCCGGTCGCCGCCGCGCCCCGCGCAGTGCACGACGCAGCGCAGCGTGCCGAGTTCCTGGGCGGCGTCGAGGGCGGCGTCGACCGCGGCCTCGTCGGTGACGTCGGCGTGGACGAAGCGCGCGGCGTCGCCCAGGTCGGCCACCGCCTTGACGCCCTGTTCCTCGGAGATGTCCGCCAGGACGACGCGGCCGCCGCGCTCGACGAGCCGACGGGCGGTCGCGAGTCCGAGTCCGGAGGCGCCGCCGGTGACCAGTGCCGAGGCACCGTCGATGTTCACATCAAACTCCTCACAGGCCCAGGGACTTGCTGATGATGGTCTTCATGACCTCGCTGGTGCCGCCGTAGATACGGGTCGCCCGGGCGTCCGCGTACAGCCGGGCGATCGGCGATTCGAGGATGTAGCCGTAGCCGCCGTGCAATTGGAGACAGCGGTCGACGACCCGGCCCTGCGTCTCCGTGCAGAACAACTTGGTCTTCGCGGCGTCGACGGGGCTGAGTCCGCCGTCGACGAGCGCCGTGATCGCCGCGTCCAGCAACGCCGTCGCGGCCGCCAGCTCCGTGGCCATGGCGGCCAGTTCGAACTTGGTGTTCTGGAAGTGGGCGACCGGCTTGCCGAACACCGTCCGGTCGCGGACATAGGCGACGGTCAGCTCGATCGCGGCGCGGGCCTGGGCGACGGCGCCGACCGCGATGGCCAGCCGTTCCTGGGCCAGGTTGCGGCCGAGATGGGTGAACGCGCCGCCCTCCTCGCCTAGGAGGTTGGCGACGGGCACGCGGACGCCGGCGAAGGACAGTTCCACGGTGTCCTGGACGGCCAGGCCGATCTTCTCCAGCCTGCGCCCGACCGTGTACCCGGGCATGTCCTTCTCCACCACCAGCAGGGACAGGCCGGCCCGCCGGTCGTCCGGGTCGGCGGCGGTACGGGCCACGACGATCACCAGGTCGGCGTGGTGGCCGCCGGTGATGAAGGTCTTGGCGCCGTCGAGTACGTAGTGGTCGCCGTCGCGGACGGCTCGGGTCGTGATGCCCGCGAGGTCGGAGCCCGTGCCGGGTTCGCTCATCGCGATCGCGGTGTACAACTCGCCCGAGGCCAGTCCCGGGAACCAGCGCGCACGCTGCTCGGCGGTGGCGAGGCCCGTGAAGTACGGGACGACGATGTCGAGATGCGTCCGCAGGCCGCCCAGGGTGACCCCGACGCGGGCGCACTCCTCCTGGATGACGACGTTGAAGCGGTAGTCCTCCTGGCCGCCCCCGCCGTACTCCTCCGGCAGGGCCGTGCCGATGATGCCGAGCTTGCCGAGCGCGGTGAACAGGTCACGCGGGACGAGACCGGCGCGCCGCCAGTCCTCGTACACCGGAAGCACTTCACGGGCGAGGAAGTCCCGGACCAGCAGGCGGAAGTCCTCGTGGGTCTCTTCGAACAGGGTCCGGCGCATCGGATCTCCTTCGACCTTGACCCTATTCAGTATACGTAATTACCCTCTCCGGTCCAGAAGATCGCGCGTACATCGGGCATTCGTCCGGCTTTGGGTCAGTGCCACCAAGGAATGAGTGCATCCAAATGCCGCCGCATCCGGTGGCGGGCGACACCTGCGTCGCCCTGCACGATCGCGTCGAGAATGCGCTGATGGACGTGCTGGACCTCGTCGGCGGCCGTGTCCCCGGGCAGCGGCCGGTCATGGCCGGAGGCGTGCCGGCGGAACAGCTCGGTGATGATGGCGAGGAAGAGCGACAGCACCGGGTTGTCGGCCAGGGCCGCCAGTTCGGAGTGGAAGAGGTCGGCCTTGCGGGCGTCGTCGGCCGGTCCTTCCGTGGCCCAGCGGACGGCCTTCGCCAGGCGCTCGGCGACCTCCGGGTCACCCTCGGCGTGCCGGGCGGTCACCCTGGCGATGATGCCGAGTTCGATAGCGTTGCGGACGATCCGCAGGTCGTCGGCCGCGACGCCCTGGTATTCGAGGAAGAGCGCCATCGTCTCGATGCTGGCCTGGGACTCGGGCTTCGTGACGATCAGCCCGCCGCCGGGACCCCGGCGCATCCGGGCGACCGAGTGGTATTCGAGCAGCCGGACGGCCTCGCGCAGAACGGCCCTGCTGACGCCGTAGCGAGCCAGCAGATCGGACTCCGAACCGAGCACCATCCCGATCTGCCAGCCCCGTGCGGCGATGTCGTCGTGGATCCGCGCGGCCAGGACCTCCGCGAGCTTGGCGCGCGGGCCCTCGACCAGTTCGGGCTCGATCACGTTCCCCGCGATCCGCTGGCCACGGCGCACCCGGTGCTTCTCGATCCAGGCGGCCACCGACTCCAGGTGCGCGGTGAGCTCCGTCTGCGCGCGTGCGCCGTCGTCGGCGATCACGGCGTCGACGACGGCACGATGAGCCCGGTGCGAAATGTCCTTCGCCGCATGCATCTCCGCCTTGGAGATCCGCCGGGAGGTGTGCGCGTAGCGGGCGGTGAGGCGGGTGAGGACGTCGATGAACAGGTGCAGCACCGGGTTGCCCGACAGTTGCCCGAGCACCGGGTGCAGCGGGTCCTGCGAGTGGACCGACGGGTCGTCCCGGTGGGCGAGTTCGGCGTCGAGGGTGGCGCGCAGGGTGGCGATCCCCTCTTCGGTGACGCGGTCGGCGGCGAGTCCCGCGGCGATCGGTTCGAGCAGTTGGCGGGCCTCCAGCAGATCCGTGACGCTGGTGCCGACGTATTCGAGGTAGATCACCATGGCCCGGGTCGCCGGTCCGGCGTCGGGGGCGCAGACGATCAGGCCGCCGTTGGGGCCGCGCCGCATCCTGGCGACCTGGTGGTGCTCGACCAGTCGCACCGCCTCGCGCAGCACCGCGCGACTCACTCCCAGGTGTTCGCGCAGGTCCACTTCGGAGCCCAGGGACTCGCCGACGGGCCAGCCCTGGCGGATCACGGTCGCCTCGATGCGTCGGGCGGTCTGCGCGGCCAGCTTGTCGACCGGGTTGCCGGTCTCGCCGTCGGCGGGCTCGCGGTCGACGGCAGTCGCCATGGGCCAACTCCTCCAGGGGGATATTGCGGATCCCCAGTCTATTCGCCACCGGGTCAGGACACTGGCATCCGGGCCCACACCACACTTAGAGTATCCTCATTTAGCAGCTACCCGCGCGACCGCACGACGACAGGGAGCCGACAGCGATGCGACTGGAGTCCCCGCCCGAGCTCGAGGCGTTCCGGAGGAAGGTGCGCGCCTTCGTCGCGGAGCACGCGCCCGGCGTCAAGGCACACTCCGGCGTGCGGGCTCCCGGCCCCGGCCTGATGCCGGCGATCCGGGAGTGGACCGCGAAGCTGTACGAGGCGGGCTTCCTCGGGATCGACTGGCCCGCCGAACACGGCGGGCGGCCCGACGCCCATCCCCTGGAGGCGTCCGTGGTCGCCGAGGAGATCGCCCGCGCCCGCACCTGGCCGCCCGTCGGCGCGGCCTCGCTGGCCTCGGCCGCCCTGCTCGACTTCGGCACCGACGCCCAGCGGGCGCGCTTCCTGCCCCGCATCCGCGGCTGCGAGGACGTATGGTGCCAGCTGTTCAGCGAGCCGGAGGCGGGCAGCGACCTGGCGTCGCTGCGCACCCGGGCCCGGCGCGAGGGCGAGGGCGGGGACGCGGTGTTCGTCGTCGACGGCCAGAAGGTGTGGACCACCAACGGCCAGCACGCCGACATGGGTTACCTGCTCGCGCGCACCGACGCCGACGCGCCGAAACACCAGGGCATCACGGCGTTCGCCCTGGACATGCGCAGCCCGGGGGTCGACGTCAGGCCGCTGCGCGAGATCACCGGGACCACCGACTTCAACGAGGTCTTCCTCGACGGCGTCCGGATCCCGGCCGCGAACGTCATCGGCCGGGTGAACGACGGCTGGCGGGTGGCGATGAGCAGCCTCGGCCGCGAGCGTTCCGGCGTGGCCGCGCGCGGCGCCGAACTGTCCGCCGTGCTGGACGACCTGCTGCTGCTCGCCGAGGGGACGACGATCGCCGGCCGCCCGGCACGGGAAGACTCCGCCACCTGGCAGGCGATCGGTGAACTCGCCGCGCGGGTGCGGGTGAACGCCGCACTGATCGGCCTCGCGCAGTCACGGATGCTGCACGGCACGGAGGGGCCGACGGACGCCCTCCTGGGCAAGATCTTCTTCAGCGAGCTCAACCACGACCTGGCCGACTTCGGGCTGCGCCTCCAGGGCACGGACGGCCTGCTCACCGAGGACGACCCGGAGGCGGTGGCGGACGGCTGGTGGCAGGACGCACACCTGTACTCGCGCGCGTACACGATCGCGGGCGGAGCGAACGAGGTGCTGCGCACCCAGGTCGCCGAGCGCGGGTTGGGGCTCCCGAGAGAGCCCCGCCAGTCAGAGCCTGCGACACAGGCTCTCAGGGTGCGCGCCTGAGCAGCATCGCCCCGGACGGCACTCCCCCGCCCGCGGTGACCACGGCGACCCGGGCGTCCTCGACCTGGCGACCGTCGGCGTCCCCGCGCAGTTGCAGCATGGCCTCGCGGACGAAGCCGTAGCCGTGCAGGCGGCCCGCCGAGAGCTGACCGCCGTGCGGGTTGAGCGGGAGGTCGCCGTCCAGGGCGATGGTCTTGCCGCCGGCGAGGAAGTCGGCCGCCTCGCCGGGACCGCAGAAGCCGAGGCCCTCGATCCAGGACAGGGCGTTGAACGTGAACCCGTCGTAGAGCAGGGCGACGTCCACGTCGGCGGGGGTGAGGTCGGTGCGGGTCCACAGGTGTGCGGAGGGGCCGTGCGACTGCGGGAGGTGGGTCAGGGTGTCCTGGTCCCAGCTGAGCCGTTCGAGGACGGCCGTGCCGACGGCCTCCACCAGGACGGGCGGTCGGGGGCGGTCCCGCGCCGTCTCGATCGCGGAGACGACGACGGCCACCGCGCCGTCGCACGGCACGTCGCAGTCGTAGAGGCCGAACGGGGTCGTGATCATCCGGGCGTCGAAGTAGTCGTCGAGCGTCATCGGGCCGCGGTGCAGGGCCTCGGGGTTGCGGGCCGCGTTCGCCCGTGCGGTGACGGCGATCGCGCCCAGGACCTCGCGGCCGACGCCGTAGCGGTGCAGGTAGTGGGAGGCGTTGCAGCCGATCCACTGGGCGGCGGACATCGCGCCGAAGGGCGCCCGGAACTCGAACATTCCGGTGGCGCGCCCGCTGTGGGACTGCCACTGCCCGGACCGCAGCAGCGCGCCGTGCGAGGACTCCCACACGGTGCGGAAGCACAGCACGTGCCGGCACAGTCCGGCGGCGACCGCGAGCATGCCGGCGGTGATCGAGCCGATCTGGCCCGGCACTTCGCGGGCCCCGTTGACCCAGGTGGGACGCAGTTGCAGGGCCTCGGTCAGGGCGGTGATCCCCCCTTCGCTCATGCCGTCGGGGCTCGGTCCGGGGTAGGTGGAGAGGCCGTCGATCTCGTCGAGTTCGAGTCCCGCGTCCGCGACGGCGGCCAGGCAGGCGTCGACCGTCAGGGACAGCGGGTCGACCATCAGGCGCCGGCCCACGCGGGACTGACCGACACCGGTCAGCGCGACCCGGTCCTCGTACTTCCGGGGCGAGGCCATGGGGCGTACCGAGGCGCGCAGGTCGCGCGGCTCAGGCAGTGGGCCCGGGCCCTCGGCGGCCGGATCCGGCTCGAACAGCGGTAGGCAGACGTCCTGTTGCTGTTCGAAGCGCACCCTGACCGGCATGCCGACGTACACGTCGTCCGGCGCGCAGCCGACGACGTTGGTCGTGAGGCGCGCCCGGTCGTCCTCGGCCAGGGCGACCACGGCGACGACGTACGGCGGCGGGAAACTCGGCAGCCAGGTCTGGTGGTTGACGCTGAAGCCGACCACCACGGCCCGGCCCGAGACGGGGGCGAGAGCCACCGCGCGGCTGCGGCAGGAAGGACACACCGGCAGCGGCGGATGGAAGTACCGCCCGCAGTCGGCGCAGTGGGAGATCCTGAGCACGCCGTCGGCCCCCGAGCGCCAGAACTCGGCGCTGGCGAGAGTCGGTTGAGGCAGTGGGCGTCCGGTCATCGCAGCAGCTCGACGATCGTGGCGTTCGCGGTGCCGCCGCCCTCGCACATGGTCTGGAGCCCGTAGCGCAGGTTCTCGCGCCGCATCCGGGCGAGCAGCCGGGTCAGCAGGATGGCGCCCGAGCCGCCGAGCGGGTGGCCGACCGCGATGGCCCCGCCCAGCGGGTTGAGCCGGTCGGGGTCGGCGCCGGTCTCGGCCAGCCAGGCCAGGGGGACGGGCGCGAACGCCTCGTTGACCTCGTACACGCCGATGTCGTCGAGGGAGAGCCCGGAGCGGCGCAGCGCCTTCTCGGTGGCGGGGATCGGGCCGAGCAGCATCGTGACCGGGTCCGCGCCGCTGACCGCGCCGCCGTGGTAGCGGGCGATCGGGGTGAGGCCGAGTTCACGGGCCCGCTCGGGGGTGGTGATGAGGAGAGCCGCGGCGCCGTCGGAGATCTGGGAGGAGTTCCCGGCGTGGATGACGCCGTCCTCCTTGAACGACGGTTTGAGGCCGGCCAGTCTCTCGACCGAGGTCCCCCGCCGCAGCCCTTCGTCCAGGGTGAACTTGGCGCCGTCGACCTCGATCGGCACGAGGTGGTCGTCGAAGACGCCCGCGTCGATCGCGGCGGCGGCCTTGGCGTGCGATGCGGAGGCGAACTCGTCGAGGCGGGTGCGGCTGAACCCGTAGCGTTCGGCGATCAGTTCGGCGCCGATGCCCTGGTTGAACTCGACCCCGCCGTAGCGGGCCAGCGCGCCGGGCCCGAACGGCTGGCCCATGGTCCGGTGTGAGCCGAGCGGCACCCGGCTCATGGTCTCGACGCCGCCCGCGACCACGAGGTCGTACTGGCCGGCCATGACGGCGTGCGCGGCCTGGTCGACCGCCTGCTGGCTGGAGCCGCAGGCCCGGTTGACCGTGACGGCCGGGACGTGTTCGGGCCAGCCGGCGGCGAGTACGGCGAACCGGCCGACGTTGCTGGACTGGTCGCCGACCTGGGTGACGCAGCCCCAGATCACGTCGTCCACGGTGCCGGGATCCACGCCGGTCCGTTCGACGAGGGCGTTGAGTACCTGTGCCGAGAGATCCGCCGCGTGCACGCCGGCCAGTGAGCCGTTGCGCTTGCCGATCGGGGTGCGTACGGCGTCGACGATGACGGCGTCTCGCATGAAGGCTCCTTGAGTTCAGTCGGGAATCCGCACGGGGGCGTTCTGCACGGGGGTGTCCTGCGTGGAGGCGTCCTGCACGGGGGCGTCCGGCACGGGGGCGTCCGGCACGGGGGCGTCGGCTCCCCAGTCCCGGAAGACGGCCCGGGTGTCGGCGCCGACCGGCGGCGCCGTGCGGCCGGGGCGCGACGGGGTGGCCGAGAAGCGGGGTGCGGCGGCCGGCTGGACCACTCCGTCGCGGGTGAACAGGCTTGCGCGCACGGCGAGATGCGGATGCGCGGCGGCCTCGGTGAGGCTCAGGACGGGTGCCACGCAGGCGTCGGTGCCCTCGAACAGCTCCGCCCACTCGTCCCGGGTGCGCTGCGCGAACCGCTTCGTCAGCAGCCGCCGCAGCGCCGGCCACGTCGACCGGTCGTGCTGCCGGTCCGGATCCACCCCCAGGTCGAGCAGCTCGACCAGGCTGCGGTAGAACTTGCGTTCCAGCGCGCCGACGGCCACATGACGGCCGTCCTTCGTTCCGTACACGGCGTAGAAGGGCCAGCCGCCGTCGAAGCGGTTGCTTCCCCGCCGGTCGGTCCACTCGTCGCGGGCGAGTTTGGCGAAGGTGCTGGCGAGCAGGTGGGCGGTGCCGTCGACGATGGCCGCGTCGACGACCTGGCCGTGGCCGGTGCGCGCGGCGGCGTGCAGGGCGGCCAGCACGCCGATCACGAGGTAGCAGCCGCCGCCCCCGAAGTCGCCGACGAGGTTGAGCGGGATCTGCGGCGGGCCGTCCGCGTCGCCGATGGCGGCGAGCGCGCCGGTCAGCGCGATGTAGGTGATGTCGTGTCCGGCCGTCGCGGCCAGCGGTCCGTCCTGGCCCCAGCCGGTCATCCGGCCGTAGACCAGGCGGGGATTGCGGGCCAGGCAGTCGTGCGGTCCGATGCCGAGCCGTTCGGTGACGCCCGGGCGGAAGCCTTCGATCAGCAGGTCGGCGCGCTCGACGAGGCGCAGGAGCGCGGCGGATCCGGCCGGGTGCTTCAGGTCGAGGACGACCGACCGCTTGCCCCGGTTGAGGACGTCCGCCGGTCCGCCCGCGTCGGCTTCGTCCGCCCGCTCGGGCCGGTCCACCCGGACGACGTCCGCGCCGAGGTCGGCCAGCAGCATCCCGGCGAACGGCCCCGGGCCGATGCCGCCGAGCTCCACGACCCGGCAGCCGGCGAGGGGTCCGGTCGTCATCGTCAGCGGCCCTTCCAGACCGGCGACCGCTTCTCGGCAAAGGCCGCCGCGCCTTCCCGGGCGTCCTGCGACCGGAACACCGGCTCGGCGATGTCGAACTGCCGGCCCCACGCCTCCTCCAGCGTCCAGTCGGCGGTGGAGCGGGCGATCTCCTTGGTCGCCGCGACGGCCAGGGGCCCGTTCGCCGCGATGGTCTCGGCGAGTTCCAGTGCGCCGTCGAGGGCACCGCCCTCGTCGGTGAGCCGATTGACCAGGCCGTACGCGGCGGCCCGTTCGGCGTCGACAGGTCGGCCGGTGAGCAGCAGTTCCAGGGCTATCGCGTACGGGATCCGGCGGGGCAGGTGGAGGGCGGCGCCCGCGCGGGCGACCAGGGACCGGGTCACCTCGGGCACGCCGAGCCGCGCCGTGCGGGCGGCCACCACCAGGTCGCAGGCCAGCAGGAGTTCGAAGCCGCCGGCCAGCGCCCAGCCCTCGACCGCGCCGATCAGCGGCTTGCGCGGCGGTGTCATGCTGATCCCGCACAGGCCGCGGCCCTCGATCGCGGGAGTCTCGCCGCGCAGCCAGGCCTTGAGGTCCATCCCGGCCGAGAACGTGCCGCCCGCTCCCGTGAGGACGCCGACCCGGAGCTCGTCCGACTCGTCGAGTTCGTCCACCGCGGCCGCCACTCCGGCGGCCACCCCGGCGTCCAGGGCGTTCTTCACCGCCGGACGGTTGATCGTGATGACCTGGACCGCGCCACGGCGTTCCACCAGTACTTCGTCCGACACGTATGCCTCCTGGATTGTCAGTTGACGGCGAACCTGGCCAGTTCGTGGGCGACCATGCCGTCCAGGTCGTCGGCGGGCGGCGTCGGGAGCTCGACGGCGCGGTCGCGGGTCGGCAGGAGTACGACGGCCGTGCCCGGGGTGGTGATCTCGCCCCGCTGGTTCTCGCAGCGCATCTCGATGTGCACCTCGGCGCGCCCGTCCACCTGTCGTTTGTCGACGACGGTGCCGCGCACCCAGGTGGTGTCGCCGAGGTAGTTGAACTTCCGGTGCTCGCAGCGGAGTTGCCACAGCCAGCCGTCGTCGCCCATCCAGTCGGTGAGCAGATGGCACAGCCAGGTCTCGCGCATCCCGCCGTAGTCGTAGGGGCCGGGCAGGCCGAGTTCCCGTGCCCGCTCGGGTTCCCAGTGCAGGCGCTGCACGGTGTCCGGGATGTTCAGGGGGTTCGGCGGGTAGAGGCCGGGGGCCCGGCGCCGTACCTTCGCGGCGATCCCGAACGTGCCCGGCGGGGTGAGCTGCATGCCCCAGCCCAGATGCCAGACGACCACGTCGGTGGTGGTCAGCGGGCCCTTGACCCGGGGTTGGAGCTCCTCGCCGATCTCGACGTCCTCCCAGTGGCGGGGCTCGGCGCCACGCCGGGTCTCTGCCGCGTACGCTGCGTCGATCTCAGCGAGCTGCCCGGCGGTGTAGGGCTCCTGTGCAAGCCGCTCCTTGGCCCGTTTCTTCGATGTGTGGCGTTCGGCGTTGATCCAGGTGCCGCGCCTCAGTGCGTGCATCTCGCCGCGTCCGTTGGAGTAGAAGTAGTCGCGGACCACGTGCGCGGTGCGCCCGCCGAAGCGGCTGGGCTTGAGGTGGACGCCCACCTGGGTCTGCAACACCCGGCAGCGGTCGCCGAGTTGGAGGGGCCGCCACCACTCGAACTCCATCACCGCCTGGTAGGAGCCGAGTCCGGCGAAGGGGTCGCCCTTGAGCAGCGCCTTGGTCTCCGGGTCCGGCTCGGGGGCCGCGTCCTCCCCCATCGTGTAGAGGAAGGTGGGCGGTGCGACGAGCGAGCCCCAGCGGGTTCCGGCCGCGTGGTCCGGGTCGCAGTACAGGGGGTTGTCGTCGCCGTAGCCGTACGCGAAGTGGCGTACGCCGTCCCAGGTCACCTCGTAGTTGTGCGGGGGGTTGCGCTGGGGCTGGGGGATGCCGAGGCGGCGGCGGGAGCGCTCGACGGCCTCGTCGGTCAGCACGCCGAAGCGTTCCTCGGTGGTCGTCATCGCTGAGGCTCCTCGGTGAGTGCGGCGCGGACCAGTTCGATGAGCTCCACGCGGCTGACCTTGCTCGACGGGGTGCGGGGCAGTGCGTCCAGGACGACGATGTGCGCCGGGACCTCGTACGGGGTGAGCCGGCCGCGGCAGAGGGCGATCAGTTCGGCGATGTCCGGGGCGGGCCAAGCCGGTTCGACCTCGACCGCCGCGACCGGCACCTCGCCCAGCCGTGTGTCCGGGAGCCCCGCCACGGCCGCCTCCCGCACGGCCGGGTGGGTCTCCAGGACGCGTTTGACGGTCTCCGGCTGGACCTTGAAGCCGCCGCGGACGATGACGTCGTCCACGCGTCCCTCGATCCAGACGAACAGGTCGGTGTCGATCCGGGCCAGATCGCTGGTCCGTGTCCACGCCCGGCCGCCCCGGGTGCTCTGCTCGGTCCTGACCTCAAGGCGGCCGGTCCTGCCGACGGGCAGCTCGGCTCCGTTCTCGCCGGTCACCCTCAACTCGACGCCGTCGAAGGCCCGTCCGGCGCTGCCCGCCTTCCGCTGCCACCACCGCTCGTGCAGCGGCAGGGTCCAGCCGACCACCGCTCCGGCGAACTCGGTGGCCCCGTAGGTCATCAGCACGGGGATGCCGTACGTGCGGAAGAAGGCGTCGGCGAGTTCGGCCGGGCAGGGCGCGGTGCCGGACGTGACGACCTGAAGGCCGGCCAGTCGCGCCTTCGGCACGCCCGCGTCGAGTACGGCGCGGATGGCCGCCGGTACCAGGCTCGCCGCCCGCAGTCGGTGGCGCTCCACGGCGCTCACCCAGGGTTCGACGGCGAACCTGGGCATGAGGAGCATGCGCCGCCCGGTCGCGAGACAGGCCAGCGCCCGCCACAGTCCGCCGATGTGCACGAGCGGTGCGGCCACGAGCGCCGCCGACCGCGACAGGAGCCGCTCGTCCTTCGGGGTCTGCCCGCCGGAGACGAGCGCCTGGTCGAGCTGACCGATGCGCAGGTGGACGCGCTTCGGGGGGCCGGTGGTGCCGGAGGTGAGCATCTCCACGGCGACGCCGGGATTGGCCGGGCCTCCCACGGGTGCCGTGCCGCCGACGGACCGCAGCGTGCCGTCCGTGCCGAGTTCCAGGGCCGCTCCGTGCGCGGTCACCGCCGCCAGGACGCCCTCACGGGCCAGGGGTTCGGCGCCGGAGACGACGACGGGCGGTGCGCAGTCGGCGATGTCGGCGGCGAGGCGCGCGGCAGGCTGCAGCGGGCTCAGCATCACCAGACAGCGTCCGGAGGCGATCACCGCGGCGACCACGGCGATGTGCTCGGGCCGGTTCTCCAGGACGACGCCGATGCGGGCGTCGGCGCGCAGGCCCGCCGCGTCCAGGGCCTCGACGACCTGTCGGGCGGTCTGCTGGACCTGTCCCCAGGTCCACCACTGTCCGTCGTGCTCGATCGCCTCGGTGTCGGCGGCGGCTTCGGCGAGCAGCCGGGACAGGCGGTCGCGAATTCCCACGTGCTCAGCCTTCCGTCGCCGTGGTGGCGGAGATGCCGACCAGCTCGGCCAGCCGCCCCCGATGGGTCGCCGGGCTCCCGAAGAGCTGCTCGGACGACTTCGCGCGCTTGAGGTGGAGGTGCGCGTCGTGCTCCCACGTGTAGCCGATGCCGCCGTGGATCTGGAGGTGCTCCTTGGCCGCGTGGGTGAAGGCGTCCGCGCAGTACGCCCCGGCGAGCGCGGCGGCCACCGGCAGCTCGCCCGGTCCCTCGGCCGCCACGGACATCGCGTGGTACGCGGCCGACCGGGCGGCCTCGACCCTCAGCAGCAGGTCGGCGCACTTGTGCTTGACCGCCTGGAACGACCCGATAGGACGGCCGAACTGCACCCGGACCTTCGCGTACCGCACCGCGGCGTCCAGACAGGCCTGTGCCCCGCCGACCTGTTCGGAGGCCAGCGCCACGACCGCGAGGTCGATCACGGTCCGCAGATACGCCGTGGCGTCCCCGTCGGGGCCGACGCGGGCCGCCGGAGCGCCGTCGAGGTCGATCCGCGCCAGCCGGCGGGTCGGGTCGAGCGTCTCCAGCGGGGTGCGGGTCACTCCGGCCGCGGCGTCGTCCACGGCGAACAGCCCGGGTCCCGTGTCGGTGCGGGCCACGACGAGGAGCAGGCCGGCGGTGCAGCCGTCGACGACGAACATCTTGGTGCCCGACACCGTCCAGGCGCCGTCGCCGCCTCGGGTCGCGGACGCCGCCACGTCCTCGACCCGCCAGGAGCCGGCCTCCTCGGCCAGCGCCAGGGTGCCGGTCAGCGAACCGTCGGCGATCGCGGGCAGCCAGCGCGCCATGGCCGTGTCGTCGCCGGACGCGACGAGTGCCTGGCCGGCGAGGGCCACGGTGGAGAAGTACGGCGACGGCACCAGGGCCCGCCCCAGTTCCTCCATGACGATCCCCAACTCCAGCGGGCCGCCGCCGAAGCCGCCGTACTGCCGCGGCAACGCCAGTGCGTGCAGGCCGAGTTGACCCGCCATCTGCCGCCAGAGCGCCGGATCATGTCCTTCCTCGGACTCCATCGCACGGCGCACCGACTCGCGCGGCGCCTTGTCCGCCAGGAAGCGGCGCAGCGTCGAGCGGAGCGTCTCGTGCTCCTCGGTGAAGGTCGGTGCCACGTGCTTCCTCCACGGTCACTGGGGCGTCTTCGACCGCAGGTAGGCGGGGAAGTCCGGCATCCGGGCGCGGTCCACGATCTCGATCCGGATCCCGGAGGGGGCCAGGTGGTAGGCGAAGATCGAGGGTTTTCCGTCGACCACCGCGCAGGCCTCCAGGGCGAAGCCCGACTCCGCCAGCCGTTTCGACGTCGTCGGGACGTCGTCGCAGAAGTAGCCGAGGTGATGGGTCGCGATGTGATCGGCCGCCGTCCACGGTGTCCCGGGGATCTCCTGGACGAGTTCGAGGTGCGGGCGTCGAGGGAGTACGCGTAGCGCAGGGGCAGCACGCGCTCGCCGTCCGCGAGGCGGACCGGCAGGTCGGCGGACATGGTCGCGGTCCATCGGTGGCCGGCGACCTCGGTCATCCGGGTCTTCCACTCGTCCACGTCCGGGACCACGATGCCGGTGTGGTAGAGATCCGTCGCTCTGAGGGGAGGGCTCATGGGAGCGCTCATGGGATCAGTCACGGGATGCTTCATGGGATGCGTCATGGGGTCCCTCACCACTCCAGGCGGAGCGAGGTGATGCCGTACATGTTGCCGTGCGCCCGGAGTTCCTGGCCGGGGGCGATCCGGTAGTCGGGGATCCGCCGGTGCCACTCCTCGACGGCCACGTTGAGTTCGAGGCGGGCCAGGTGCGAGCCCAGGCAGCGGTGCGGGCCCGAGCCGAACGCGATGTGGTTGGTGGCCTTGCGGTGCAGATCGACTTCCGACGGGTTGTCGTACCGTGCGGGGTCGCGGTTGGTGACCGCCAGGGGGAGCATCACCATCTCGCCCGCCTTGACGGGGCAGCCGCCGATCTCGACGTCCTGCGTCGCCTTGCGCGCCGGGACGACGAACGAGTAGACGCGGAGGGTCTCCTCCACGGCGGTCGCGATGAGCGACGGGTTGGCGAGGATCTCCTTGCGCTGCTCCGGATGGGTGGCGAAGTGGTACAGCGCCCAGCCGATCGAGATCGGGACGGTGTCGAAGCCGGCCTGGAACAGCAGGACGCAGAAGGCGTGCATGTCCCGGTCGCCGATCGGCTCGCCGTCGATCGTCCAGTTCATGGCGTGGGAGAGCAGGTCGTCGCGCGGGGCCTTGCGGCGCAGGGCGATCTGTTCCTCGAAGTAGGCCGACACGGCCCGCATGGCGCTCAACTGCCTGCCGCCGTCCGGGTCTTCGCCGTGGGGCAGGTGCAGCAGTTCGTGGGTCCAGGCGAGGAAGGTGGGCAGGTCCTCCTCGGGCAGGCCCATCAGCCGCATGAAGATCAGCGTCGGGAAGCGGCGCGCGAACTCGTCGAGCACGTCGGCGCCGTCGCGTTCCCTCAGCGCGTCGATCATGTCGGCCGCGACCTGGCGGACCTCCGGCTCGCGGGCGGCGACGGCGCCCGGGGAGAAGTAGCGCCCGAGGAGCCGGCGCCAGACGGCGTGCACGGGCGGATCGAGCATCTCGGGTATCCACAGGAACTTCGGGTCCGGTTCGAGCACCGTCACCGACTTGTTGGAGAACGTCCGCCAGTCCTGGAGCGCCTGCTGCACCTCCGGGCCGTCGGTGACGACCCAGTAGCCGCGGGCGACGGTGCTGCGGAACCCGGAGTGGGTGCCGGCGATCTCGTCCCATCGCTCCTGATGGCTGAGGACGGGCCCGCCGAGCCGGTTGTCGAAGTGGTAGGCGGGGACACCGTCATGGCTTCCGTCGGGTTCGAGTGTCCTGCTCAACACGGCTCCTCTCGTCGTACGTCCGTCAGGTCGTCGTTCGTCTCATGTCGCCGCGCCGTCGATCTTCAGCGCGATCAGCTCGTCCTCGCTCAGGCCGAGCTCGCGCAGGACGTCGTCCGTGTGTTCCGCGAACTGCGGCGCCCGGGTCAGGGAGACCGGGCTCTCGTCGAACTGGACCGGGTTCGCGACCAGTTCACGGTCGACGCCGTCGGCGTCCACGACGGGGGCTATGAGGCCGTTGGCGCGCAGGGCGGGATCCTGGCCGACCTCCCAGGCGTTCTGCACGGCCGCCCACTGGCCCTCCCCGCGCGAGAGGATCTCGACCCACTCGGCGTAGGGGCGGGAGGCGATGAGCTCGGCGACGATCTCGGCGGCCTCGGCGGCGCCCGCCATCAACTTCTCCGTGCTGTCGAAGCGTTCGTCGCCGCTCAGGTCCTCGCGCCCGGCCAGCTTGCAGAACTCCGCCCAGTACCGGCCGGGTTGCAGCATCGCCAGCTCGATCCAGCGGCCGTCCGAGGTGCGGTAGCCGCCGATGAGCGGGTTGGTGGCCGAACCGTGCCGGGGCGGGATGTTCACCGGGAGCGGTCCGCCGCCCATCAGGGCGAGGTTGACCGTGAACTGCGTCGCCCAGGCCCCGACACCGACCAACGACACGTCGACGACGGACGGCTGCCCGGTCATGGCACGCGAGTAGAGGGCGGCGGCCACCCCGCCGGCGATCGTCATGCCGCCCATCGAGTCGCCGTAGGCGCCGGCCGGCATCCGGTTCATCCGGTCCGCGCCGGGCGGGGTGACCCCGGCGGCGCTGCCGCCGCGCGCCCAGAAGGCGGTGCTGTCATAGCCGCCCTTGCCCGCCTCGTCCCCGCGGGCGCCGAAGCCGCTGCCGCGAACGTAGATGATGTCGGGGTTGACCGCCCGGACGTCCTCGACGTCGATGCGCAGCTTCGCCCGCGCCTCGGGCAGGAAGTTCGTGAGGAACACGTCGCTGCCGCGGATCAGTTCCTCCAGCACCCGGCGCGCGGACGGCTTCTCCAGAGCGAGGCCCACGCTGCGTTTCCCTCGGTTGGGCCCCTCCATGATCGGGAAGAACGACGACCCCGCGCTGGCGGCCTCGTACCCGAGCACCCGGATCAACCCCCGCTGGGCGTCGCCGCGTTCGGCGTGCTCGATCTTGATCACGTCGGCGCCCCAGTCCGCGAGCACGGCGCCTGCCGCCGGGACGAAGGTGAACTGCGCGACCTCAAGGACCCGCACGCCCTCCATCGGCCTCTGCATCGGACCAACCCCTCCGAGTCTGATCTTCATTGCGTCTGCATCGCGTCTTCGCTGCGCGCCTTCATTGCGCATACCCAATTGGCGAACCGACGGGTCGAGTATGGACCGAGGGGGCTAAAAAGTATACTGTTTTCGGCATGCTGGATTTCTCGATCGACCCCGAGTTCCAGGCCAGGCTGGACTGGGCGGCGGCCTTCGTACGTGACGAGGTCGAGCCGCTCGACCTCCTGTTCCCGCACGGAGGCGACCCGTACGACACCCGCAACGAGAAGGCCCGCGCGATCCTGCGGCCGCTCCAGGAGCAGGTCCGGGCGCAGGGCCTGTGGGCCTGCCATCTCGGCCCCGAACTGGACGGGCCGGGCTTCGGCCAGGTGAAGCTCGCCCTGCTCAACGAGATCCTCGGCCGCTCCTACTGGGCCCCGACCGTCTTCGGCACCGCGGCCCCGGACACCGGGAACGCCGAGATCCTCGCCATGTTCGGCACCGAGGAGCAGAAGGCCCGGTATCTGCGGCCGCTGCTCGACGGCGAGATCGTCTCGACGTTCTCGATGACCGAGCCCCAAGCCGGCGC
The DNA here is from genome assembly GCF_053594615.1 of Streptomyces sp. NPDC001858. Taxonomy (NCBI): domain Bacteria; kingdom Bacillati; phylum Actinomycetota; class Actinomycetes; order Kitasatosporales; family Streptomycetaceae; genus Streptomyces; species Streptomyces sp. NPDC001858. The sequence continues at coordinate 61,320 of NZ_JBSFEV010000022.1, forward strand.
GGATCCGAAGGAGTTCGTGTGCCGCGCCTGGCGGGAGGGTGAGGAGTGGGTGATCGACGGGGAGAAGTGGTTCTCCTCCAACGCCCGGTACGCGGCCTTCCTCATCGTCATGGCCGTCACCGACCCCGACGCTCCCCCGCATGCCCGGATGTCGATGTTCATCGTCCCGGCCGAGACGCCCGGCATCGAGATCAAGCGCAACGTCGGCACGATGGACGAGCGCGAGTCCCTGGACGAGGGCATCCACGCCTACCTCCGCTACCACCGGGTCCGGGTCCCGCTCGACGCGATGCTCGGCGGCCCCGGCGAGGGCTTCAAGGTGGCCCAGGCCCGCCTCGGCGGCGGCCGGGTGCACCACGCCATGCGGACGGTGGGCAAGTGCACGCGTGCCTTCGACATGATGTGCGAGCGGGCGCTGTCCCGCCGGACGCAGGGGACCCTGCTGGCCGACAAGCAGGCGGTGCAGCAGTTCATCGCGGACTCCTGGGTGGAGCTGCAGCAGTTCCGGCTGCTCGTCCTGCACACCGCGTGGATCATCGACACGCAGCCGCACGGCGCCGCCCGCACCCAGATCGCCATGTGCAAGGTGCAGACGGCCAGGGTGCTGCACGACATCGTCCAGCGGGCGGTGCATCTGCACGGCTCCCTCGGCACCACGGGCGAACTCCCGCTCGCGAAGTGGTGGATGGCCGCCCCGAACCTCGCCCTCGCCGACGGACCGACCGAGGTGCACCGCACCACGATCGCCAAGCAGCTGCTGCGGAACCACCGGCCGGCCGAGGGGCTGTTCCCCAGCGAGCACATCCCGCCCAAGCTGGAAGCGGCGCGCAAGCGGTACGCGCACATCGTCACCGACGACAACCTCTCGGGCCAGGTGAACGCATGAGCGGGTCCGGCGCCGCGTCGGACCTGTTCGACCTGTTCGACCTGTCCGGCAAGGTCGCTCTCGTCACGGGAGGCAGCCGTGGCCTGGGCCTGGAGATGGTGCGGGCCTTCGCCGCCGCGGGCGCCGATGTCGTCATCGCCAGCCGCAAGGTCGACGCCTGCGAGGCCGCCGCCGAGGAGGTCCGCGACCTGGGCCGGCGCGCCCTGCCGGTGGCCGCGCACGTGGGCCGCTGGGACGACGTCGGCCGGCTCGTCGACACCGCGTACGACGAGTTCGGGAAGGTCGACGTCCTCGTCAACAACGCGGGTATGTCCCCGCTGGCGCCCTCCTCGGCGGAGACCAGCGAGGAGCTGTTCGACAAAGTGGTCGGGGTCAACTTCAAGGGCCCCTTCCGGCTCGCCTCGCTGATCGGGCGGCGGATGGCCGAGGGGGACGGCGGCTCGATCATCAACGTCTCCTCCTCGGGCGCGCTGTTCCCGCAGCCGCGGTTCGGGCCCTACGCCGGGGCCAAGGCCGCGCTCAACGCGCTGACGACCGTCTTCGCCCTGGAATACGGTCCGAAGGTGCGCGTCAACACGATCTCGGCCGGTCCGTTCCTCACCGATGTCTCCAAGGCCTGGTCCGAGGAGAAGCGCCAGACCACGCGCAGCGCGATCGGCCGGCCGGGGCGGCCGGAGGAGATCATCGGCACGGCGCTGTACCTCGCGAGCGACGCCTCCGGCTACACCACCGGTTCACTGATCCGGGTGGACGGCGGACTGTACTGAGCGGGTCGGGCGCAGTCGGCGGCGCCCTGAAGGGGCGCGGGGAACTGCGCGACCAGCCACGACGGCGCCGCAGCGAAACGACGGCACATCGCGGCACTACCAACGGAGCGCTCAAGGCTCGTCCGGCCGATCCAGTAGAGCCATCGCCTCATCGAGCAGCACCGGAAGTGCGGGCAGCATGCGCCGGTGCATGGTCGTCAGCAGGCCGGCCTTCCTCCCTCGTTTGATCAGCAGGGCGGTGGCGGCGGACTCCTTGTACTTGGTCAGCGCCTCGAACCAGGGCAGGTCGTGGAGGGGTTCGCCCCGGATCTCCTGGTAGGCGGCGAGGAGTTCGGCCCTGGTGGGCATCCCGGTGGGTTCGTCGGACGGGGCCGCCGGGTGCCGGGCCTCGTCGCTGAAGAAGGTGAGCCAGGTCAGGTCGACCCGGGGGTCGCCGAGCGACCAGAGCTCCCAGTCGATGATCGCGTCGACCCAGTCCGCGTCGCAGAGCGTGTTGCCCAGCCGGTAGTCGCCATGGGTGAACACCGGGGTCATCGCGGCCGGCGTCGTGGCGTGCAGCCGCTCCGCGACCGCCTCGTGGCCTGCGCGCAGATCGGCGGGGACCGTCGTGAACGCGGTGGTCCAGCGGTCGATCTCGGCGGCGAGCGTGACAACCGGTTCCGCCGCCAGCGGCGTGCTGCGCGGGTCCACCCGGTGCAGGGCGGCCAGCATCCGGGCCGCGTCGAGCGCACGGGAGCGGACCCGGCCGGCGGGCAGCGTGCCGCGCGGCACCAGCACCGGCTCCACGCACTGCCCCCGCACCAGCTCCATGGCCACGAAGGGCGGGATCTCCGGTGGCGCGCCCGCGTCATGGAACAGGACGGTCGGCACCCGCACCCCGATCCGGCCGGCCAGTGCCTCCATGATCCGCGCCTGGCGCAGCACGTCCCGGTTGCGGACCGGCGCCAGACCGGGCGGGGCCACCTTCAGCACGACGCGCTCGTACCGGGCCGGTGCACCCGACAGCGAGGCCACGAAGGTGAGACTCGACGTGCCGCCGGTGAGCGGCTCGACACCGGTGACCGTGGCGTCGGGAGCCCAGCTGCGCAGCGCCGCGGCTGTGCGCTCCGTCAACTCCGGGATCAGGCGCCTGCTGTTCGCAACGGTGCTCACGGGCTCATCCCTGTCTGTCGGAGGCCGGGCGGCGCTGTGCGGTCAGGGCCGCGACGATGTCACGGCGTACGAGCTTGCCCGTCGCGGTGCGGGGCAGTTCGGGCCAGGAGGTGATGCGGTCGGGGGTCTTCGAGCCGCGCAGGGTGTCGCGGACCTCGGCCCGCAGCGCAGCGCCGTCGATCTCCGCGCCGCTGCGGGTGACGACCACGGCCTCGATCCGCTGGCCCCATTCCTCGTCGGGGACTCCGACGACGACCGCGTCGAGCACGTCCGGGTGGCGCAGCAGGATGTCCTCGATCTCGGCGGGGGCGATGTTCTCGGCGCCGCGGATGATCGTGTCGTCGGCCCTGCCCTCGATGTGGAGGTAGCCGTCGGCATCGACCCGGCCGCGGTCGCGGGTGTGGAAGAAGCCCCGCTCGTCGACCGTGGAGCCCTGCCCCGCGTACTCGCCCGAGACCTGTTCGCCGCGCACCCAGATCTGCCCGCTCTGCCCCCGGGCCACGGCTTCTCCGGAAACCTCACGGACCTCCAGTTCGACGCCCGGCACCGGCAGTCCGGCCGAACCGAGCCGGGCCCGCACCGCGGGGTCGCCGCTGGCGACGGCCGTCCGGTGCTCGCCCGGGCCCAGGACGGTGATGGTGGACGACGTCTCCGTCAGCCCGTAGGCGTTCACGAAGTCCACGTGCGGCCACTCGCCCAGGGCGGTCTCGATCACCCGCACCGGCATCCGGGCCCCGCCGTAGGCGAGCGTGCGCAGCGAGGGGACGGACCGGTCCAGCCCTTCGCCGTGCATCAGCCGGGCGAGCATCGTCGGCACCACCATCGCGTGGGTGACCCGCTGTTCCCGGACGAGGCCGAGCCAGCCGTCGGGTGTGAACTGGTCGAGGGTGAGGGCCCGGCGCCCCGCGTACAGGTTCGTCAGTACGTTCGACACGGCGGCGATGTGGTAGGGCGGGACGCTGATCAGGGCCGCCTCGCCGGGGTCGGCCGCGGCGAACTCCACCGTGCCCAGGACGTACGACACCAGGTTGTGGTGGCGCAGGAGCACGCCCTTCGGCACGGACGTCGTCCCGCTGGTGTAGATGAGGACGGCCGGGGAGCCGGGCTGTGCCGGATCCTCGTCGACGGGACGGCCGGAGTCCGCCGCGGCCCGGGCGAGCCAGTCGGCGGGAGCGCACACCGGCAGTCCCGCGCGGGTCAGTGCCGCGCCGTGCTGCGGGTCGGCGATGCCCAGGGCCCGGGGGTGGTTCGCGAGGAGGGCGTCGAGTTGTTCGTCGCCGAGCCGGTAGTTGACCGGGACCAGGGGGACTCCGGCGCGGGCCGCGGCGAACAGCGCGACCGGCAGGGCCGGTCCGTTCGCCGCGAGGTACACGATCGCGTCGGCGCCGGCGGTGCGCACCGCGTGGGCGCCGCCGACGGACAGTTCGCGCAGCCGCAGGGCCGTCAGCCCGTCGGTCGCGCGTCCGATGACCACCCGGTCGCCGAAGCCCTCGGCGGCCATGTCCAGGAGCATCGATATGTTCATGGGCTCCTTCCCGCCCACTCAGTCCGAGGCCGGGAGCGGTTTGGGGCTCTTCATCGGCAGGGGTGTGCCGTTCGCGGCCAGGGTGCCCGGCCCGGGTTTGGTGCAGAGCAGTTCGAGGCCAAGGTCTTCGTCGGCGTACCGCTTGCCGAGCAGCGAACCGCCCATCAGTTCGGGGTCGGGGGCGCCGGTGGTCGCCGGGCCCGTGCCGCTCCCCTCGGCCATGGCCGTCCCACCGCAGGTGATCTCCACCTCTTCGTCGGGGCATCGCACGACGATCACCGTCGTCGTGTCGACCGTACTGGCGAGCAGCTGCCCCACGCGTGGCCTCATCGCAGCGTCCTCCGCGGTTCTCGTGGTGCCGAGTGACTGTGCCGATCAACCCGAAAAAAGTATACTACTTACCTCGATCGCGTCGAGAACGGAGAGTTGCCGGATGGATCTCGAGACCGTCCTGTTCGAGGTGACCGACCATGTCGCCACGATCACCCTGAACCGACCCCAGGCCATGAACGGCTTCAACCAGCGGATGCTGGAGGAGTTCTCCGCGCTCTGGCAGACCGTCAGGACGGACGACGACGTACGCGTCGTCGTGCTGCGCGCCGCCGGTGAGCGGGCCTTCTGCACGGGCATGGACGTGAAGGAGGGCATCGACCGGCATCCCAACGTCTGGTCGCAGACCGACCCCGGCGAGTACCTCTCGCCGAAGCTCAACCAGGTGTGGAAACCGCTGGTGTGCGCGGTGCACGGGATGGCCGCCGGCGGCGCCTTCTACTGGCTCAACGAGGCCGACATCCTGATCTGCTCCGAGGACGCGACGTTCTTCGACCCGCACGTCAGCTATGGACTCACCGCGGCCCTGGAGCCGATCGGCCTGGCCCGCCGCGTCCCGCTCGGCGAGGCGCTGCGCATCGCGCTGCTCGGGCTGGACGAGCGCGTGTCGGCCGCACGCGCCCTGCAGATCGGCCTGGTCAGCGAGGTGCTTCCGCGCGAAGGCCTGTGGGCCCGGGCCGATGAGATCGCCCGGATCATCGCGGCCAAACCACCGGCCGCGATCCAGGGGACCGTCCGCGCGATCTGGGAGTCGCTCGACGCGACCCGCACCCAGGCGCTGCGCGGCGGGCTGTCGTACACACAGCTCGGCAACCCCCTCGGGAAGGCCGAGATCGACCGCTCCGCGGTGCCGCGCGGACCGTGGACACTGCGCTGACACTCCCCTACCCTCCCTTAAATAAGTGTACTTTTTTAGGGGATGTTGGAAGAGGAGGATCTCATGCGGTTCGGCATGCCCTGGCCCGGCCGGGACGTCGCGCGGGAGGCCGAGCAGGCGGGAGTCGGCGCCTTCTGCGCCGGGGAGTTCGCCGACCACGACGCCTATCTCACCGTCGCCGACATCGTGGCGCACACGGAACACGCCCTGGCGGGCCCCGCCATCGCCTACGCCTTCGCCCGCACCCCGTACGCGCATGCCACCGCCCTGCGCCAACTGCACGCCCGGGCGCCGGGCCGGCTCTTCCTCGGACTGGGCAGCGCCGCGTTCCGGATCAACCGCGACTGGCTGGGGGTGCCCGCCGACCGTCCCGTGCACCGGATCGCCGAGACCGTCGCCGCGGTGCGGGCCTGGCTGCACGCGGAGAACGGCGAGAAGGTCCGCTACTCCGGTGAGTTCTACGCGCTCGACGCCGAGGTGCGGGCGCCCGTGCTCGGCCGGCTCGACATCCCGGTCCTGCTGGCGGCGTTCAACACCGGTATGGCCGCCACCGCGGGCCGGGTCGCCGACGGGGTCATCGGACACGGGCTGTTCACCTCCTCCTGGTGGAACGACGTCGTACGGCCCTCGGTGGAGCGCGGCGCGAGCGACGCCGCCCCCGGGGCCCGTTTCCTCGAACACGGCTGGATCATCACGGCGGTCGACGACTCCGCGCCCGAGCGTGCCGTCGCCGACGCGCGCCGGATGATCGCCTTCTATCTCACGGTGAAGACGTACGACCCCTTTGTGGCCCACCACGGCTGGGGGGAACCGGTCGCCGAGCTGCGGGCCGCGTTCCGGGCGGGCGACACCGACGCCATGGCCCGGGCGGTCACGGACGAGATGGTCACCGAGATCGCGGTCTGCGGGACGACCGCGGAGGCCAAGGACACCCTCGTCCGCCGCGCCGGATCGCTCCCCCGCGATGTCGGCTACTTCGCGCCCCCGAGTTTCCTGGTGAGCCCGAGGCGGCGGGCCGCGTACGCCCGCTCGAGCCTCGCCCTGATCGGCGCCGTGCCGGAGAACCGGGCCTGACGCACCCACGGAGTGCGACCGGCCCCGGAGCGTCAGCGCTCCGGGGCCGGTCCGCGACATGAGCCGCCAGCCGGGATCGACTCACGCCTCCTGGGCAAGCGGCGCGAGCTTCTTGCTCTTGTCGAAGTGCACGACGTCGGCCAGCGTGCCGCCGAGGATGGCCGCGCGGTCCTCGTCCGGGACGCCCTCGAAGTTCTCCGCGATGCACTCGGCGCTGTCGCGGAAGGTGCCCTCGGCGTGCGGGTAGTCGTTGCCCCAGATGACGGTCGAGAGGCCGGTGATGTGGCGGGCCTTGACGGCGGTCGGGTCGTCCGCGAACTGCACATGGATCTGGCGGCGGACGTAGTCGGTGGGCTTGAGCGGGTAGGGCCACTTGTCGTTGATGGCGAACAGCCGTCCCATGGCGGGCTGTTCGGTCGGCGGGCGGTTGTCGTCCCAGAAGCCGAGCCACCAGTCGGGGTCCTGGCCGGTGCCGGTCTTCCACGCCTTGTCCATGTAGCCCATGAAGGAGACCAGCCAGCCGGCCGTGTACTCGATCAGGTTGAAGTGCAGATCGGGGAAGCGCTCGCACACGCCGCCGCCGACCAGGCTGGCGATGATGCCCTGCGGACCGGCCACGGCCGAGCCGACCGCGCTGCCCATGGTCCGGCCGGCCACCATGTCGTCGGTCAGGTTGCCCTTGCCCATGTTCATGGCGTTCATCAGGCCCCGCACGGTCACCGCCGTCTCGGACACCTCCTCCTTGACCTTCACCCCGCCGGTGGCCACGTGGATGAAGACCGGCAGCCCGTGCGCCTGCGCGGCGGCCCAGACCGGGTCGTACTCCCGCGCGTAGTACGGCAGGGGCGGGATCTCCGGGAGCAGGATCGCGCCGAGTCCCAGGCGGGCGCACCGCTCGATCTCCGCGACCGCCTCGGGCACGTTCGTGAGCGGGATCGCGGCCGTCGGACGCAACCGGTCCTTGTACGGGAGGTACCGCTCGACGAGGTAGTCGTTCCACACCCGGGCGTGGGCCATGGACAGCTCGTGGTCGTCGGTGAACAGGACGAACAGCGAGAGATTGGGGAACATGACCGAGGCGTCGACGCCGTCGATGTTCATGTCCCGGATGATGTGCTCCGGATCGCCGTCCGGGGTCTCCCCGCCGAGCTGGCGGTACTTGGAGATGGTCCAGCCGTCGAACCCGATGGTGTGGAGCTTCTTGAACTCCGTGTGGCCGCCGGGAACGATCGGCTCGTCGAGGGTGAACTCCTCTTCCCACAGAGCCCTCTCGCGAAGGTTCTTGGGCAGTCGGGTCTTGAAAAGATCGACCGGCTCGATGATGTGCGAATCGCCGGACACGACAAATTCCTTGAACACAGGCGGGACCTCTTTCGAACCTCGTCGTTCGCGTGCCAGAAACGCAACCCGTGGATGACGCCGAAGTTAGCTGTACCGATCGGTCCAGTCAATAATTCAGCATACGGAATAACCTGACATCCAGCCCCCAGGAACCTGACAAGCGGCTGACACAAGATCGCACCGCACCCCTCTTCCCTCCCACTTGCAATTAAGTACACTCAATGTCATGACGACGGCCTACTCGTTCTCCTCACAGCTCTACATCGACGGGCGCCGCACGGACGGCGATTCGGATGCGTCTCTCGTCGTGCGCAATCCCGCGACGGAGGAAGCGATCGCGGAGGTGCCCCAGTCCTCCCTCACCGATGTGCGACGCGCTGTCGAAGCCGCGCGCCGGGCCTTCGACGAGGGTCCGTGGCCCCGGATGAGGCCCGCCGAGCGGGCGGCGGTGCTGTTGCGCATGGCCGAAGAGATGGAGCGCCGCCTCCCTGACCTCGTCACCGTCAACATCGCCGAGGCGGGGTCGGTCCGGCCGCTCGCGGAGAGCCTGCAGACCCGGGTTCCGGTGGCGCAGCTGCGCGACATGGCCGAGCGGGTGATGCCGGCCTTCGCCTGGGAGCGCCCGATGGACCCGACGGTCGCGCCCGGCATCGGCATCTCCCAAGGGGTGCTGCGTCGCGAGGCGTTCGGTGTGTGCGCCCTGATCTCCGCCTACAACTTCCCCTTCTTCCTCAGCATGATGAAGGTGATCCCGGCCCTGGCGGCCGGCTGCACGGCCGTGCTGAAACCGGCGCCCGCCACTCCGCTGGAGTCCTTGCTGATCGGCGACTTCGCCGACGCCGCCGGGCTGCCGCCGGGCGTGCTGAACATCGTGACCGGCGACATCGAGGCCGGACGCGAGCTGACCACCCACCCCATGGTGGACCTGGTGAGCTTCACCGGCTCGGACACGGTCGGGCGCGCGGTCTACGCCCAGGCCGCGGCCTCGCTGAAGAAGGTGGTCCTCGAACTCGGCGGCAAGTCGGCCGCCGTCGTCCGCGCCGACGCCGACCTCGACGGCGCCGTGCGGTCCGCGCTGGCGGGCATCACCACCCACGCCGGCCAGGGCTGTTCCCTGCTGACCCGCACGCTGGTGCACGAGTCCGTCCACGACGAACTGGTCGCCCGGCTGGTCGAGGGCCTCGCCCGGGTCAAGGTGGGCGACCCGGCCGATCCGGCCACCACCATGGGCCCGCTGATCAGCGAGGCGCAGCGGGACAAGGTCGAGAAGCTGATCCGCGTCGGCGAGGAGGAAGGGGCGCGTCTGGTCTGCGGCGGCGGGCGGCCGGCCGGTCTCGACCGGGGGCACTTCCTCGAACCGGCCCTGTTCGTCGACGTCACCAACGAGATGACCGTCGCGCGCACGGAGTTCTTCGGGCCCGTCGGCGTCGTCATCCCGTTCCGCACGGACGAGGAGGCGGTGCGGCTCGCCAACGACAGCCCCTACGGTCTCGCCGGCGCCGTGTGGAGCGCCGACACCGTGGCCGCGTACGAGATCGCCGCCCGGGTCCGGGCCGGGAGCGTCACCATCAACGGCGGCAGCGCCGGGGTGAGTCCCCGGGCCGCGTTCGGCGGATACAAACAGAGCGGACTCGGCCGGGAGTGGGGCGCGTTCGGGCTCGACGAGTATCTGCAGACCAAGACGGTCAGCTGGGCGGCCCGCTGAGGCGCACGCCGACCATGCCCTGAAAAGAGGACACTTTGCCGTGATGGACTTCGAGCTCAGCGAGGAGCAGGCCATGCTGCGCGAGGCGTCGCGCGCCCTGCTGGCGGACCGGGCCCCGATCGAGCGCGTCCGGGCGTGGCTGGACGGTGACCAGGACGTCGACCCCGACCTGTGGCGGCTGATGTCGGACCTCGGGTGGCCCGGACTGGCCGTGCCCGAGGCGTACGGCGGCACCGGCCAGGGAGTCGTGGAACTCGCGCTCGTCGCACAGGAGATCGGGCGGGCGCTCGGGCGGGCCCCGTTCGTGCCCACCGCGATCGTCGGCCGGGCGCTCGCCGCCTGGGGGCCGCCCCGGCTGCGGGCCGAGGTGCTGCCCGCACTCGCGGCCGGAGCGGAGTGGGCCACCTGGGCCTTCGCCGAACCCCGCCTCCCGTGGGCACTCGACGGCGTCCGGTCCACCGCCCGCGCCGACGGCGACGCGTTCGTCCTCGACGGGGTGAAGACGGCCGTGCAGGACGCCGGCGGCGCCCGCCGGCTGCTCGTCACCGCACTCCACGACGGCGTCCCGGCGTCGTTTCTCGTCGACCGCGAGGCCCCGGGGGTCGCGGTCCGGCGGCAACGCGTCCTCGACCCGACCCGCTCGTTCCACGAGGTCCGGCTGACGGGGGTACGCGTCCCGCGTGAGCGCCGCCTGGACTGCGGACCCGCCGAGATCCAGCGGCTGCTCGACGAGGCGTCGCTGCTGCGGTGCGCCGACGCGCTCGGGGTGATGGAGCGCCTGTTGGAACTCACGGTCGAGCACACCTGCGCCCGGGTGCAGTTCGGGCGGCCGATCGGAGCCTTCCAGGCCGTCAAGCACGCGTGCGCCGACATGGCGCTGCTCGTCCACGCCTCCCGCGCCGCCACGCACCACGCGGCGATGGCGGCCGACGCCCGCGCCGACGACGCCGCCCCGGCGTCCTGCGCCGCCGCCTCGTACGTCTCGGCCGGGGCCGTTGAGGTCGCGGGCCGGGCGCTCCAGCTGCACGGCGGGATCGGCTTCACCTGGGAGCACGACCTCCACCTCCACCTGCGCCGCGCGCGGGCCGACAGCGTGCTGTACGGGGACGCCGCCGTACACCGCGACCGGCTGTGCGCTCTCCTGCGACCGGTGCCCGTGCCCGCATCCGCCTGAGCAGAACAGATCCGAAAGGTTCCCGATGGAGATCAAGGGCAAGAAGGCCGTCGTGTTCGGCGGCGCCTCCGGCATGGGCCGGGCCACCGCCGAGCTGCTCGCGGCCCGCGGCGCCGACGTCGCCGTGCTCGACCGTCCGGCATCGGCGGGGAAGGAGGCGGCCGCCGCGTTCGGCGGGAGCTTCCACCCCGTCGACGTGACCGACTTCGAGGCGACGGCGAGCGCGCTGGACGCCGCCGTCGACGCTCTCGGCGGGCTGCATGTGGCGGTCACGACGGCGGGCGGCGGCAGCGTGCGGCGCACGCTCGGCAAGGACGGGCCGCACGACCTGGAGACCTTCCGCCGGGTGCTCGACCTGAACGCCGTCGCCACCTTCAACATCAGCCGGCTGGCCGCCGCGCACATGAGCCGCAACGAGCCCGAGGAGCCCGACGGCGAGCGGGGCGTCATCGTCAACACGTCCTCGATCGCCGCCTTCGAGGGGCAGATCGGCCAGGTCGCGTACTCGGCGGCCAAGGCGGCGATCGCCGGGATGAGTCTCACCATGGCCCGCGACCTCGGCTCGCTCGGCATCCGCGTCGTGGCCATCGCGCCCAGCCTGTTCGAGACGGGCGCCACCGAGAAGATCCCCGCCGAGACGCGGGCCGCGCTGGTGAAGGACGCCGCGTTCCCACGACGGCTGGGCCGGCCCGAGGAGTACGCCAAGCTGGCCCTGGCCGTCGTCGACAACCCCATGCTGAACGGCCAGTGCCTGCGCCTCGACGCCGGCCAGCGCTTCGGACCGAAGTGAGGTTCACCATGCCCGACACCGCAGAGCACCGGGGCAAGGTCGCCCTCGTCACCGGCGGCGGCCGAGGCTTCGGCAAGGCGTTCGGCGACGCCCTGTCGGCCCTCGGCGCGCACGTCGTGCTCGCCGACATCGACGGCGCCGCCGCGACCGAGGCGGCGGCGGAGCTCACCGCCAAGGGCCGCAGCGCGAGCGGAGTCGCCTGTGACGTGGCCGACGAGGCCGCGGTCGACGCGGTCGTGCGCGAGGTCGTCGACCGCCACGGCGGACTCGACGTCCTGGTCAACAACGCCGGCCTGCACGCCGCGTACCACAGGCCGTTCGCCGAACTCGGCCTGACCGCCGTGCGGCGGGTGTTCGACGTCAACGTCATGGGCGTCGTCATCTGCTCGCTGGCGGCCCGGGAGGCGATGAAGGGCCGGGCCGGCGCCTCCATCGTCAACATCTCGTCGGCGGCGGCCTACGCGAACCGGAGCGTCTACGGCGTGTCCAAGCTCGCCGTGCGAGGCCTGACGGTGTCCTTGGCTCGCGAGTTCGCCGCCGACGGCATCAGGGTCAACGCGATCGCGCCCGGCCTGATCTTCACCGACGCCGTACGGGACCAGCTGTCCCCGGCCGAGGCCGAGCGGGTCCTCGGGGAGCAGATCCTGCGGCAGGAGGGCCGGGAACAGGACATCGTCGAGGCGCTGCTGTATCTGGTCTCGTCGAAGGCGTCCTTCGTCACCGGCGAGACCCTGCGCGTGACGGGCGGCTTCGCGCTCTCCGTCTAGGGCCTGTCCGGCCGATCAAGTCACAGGAAACCGCCGGGGCTTTGGAACACGGGTGAGCGGGGTCTGGTGCGCGCAACTGCAAGGCGGAGGAGGGCGTCGACGCGGAGCGTCGGCAACCGACGACAACGCCGCTGGGGGCACCCCCTCTGGGGGAGTGCGTGCCAGACCCCGCGTCTGGGGCATGATCGGCCGGACAGGCCCTAGCCGCAGGGTGTCGGCCCGTGCTACACGGTCACCGGTTCGTTCTCCGGCTTCTCGGCGAGTTCCTGCTCCTCGTTCGTGATCGCCTTCAGCAGCACGTACGGCGTGGCGATCTTCCACAGGGCGTACGCGATCGAGGGGACGATGTTGGCGAGAAGTCCGTTCCAGGCGAGCGGCCCGCTCTGGTTGAGGAAGACGAAGGCGCCCGGGATGAGCGTCACGCCCAGCACCACGCTGAGCCAGCCGTACCAGCGCGGGAAGAGCGGCTTGTCCCGGGTGTGGTCGATGAACGCGGCGTAGCCGATCGACCAGACCTGGAGGACGAATATGCAGGCGTTGCCCACGAACATGAGCCAGAACGTGTCGACCATCGCGGTCAGGACGTCGACGGAGTGGGCCTCCGGTCGGTAGGCCGCGGCGGCGAGGATCGCGAGCGGGAAGAAGAACCCGATCGGGGCCACCACGCCCGTGGTGAGCTGGATCATGGACAGCAACCCCCAGCCGCCCTCCACCCGGCGCAGCTGCATGCTCGTCACGACGACGTACGGGTACTCGAACGGGACGAGCAGCACCATCAGGGCGACGCAGGTGAGGATCCCCGTGCGATGGTCCTTGAGGAAGGCGACGACGTCGTCCGGGCTCTCCGTCGGGCTCATCGGCGGAATGAGATGGCCGACGGAGTAGGCGACGAGGAATCCCACGAAGAGGATGACGCCACACCACGCCGATATTCTCTGCAGTCTTATATGGAGGTCGTTCTTCATTGCGGCTCCCCTTTTGAGCTGATTACCATCCGACAAGCCGGTCCAGCACGAGCGTCGCGCTCGCGAGGTAGTCGCCGTATCCGCCCCGGAAGAACAGCAACGGGGTTTTCAGGGATTCGACGCGGAGGTCGTGGACCCGTCCCACGACCAACAGGTGGTCACCGATCTCGACGGACTGCTCCACCGTGCAGTCGACCCACGCGACCACTCCGTCGAGTACGGGGGTGCCCAGCGCGGAAGCGCTCCAGGCGGCGCCCTCGAACCGCTGCCCGGCCGGACCGGTCGCCAACTGCCGGGACAGGCGCTCCTGGTTGCCCGCGAGCGCGTTGGCGCAGAAGCGGCCCGCGGCCCTGATCGTCCGCAGGGTCGTGGAGGAGCGGTCGGCGAGGAAGGACACCAGGGGCGGGTCGAGCGACACCGAGGTGAAGGTGCCGACGACCATGCCGTGCGGCCGTGCCTCGCCGTCCACGGTGGTGATCGCGACCACGCTGGTGGGGAAGTTGCCCAGGACTTCGCGGAACCGTCGCCCGTCGATCACATGCGCGTGCGCATGCACGTCCGCGTCCGCCGTCCGGGAGGGCGTCGCGCGCTCGCTCATATCAGGATGCGCATCGGTTCGGGCAGTTCGAGGCCCATCGCGGCCAGCGCGTTCGCGTGGTAGGCGGAGCCCGGCACATGGATCATGTGCTGGAGTCCGACATGCGCGTCCCGCCAGTACCGCTGGATCGGGTTGCCCTTGCGGATCGCGTTGCCGCCGGAGCGGGCGAAGATCTCGTCCAGGGCGGCGACGGCCCGCCAGGCGCAACGGACCTGATTGCGCCGGACGTCGGCCCGGTCCTCCAGGCTGATCGGCTTTCCCGCGTCGACCTGGTCGTACAACCGGCTGATGCCGTCGAGGAGTTGCACCCGGGAGGCGGAGATCTCGGCCGCGGCCTCGCCGGCGGCGTAGAGGACGTACGGGTCGTCGCGCACCTGGACGCCGGTCACGGCGACCCGTTCCTTCTGCTGGGCCAGGTGCAGGGCGAGGGCGCCCTCGCAGATGCCGACGACCGCCGCGGTGATCCCGAGCGGGAACATCGAGCTGAACGGCAGTTTGTACAGGGTGTCGGTGAGTCCGACCGCCTCCGCCGCGGTGCCCTCCTGGACCGCTTCCTGTCTGATCGTGCGGTACTCGGGGACGAACGCCTTGTCGACGACGACGTCCTTGCTGCCGGTGCCGGACAGTCCGACGACGTCCCAGGTGCCGTCGATGATCTCGTAGTCCGAGCGGGGCAGCACGACGTGCAGCACGGTGATCGGCCCCGCCGGTCTGCCCTTGCCGTCGCCTAGGAGGGCGCCGAGGAAGTCCCAGCCGCAGTGGTCGCTGCCCGAGGAGAAGGGCCAGCGTCCGCTGAGCAGGTAACCGCCGTCCACCGGTTCGGCGATGCCGTTGGGCATGTACGGCGAGGCGATCCAGGTGTCGGGGTCGTCGTCCCAGACCTCGTGGGCGAGGCGCGGGTCCAGCTGGGCCAGCTCCCACGGGTGGACTCCGACGACGCCGCACACCCAGCCGGCGGCCCCGTCGTGCCGCGCCACCTCCATCACGGCTTCCGCGAAGTCCCGGGGGTGAGCGCCGAACCCGCCGAACTCCTTGGGCTGCAGCAGCCGTACGACCCCTGCGGAACGGAGCAGTTCGACGGTCCGGTCGCTCAGCTTGCCGAGTGTCTCGTTCTCGTCGGCGAGCGCGGCCAGTTCGGCGCCCGACTCCTCGACACGGCCGACCACTTCATGCGTCACTCCGCACACCTCCTGGTGACTGGTCCCTCGCCTGCGCCGCGCGTCGCCGGCGGCGCGATGACCTCAGTCTCGGGGCCCGGGACGGGCGCCCGCTGGGCGCTTTCCGCTGACCGGGACTGGGCGCCGGCGTCAGCGCGTGACGCGGGGGCGCAGTGCGGCGGCGGAGCGCCCCCGCAGGGCGGAGAGCCATACGCCGACGCCGTAGGAGAGGTCGTCGAGGCGGCGGGCGATGCCGTAGCGCAGGGGGTCGAGGGTGGCTTGATCACGCCGGTACTCGAGTGCGATGTCGGCCAGGGCGGCGACCGCCGCGGCCCGGCGCACCCGGCGGGACAGCGTGCAGCCGACGGCGGTGAGCGGCCACCAGTGGCGGGTCAGCAGTGCGGAGGTCTGCGTGAGGGTGCCCAGCGCGCCGTCAGCGGTGAGCCGCACGGCCAGCCGGCCGGGGTGCCGGGTCCCGTCGAGCTTGCGGCCGATGCGTACGGCGACGACGCCGAGGACGGCCCCCGCCACCGGCGTCGACCAGCGCCGCTGGGCGAGCAGTGCGGCGGCGAACGCCGCGCTCCACGGGGCGAGGACGGCGGGTGCGATGCAGTCGGGGTGCCGCTCGGCGAGGGGCTGGGCGCCGGTGCCGTAGACGGCCTTGCGCAGCAGCCAGTCCCCCACGCGCACACGGTGTTCGTGGGCGGCCCGGACGGTGGGCTCGTAGCGGATGCGCCGTCCCGCCGCGATCAGCCGCCAGCACAGGTCGACGTCCTCGCCGACGCGCATGCGCTCGTCGAAGCCGTCGGCCAGCGCGTCGACCCGTGCCACGACGCAGGCCGAGGACGCCCACGAGACGGGGGTGCCGGGGCGCACCGCGGCCGGGTGGGCGCCGAGGTCGAGGGAGGACCGGGAGTTCTCGTACCGTTCGATCCAGGTCGTGGCGGCGGCGGACAGGCCGGTGATGCGGGGGACGGCCAGGGCGACCCGGGGATCGGCGAAGTGCCGGAGCAGGGTGGGGACCGTGTCCGGGTCGAGCACGATGTCGGAGTCGGCGAACACCACGTACGGCGTGGTGACCAGGCGCAGCCCGGCGTTGCGCGCGCCGGCGGGTCCGAGGTTGGCGGGCAGGGCGACGAGGTGGGCGCCGTGGCGGGCGGCGACGGCGGCGACGGCCGCCGGGTGCCGGGAGGCGTCGTCGACCACGATCACGGGGGTGTCCGTGCCGATGCTGCCCAGCAGCCGGTCCAGTGGGCGGGCCCGGTCGCGGACCGGTACGACGACCGTGTACCGGGGGTCGGCGGGCGCGGGGAGCGAGGCGACGACGGGATGGGCCATGCCGGTGTCGAGGAGCCGGTCGGCGAGGAGCGCGCTCGCCGCGTCCCGCACCGGGAGCGTCCGGCCGGCGAGCAGTCCGCGCGCCCTGGGGGTCAGCTTCAGCAGCCGGGTCGGGAAGCCGCCGAGGAGGGCCCGGCCGCCGTCGAGCACCCGGGTGTGCCGGTCGAACTCGACCACGGAGCCGACGGGAAGCGTCACGGGCGTACGTCCGTGGACCCGGATGCGCCGGGCGGGCGGCCGGGTTCGGCGAGGCGGCCGCGGGCGTCGACGGTCCACCGGGTGATCCGGCGGACCGTCGTGGACACCGTCGCGTCCATCGCCCGGCGTCCCTCCTCGGCGGAGGCCCCGGCGGGATCGCCGAGCACGCCGGTGGGCGAGACCGCGCGGACGCCGAGCGTCATCAGGTCCGGCAGGAGGACGGCGAGCGGTCGGGTGTCACCGGCGGTCGCGCCGGCGAGTCGTACCCGCTCGGGCGCCAGGTGCAGCATCAGCGAGGTCTCGGTGCGGCCGGCGTGCGCGTCGCCGCCGGGCACCGCGCAGCCGGTCCAGGCGAGGTCGTGGCCCTCGGCGCGCAGCTGACCGACGGCCGAGTCGAGGGCGGCCGTGTTGCCGCCGTGGCCGTTGACGAACACGACGCGGCCCGCCCACAGGGACAGCGAGCGGGCCAGTTCGACGATCACCGCGCGCAGCGCCTCGTGCCCGATCGAGACGGTCCCCGGGAAGTGCGCGTGTTCGCCGCTCGCGCCGTAGCCGACGGGCGGCGCGACCGACGGCGGGCCGTGGGGTCCGGCGGCGAGGGCGTCGGCGGTGCGCCGCGCGACGGCCTGGGCGACGACGGTGTCGGTGTCGAGCGGCAGATGGGGTCCGTGCTGTTCGGTGGACCCCACCGGAACCAGGACGAGCGCGCCGGACGGCACGGCCGGCCAGACCGTGTCGGCCAGCACTCGGAACGCGGTCTCTGGCGGCATGCTCAGCCGACCGGTGCCCCGACCCCGGCCGGGGTCGTCGCGGGAGCGGTCGGCACGTCCGCGCCGCCCAGGGTCAGCGGGAAGCCCGGGGGTATCGCCAGGTCCGTGGGCCCCAGTTCGTGGACGGAGGAGTGGCCGAGGCCCAGGACTGCCGAGTCGAGTCCGCCGCGCAGGATGTCCAGCACGTTCTCGACGCCGGCCTGTCCGTTCGCCGCGAGGCCCCACAGGTAGGCCCGGCCGATGAGGACCGCGCGGGCGCCCAGGGCGAGCGCCTTGGCCACGTCGCCGCCGCGGCGGACACCGCCGTCCAGCAGGACTTCGACCTGGTCGCCGACCGCTTCCACGATGGACGGCAGCACCCGGACGGTGGCCGGGGTGGTGTCCAGGTTGTTCCCTCCGTGGTTGGACACGGACAACGCCGACACCCCGGCGTCGACCGCCCGCTTGGCGTCGTCCACCCGGGTCACGCCCTTGAGGAGGAAGGGGCCGCCCCACTCCGCTCGCAGCCATTCGACGTCCGCCCAGGTGGGCGGCGTGGTCTGCATCCACTCGCCGTAGGCGCCGAAGAAGGTGGGGGCCGGGCTGCCGGGCGTGCTCAGGTTGGGCACGGTCAGGTCGGGGAGGCGGCCGGACCTGGCGTACTTCCACAACCAGCCGGGCCTGGTCAGTACATCGGGGGCGAACCGCAGCGCGGCCTTGAGGTCGAGGCGCTCGGGGACGGCGGGGCTGCCCCAGTCGCGGCCGTGGGAGAAGGACCAGTCGAGGGTGACGATGAGCGCCTTGGCGCCGGCGGCCCTGGCCCGGTCCATGCGCTGCACCATGGTCTCGCGGGCGCCGCTCCAGTACAGCTGGAAGAAGACGTCGGCCCCGGTGGCGGCGACGTCCTCGACGCTGCGGCTCGCGAACGAGCTGAGGCCCATGACGACGCCCCGGCTCGCGGCGGCGCGGGCGACGGCGACCTCGCCCTCGGGGTCGACGGCCTGCACGCCGGTCGGCGAGATCAGCACGGGCAGCGCGGTGGGCACGCCGAGCACGGTCGTGGACAGGTCCCGGTCCGCGTGGTGGCCCACGACCCGGGGGGCGAAGCCGAGTTCCGCGAAGGCGGCGAGGTTGGCGTCGAGCGTGCGGCCGCGCTCCGAGCCGGCGACGAGCGCGCCGTACACCGATCGGGGCAGCCGCCTGCGGGCCCGCCGCTGTGCTTCGGCGACGGTCTCGAACCAGGGGTTCCTAGGCATGTGCCGTGTCCTTGCTCGCGGTGGGTGTGCGGTCCGGCCCGGCCAGCGGGTTCTCGTCGCAGGCGCGCACCGGGGGACGCCGGGTGAGGACGAGGTCCACGGGGGCGCGCCGCGAGTGGTCGCCGGAGGGTCTCGGCGCCCGGGTCCGGTCGCGTCGGGCCAGCTCCCGCTCGCCGTGGCCCTGGACGCACTCGGGGTCGGGGCCGTCCAGCGGGAGCCCGGTGAAGAACTTGGCGGCCATGCAGCCGCCCTTGCAGGTGTCGTAGAACGCGCAGGACGCGCAGGCGCCGCCGTGCTGCGGGGCGCGCAGCCGGGCGAACAGTTCGGCGTCGCGCCAGACGCCGCGGAAGCCGCCCGGCTCGCGGACGTTCCCGGCGAGGAAGTCGTCGTGGATCGCGAACGGACAGGCGTAGACGTCGCCGACCGGGTCGATCAGGCACACGACGCGTCCGGCGCCGCACAGGTTGAGGCCGGGCAGCGGCTGTCCGTAGGCGGCGAGGTGGAAGAAGGAGTCGCCGGTCAGCACGTCGTCGCCGTGGGCCGACAGCCAGTCGTACAGCTCGCGTTGCTGCGCCGCGGTGGGATGCAGTTCGTCCCAGACGTCGGCGCCGCGCCCGGAGGGGCGCAGCCGGGTCAGGCGGAGCCGGGCGCCGTAGCGGTCGGCGAGCGCCTTGAAGGCGTCGAGCTGGGGGATGTTGTGCCGGGTGCAGACCACGGAGATCTTGAAGTTCCGCATCCCCGCGGCAGCCAGGTTCTCCAGCGCCCGCAGCGCCGTCGCGTAGGAACCCGCCCCGCGTACGGCGTCGTTGACCTCGGGGGTGGCGCCGTCGAGGGAGATCTGGACGTCGACGTAGTCGTTGCGGGCGAGGCGCTCGGCGGCTTCGGTGGTGATCCGGACGCCGTTCGTGGAGAACTTCACGCCCACGTGGTGTGCGGTGGCGTAGTCCAGGAGTTCCCAGAAGTCCGCGCGGACGGTGGGCTCGCCGCCTCCGATGTTGACGTAGAAGACCTGCATGGCCTGCAGTTCGTCGATGACGGCCTTGGCCTCGGCGGTGCTCAGTTCGCGCGGGTCGCGGCGGCCGGAGCTGGACAGGCAGTGCGTGCAGGCGAGGTTGCAGGCGTAGGTGAGTTCCCAGGTGAGGCAGATCGGCGCGTCGAGCCCCTGCTCGAACAGGTCGACCAGCCGTGGCGTACCGGTCAGGCGGGCGCTCATGGGGTCCTTCCGACGACCATCGACGACTGGACGAGGACGGCCAGGGCCCGGCCGTAGCGAGGCAGTTCGTCCTCGCGCAGCCCCGCGGCCCGGCAGGCGGCACGAGCGGTGGGCTCGTGGGCGAGGGCCTGGACGACGGCCAGGAGCCGCCGGTCCTTGAGGAACGAGAGCCTGCGGGTACCGAAGTGGTACAGCAGCGCGCCGAAGGGTTCCGGCCGCACCGAGACCTGCGGATGCAGGCCCCAGGCGCGGTCGAGGTCCATCTCGATCATGCGGCGGCGCCTAGTAGACGCCGCACATGCCGTCGATGGAGATCTCCTCCAGGAGATCCTCGGCTTCGATCAGCGGGGCCATGTCCGCGACCCGATCGGCCTCGGACTCCGTGTCGGCGACGGCCTTTGCGGACAGGGCGGTGCGGAGCTCGTTCATGCGACTCTCCCTCGGCATCGGCGACCGACGGTAGGTCACCGGCAGGCCGGGCGGGTGCCCCGGTCCCGGCCAGTGGAACGGGCCGTTGCGCGGTGCGGTCACCGTGTGTTGAATCCCTGCCCCATGGAGCAGACCGAGCACGGGCGCGGCCGGGCCCGCTCCCCGGACGTCGTCGTGGTGGGCGCCGGGGGCAGTGGCGCCGCGCTCGCGGCCCGGCTCAGCGAGGACCCGGGCCGCACGGTCCTGGTACTGGAGGCGGGTCCGGTGCCGCGGCACCCGTCGGCGTTCGCTCCCGGGTTGCTGGACGCACGGCTCGTCCCGGGCGCGCAGCCGGGACACCCGGCCGTGCGGCCGTACGCCGTGCATCTCACGCCGACGCGTCCGTACACGGTCGTCCGGGGGCACGGGCTCGGCGGCTCGACGACCGTGAACGGCGGGTACTTCGTGCGGGCCCGGCGGGAGGACTTCGACCGCTGGGCGGCCGTGGGCGGTCCCGCCTGGTCGTACGCGCGGGCGCTGCCGTTCCTGCGCGCTCTGGAGACCGACCTGGACCACGGCGCCGATGCGCTGCACGGTCACCGCGGTCCGGTACGCGTGCGCCGCACGGAGCTGCGGCACCCGGCCGCCGTCGCGTTCCGGGCGGCCGCCCGCCGACTGGGCTTTCCCGAGGAGCCGGACAAGAACGCCCAGGACCCGCCCGGATTCGGGCCCGTGCCGTCCAATGCCGTGGACGGCGTGCGCGTCAACACCGGTATCGGCTACCTGCTGGGCGCGCTGGACCGTCCCAACCTCCGGGTGGAGGGCGACAGTACGGTCCTCAGGGTCGTCGTCGAGCGCGGCCGTGCGGTCGGGGTGCTGGTGGAGCGCGACGGACGCCGCGCGGTGGTCCGCGGCGGCGAGATCGTGCTCAGCGCGGGCGCGTTGCGCTCCCCTCACCTGCTACGGCTGTCGGGGATCGGGCCGCGCCGCGAGCTGGAGGCCCTCGGCGTCCCCGTCGTCCGGGACGCTCCCGCCGTCGGCGCCCGGTTCGGCGACCACCCGCAGGTGGTCCTGGAGTGGGCGCCCCGGCGGCCCGTGCCGGAGCCCTCGGGCTCGTGGCTCGGCGGCGTCCTGCATCTGCCCTCCTCGCACGGGGGTCACCCTGGAGGCGATCTGGAGATCCTGCAGTCCCTCGTCCCGTCGGCCGCTCTGACCAGCGGGAGGGTGTCGATTCCCGGCGCGCCTCTGGCGCCCCTCGCGTTCCTCGTCTCCGTCCACACCCCGCGGCTGACCGGCCGGATGCGCACCCTCTCCGCCGATCCCGCGCTGCCTCCGCGCCTCGACTACGGCTATCTGTCGACCGCGCGGGACCGGCGGCGCCTGCGCGAAGCGGTCCGTGTCACCGCCGAGTTGACCGGCACCGGCGACTTCGCGGAGCTCTCCGCCGGGCTCACGGAACCGGTGCCACAGGTGCTGGACGACGACCGTCTGCTCGACCGATGGATCCTCGGGCGGCTCGGCACGTCCCACCACACCTGCGGCACCGTGCCGATGGGCCCCGCCGACGATCCGCGGGCCGCCGTCGACTCCTACGGCAGGGTGCACGGGGTCGCGGGACTGCGGGTCGCGGACACGTCGATCCTGCCCACGCCCCCGCTGCGGGGCCCGGCGGCCACCGCCGTCCTGGTCGGCGAGGTCGTCGCCGACGCCATGCGCCGCGGCGTGGCCTGAACCGGTCCGGTCGGAGGCGGCGCTGTCGTCCGCCGGTGGCCGGGTCCCCGTAGCCGGCCGCCGGTGCCGCCGCGTCGCCCCTGGGCGGCTACGTCGTCACCCGTCCTGCACGGCGGCGCACAGGCCGCCGTCGACGACGATGTCGACACCGGTCAGATAGCTCGCCTCGTCCGACAGCAGGAACGCGGCGACGGCGGCGACCTCGTCGCACCGTCCGGTGCGGCCCAGCGGCGTGCGTCGGATGAGCTGTCGCACCGACTCGTTGCGTGCCGCCTCCCGCCGCGTCTGCGGGGTGTCGATGGCGCCGGGCGACAGGGAGCACACGCGGGCGCCCACCGGCCCGAGGCGCACCGCCTCGGCGCGGGCGAACCGCTGCACACCGTACGTCGCCCAAGGGTACGCCCAGGCGGGGTCCTCGACCGCCGGACCGATGGCGGCCCGGAGACGGTCGAGGAATCCCTCCCGCGCCGAGTCGTCCAGGACGGCCGCGACCTCCGGGGCGGGGTCGATGTGCGCGATCAACGGGGAGACCGACGCGGTGTACACGAAGGCCGTGCCGGCGGTGGCCAGCGGGCCGAGCTCCGCGGCGAGCAGCACGGTCGAGACGAAGTCGACCTCGATGATCCTGCGCCAGTCGGCCTCCTCCGGCGCGACGCTCTCGGCGTGCGCGACGGCGCGCAGCGTGCCGAGTTCCCTGACCCGCTCGGCCAGCCGGGCGAAGTCCTCCGGGTCGGTGACGTCCATGCCGAACGGCTCGGCCACGGCCCTCGTGCCCGCGCCGGACAAGTCCTTAGCGACGGCGGCGGCGACCGCGTCGTTGCGGTCGGTGAGCACCAGCACGTCCACCATGTCGGCGAGGCGCCTCGCGCATGCCTCCCCCGTCCCGTGCCCGGCACCCGTGGCGATCCCTACCGTGGTCATGCGTCACTCCTCACTGGAGACACCCGTCACAGGACGAGTGTCTCGCGGTCGGCGGCGAAGGAGGGCCTCCCCGGACGCCCCGCGGCCCGCGAAGTCGGCTTTAATCGATACGTCGTCACGTCAAGCGGGGAGAGAGCTCATGCCACGACCGCCGGGCCACGGACCGGGCTTCGAGGTCAGACGCCAGAAGATCATCGACATCGCGGCGTCGTTGTTCGCCCAGCAGGGATACGCGGCGACGTCCATCAACGACCTGGGCCGCGCGGTCGGGCTCGCCAAGGGGGCCCTGTACTACTACATCGGCTCCAAGGAGAACCTGCTCGTCGAGATCCAGTCCCGCGTGATGGGGCCGCTGCTGTCCCGGACCCGGCAGATCACCGAGCTCGACGCGGATCCCCTGCTGCGGCTGCGCCTGCTGTCCGAGTCACTGCTGACCATCATCTTCCGCAGGCTCGACCACATCTGGGTCTACGAGCACGACTACCGCAGTCTGAGCGGCACCGAGCTGAAGACCCTGCTGGGCCAGCGGGCCGACTTCGAGCAGTTGATCTCGGGGCTGCTCACGGAGGCCGTCGAGCAGGGCGTCTTCCGTACGATGCCGCCGCGCCTGGCCACCCTGCAGTTCCTCAACCTGCACAACCACACCTACCAGTGGGTGAACCCGGACGGGGACTGGGACGCCGCGTTCCTGGCCCGCGAGTACTGCGCGACCCTGTTCCGTGGCTTCGGTGCGCCCGACCACGCCCTGCCGAGGGTCGAGGAACTGGCCGAGGCCTTCAAGCGCGACCGGCCCGAGCTGCCGCTCGACCCCGAGGCCGGCTGGGAGTCCGTCCCCGCCGATCGGTGACGAAGGGCCTGCGGGGCGCTGCGGCGCACCGCGGGCCGACCCCCGTGCTTCCCCTTCAACCGGGTTCAGTCTCCGCCCCCAGCCTTGTCGCCCGCGCCTCGCGAATCTAGACTCTACGGAAATGAAGCTAATTCAGTTCAGGTATCGCGACGCGCACTCGGGAGGAGACTCATGATGGGTTCCGTGGACGGCAAGACCGTGCTCGTCACGGGTGCGGGACAAGGCATCGGACAGGCGATCGCCGTGGAGATGGCCCGGCAGGGCGCGTCCGCGGTGGCCGTCGCCGACCGGAACGAGAAGACCGCCGCCGAGACCGCCGAGCTGGTGCGCGCCGCCGGGGCGCGGGCCGAGGCCATCGTCTGCGATCTGCGCGATCGCGACAGCATCGCCGCCATGGTCGCGCGGAGCGCGGAGCGCTTCGAGGGACTCGACGTCCTGGTCAACAACGCGGGCGTGATCGAGACCGCGTTCACGGCCGAACCGGACCGCGGCGTCGACTCGCTGTCCGAGGAGGTGTGGGACGCGGTCTACGAGGTCAACCTCAAGGCGGTGTGGCTGACGACCAAGTTCGCCGCACCCCATCTGCGGCGCTCGCGACGCGGGCCCGCCATCGTCAACACCGCGTCCGTCTCCGGCCTCACCGGCTTCCCCAACGCACCCGCCTACGGGGTCACCAAGGCCGGCGTCATCCATCTGACCAAGGTCACGGCGGTCGATCTGGCCCCGGTGCGCTGCAACTGCTTCTGTCCCGGCGTCATCGACACACCGCTCGCCCAGGACTTCTTCGCCGCCGCCCCCGACCGTGCCGCCATGGAACACGAGCTGACCGCACCGCAGTTGGTGGAACGGCTCGGACGCCCGCAGGAGGTCGCGCGGCTCGCGTGCTTCCTGGCCTCCGACGACGCCGCGTTCATCACCGGATCGTCGTACGTGATCGACGGCGGGGCCCTCGCCTGGCTCGGCGTACGGGACTGAGGACCACCGGGGGCCGCGAGACCGCCACACCGTTACACCGTCAACGAGGAGGGGACTCCATGCAGTCGAGGCTGACCGGGAAGACCGCGCTGGTGACCGGTGCCACGGGAGGCATCGGCGACGCCGTCGTACGACGGCTCGCGGCCGAGGGCGCGGCGGTCGTGGTGACCGACCTCGACGCCGACCGCTGCGCGAAGCTCGCGGAGGAGGTCGGCGGCGGGGCCCTGGGGCTGGCGCTGGACGTCTCGGACGAGGAGGCGTGGCGCGAGGTCGTCGCCACCGCGACCGCCGCGCTGGGAGAGCTGTCCGTGCTGGTCAACAACGCCGGCATCGCCACGATGCACACGGTCGAGACCGAGACCATGGAGTCCTGGGACCAGGTCCTGGGGGTCACCCAGACCGGTGTGTGGCTCGGCATGAAGCACGCCGGTCCGTCCATCGAGCGCTCCGGGGGCGGCTCGATCGTCAACGTCGCGTCGATCTTCGGCACGGTCGGCGGCTTCGGCGCCCAGTTCTCCTACCACGCGGCCAAGGGCGCGGTGCGGCTGATGACCAAGAACGCCGCGCTGCACTGGGCGCGGCGCGGGGTCCGGGTGAACTCCCTGCACCCCGGCTTCGTCGAGACGCCCCGGTCGCGCGAACTCTGGCGCGACACACCCCGGTTGACGGCGATGCTCGAGGGCACGCCGCTCGGCCGGCTCGGCACGCCCGAGGAGGCGGCCGCCGCCGTGGCCTTCCTCGCCTCCGACGACGCAAGCTTCATGACCGGCTCCGAGCTGTACGTAGACGGAGGCTGGACGGCCCGCTGAGACCGCCGGGCCGCAGGTTCAAAGCTGCGGTCCGGCAGCGCCCCTTCAGGGGCGCGGGGAACTGCGCGACCAGCCACGACGGCGCCGCAGCAAAACGACCGCACATCGCGGCACAACCGGCGGAGCGCTGAGCGCTCAGCCGGCCGTCGGGGCCGTGTACCGGTCGACTCCGTCGATCTGTGTGCAGCCGGCCCGTCCACGGGCCACCAGCACGTCCAGGTGCGCCGCCGTCTCGTTGACGGCGAGCATCTGGTCGAAGGGCCCGAGGTCCGCGAAGGCGACCCTGCGCCGGGTCCATCCCAGATCCCCCGCCACCTCATGTGCGGTGCGCGTGCGGCCGCCGAGGGCGGTCAGCGTCTCGGCGAGCCGCTCGTCGTGGTGGGCCAGGAGCTCCCCGACCCGTGCGTGCACGCTGTCGCCGACCGGGCCGTGCGCGGGCAGCAGGCTCGCGTCGGCGAGGGTGGTCATCAGGTGCAGCGAGTCCAGGTAGTCGCCCAACGGCAGGGCGGGGCCGCCGAGTTCGAAGCCGATGGAGGGGGTGATGTGCGGCAGCACGTGATCCCCGGAGAACAGCAGCCCGCGCGCCCGGTCGAGGTACACGACATGCCCCTGGGTGTGTCCGGGCGTCGGCACGACCGTCAACCGCGTGTCGCCGAAGTGGAGTTCCTCCGCGTTCAGCCAGCGGTCCGGCGCCTCCCAGACGGTGGCGTCGAAGTCGCCGTCGTACATCGCGGCGACCCGCTCGGCGAGTTCGTGGGCCCCGGCCCGGCGCAGTGTCCGCAGCGAACCGGTCGGCTCGTCCGTGCGCAGCTCGCCCAGGAGTTCCAGGCCGGTGCGCTCGCCCGCGCCGAGGTAGACCCGGGAGCCCAGCAGCCTGCGCAGTTCGACGGCCTGGGTGTAGTGGTCGCGGTGGATGTGGGTCACCAGGACATCGGTGATCTCGCCGAGGTCGTGGCCGAGTTCGTTCAACGCGTCCTCAAGTGCCTGGCGGGACTCGGGGATCGACCATCCGCCGTCGATCAGGACCAGCCCGTCCGTCAGCCCTTCCAGGGCGTAGACGTTGACGGCCCGCAGTCCGTCGTCCGGCAGCGGCAGCGGGATGCGGTGGACGCCGGGCCGCACGGTCTCGGGTCCGGGCTGCGCCCAACTGCCGCGGTCGAAACGGGGGGTGCGGGTCGTGGGGGTGGTCATGCATCTCCTTGCCGGTGCTGTTCGGGGTGTGCGGCGAGCACCGCGTACAGGTCGTGGGCGAGCCTGCGGGCTCCCGACCGGTCGAGCTTGCCGACGGTCGTCTGCGGCAACTCGCCCACGGTGAAGGCGAATTCGGGCCACTTGGCCTTGGACAGGCCGGTCCGGGCGAGGTGTGCGGTGATCTCGTCGAGGCCGAGTTCACCGTTGCCGTCCTCGACCACGACGAGTACGGCGGCTCGTTCGCCGAGGAGCGGGTCCGGTACCGGGGTCACGCAGGCGCGGGCCACCGCCGGGTGGGCGGCGACGGCGCGTTCGATCTCGGTGATGTCGAGGTTGCGTCCGCCGCGGATGATGACGTCCTTCTCGCGGCCCATCACGGTCACCGTGCCGTCCGCGCCGGTGACCAGCAGGTCGCCGGTGGGGAAGAAGCCGTCCGGGGTGAGGGCCGGCGGCTCGACCTTGCCGTCGCGGGCGTAGCCGAGGAAGAGGGACGGGCCGCGGACCTGGGCACGGCCGGTCGCGCCGGGCCCCAGGACGGTTCCGTCGGCGGCGACAGCTCTGAGGTCGGTGCCGGGGAAGGGCCGTCCGTCGCGGCCGAGGCGGATCTCCTCGGGGTCCTCGGGCCTGGGGGAGGTGTGTCCGAGGCACTCGGACATGCCGAAGACGCGCAGGATCTTCGTCCCGAGGGAGCGTTCGGCGCGGGCGAGGGCTCCATGGTCCATGGGGCCGCCGCCGACGGTGATCGAGCGGACCCCGTCGAGCGCCTTCGAGCCGGCCGCGGCCGAGCCCAGCTGGAGGGCCATGGTCGGCACGCACATGGTCCACCGGACGTCCTGGGCGGCCATCCGGGCGAGCGCCTCCTCGCGGTCCCAGCGGCCGGACAGGACGAGCGGCCCGCCCAGCATGAGCGCGAGGCAGACGCCGAAGCAGTAGGCGGCGGTCGAGGAGAGCGGGACGACGGCCGCCACCGCGTCCCCGTCGCTCAGGCCGTTGACGTCGATCGTGCACGAGCACGCGTACCGCAGGGCGTCCTCGGACTGGACGACGCCCTTGGGGCGTCCGGTGGAGCCGGAGGTGAGGCCGATGACGCTGCCGCCGGACCAGCGGGAGACATCACGCGGGCCGCGGCGGGCGCGGACCGTCCAGCCGTCCAGGACCTCGGCCGTCACGGCGCCGGGCAGCGCCGGGGCGCCGCCCCACTCCTCGATCGCGGACGGCTCGGCGATCAGGACGTCCGGCCGGATGTCCTCCATCGCGGCGGCGAACTCGGCACGCGTCGTGTGCCGGTTGACCAGGGCCAGGACACCGCCGGTCAGCCCGACGGCGAGGGTGGCCGCGACCGTGCGCCACGAGTTGTCGGCCTGGAGGAGCACCGTGCCGCCCGTGGTGTCCTCCGGGGTCATCGCCTCGGCCAGGTCGGTGGCCCGCTGTAGGAGATCGCGTGCGCCGTGGCGTCCGTGATCGTCGACGACGGCTGTGAAGTCGGCCTGTTCGGACCGGTAGTAGAACTCCCGCACTGTCTGTCGCATCCGTTTCCTCGCCCCTTTGCGAAGCCTCTTTGCCGAACCTCTTGCCGCGCTCAGCCGCCGTACATCTCCAGCTCGCCGCCCATGACGGCGATCCGGCGGCCGCGCATGTCGCCGACCTGGGCGACGGCGGCCGCCCACTCGGGGCTCTGCAGCGCATTGCGCAGGTCCTCGGCGGTGTCGAAGCTCAGGACGGAGAGGCCGTCCCAGCCCTCCGAGCGCGGTTCGAGGGCCGCGTCGAGGTCGGTGTGCCGCCAGGACCTGAGCCCGGGCAGGTGGCGGGTGAGTTCGGCGTGTTCGCCGCGCCACCAGTCGATGAACCGTTCGTGGGTCCACTCGGGCGGCCGGGCCGCCAGCAGGACGAGGTTGTACATCGCGCCTCCTCAGCATCGCGCATGCCCAGGATCGTGCCTGGTCGGGATCGTGCCTGGTCGGGATCGGGCCCGGTCCGGGCCGTGCCTGGTCGGGATCGGACCCGGTCGGGATCGGACCCGGTCTGGAGCGGACCCGGTCGGGAGCGGGTCCGCTCAGGTGAACAGGACCGCGGGCGAGCGCCCGATCAGCAGCCGCCGTACCCGGCCCTGGTCGTCGAGCCGCACCGAGGCCACGAAGGTCGCCTCCGGCACGCCCGCTCTGCGCACCTCGCCGAGGTACAGCTCGTCCGGGCCGACCGTGGACGCGGTGAGCAGGTGGTGGGTGCGCACGCCCACCTCGCGCTGGGCGAGGTAGCCCTCCATCTCCGCCCGGCCGCCATGGAAGTCGGTGCCGGCGTCGCCGCCGGTGGAGAACAGGATCGAGAAGGAGAAGTCGTCGCTGATCAGGTCGAGGATGCGGTCGGCGTCGGGGCTGTCCAGGATCCCGAACCAGGTGGTCAGGAACGGGGCGGCGGAGGTGGCGGGCGCGCTCACGGCCGGTCCACGAGGTCGAACTCGGGGGTGAAGAAGGACTGGTAGCGGGCCATCAGCCCGGCGGGCGAGATCTGCGCGGCGGACAGAAACGCGCCGGAGGTCGCACCCCGGTCGACGACGAAGCCGTACGCCGTCTCGACGTCGCCGTCGACCGAGTAGCGCACGATCTCGTGGCTGCGGTCCACGGCGTTGCGCCCCGCGATGTAGTCGGCGAAGTCCGCGCGGGACGTGCCGCTGTGCAAGCCGCCCGGGACGGCGATGAGGAACCGGAATCCGGGTTCCAGAAGTTCCAGGGCCTTTTCCGGGTCCTGGTCGTCCATTCTGGCCATGTATTCGCGAATCACCATTGCCGATCGTTCTCCCTCAGCGCCACATGAAACAACCTGAGTTCAGTTCAGTTTGACTGTAAGACGGCCGCCCCGCCCCGGCAAGAGGCGGGGCCGAGGCTATTCCGCGACCATCCGCACCACGCATCCCTCTATCGTGTCGCCGATCTCCGCCAGCGGAATCGCTCCGGTCGGGCGGTACCAGCGCCAGACGCTGACGATCATGCCGAGCACGGCGAGGCCCAGCGTGTGCGCGTCGCGGACCGGGAAGGCGCCCTTCGCCATGCCGCGCATCAGCAGGCTCGTCCAGTCCCGCTCGACCATCTGGACCAGCTGACGGGCCGCGACCCGCTCGGTCTCCTCGCGCTTGGACTTCCGCGGGGTGGCGAGCAGGGACATGTTGGCCTGGAGGATGCGCATCTGGCGGATCTCCTGGTCGGTGACCGCGAAGGCGGCCCCGACCGCGGCGCGCAGCTCCTCCACCGGTTCCGACACACCGCCCGTGGCCTCGACGAACTGGTCGTGGGAGCGCTGCAGTTCCAGCCGCATGATGGTGAGCAGGCAGTGGGCCTTGGACTCGAAGTAGTGGTACAGCGCGGTCTGCCCGATGCCGACCCGGTCGGCCACCTCGGACCACTTGGTGTTCTCGTAGCCGTCCTCCCCGAACCGCTCCACGGCGGCCACGAGGATCGCGCCGCGCTTCGACCTGGGCCCCTCCTCCGGATCCACGATCCGTGCCCTTGCCATCGTCTCTCCCTCTCCTCCACGGTCGGCACCGACCGCCGCCCCGGTCGTCCGAGAGTAGACCCAAGTTCAGGTCGGCTACGAATCGAAGATCGTCCGGAGCCCTCACCGGCCGTCCGACCGTGAGGCGCGGGTTCCCGCGAAGTCGGGCCGGCGTCCGGCGAGGAACGCCGCCACGCCTTCCCGGCCCTCCCCGGACACTGCGGCGGCGGCCAGCCTGCGGGCCTCCGCGTCGAGGTGTTCGTCGAGGGTGTCGGCTGCCGCCTGCCCGACCAGCCGCCGGGTCGCCCCGTACGCCTCCGTCGCGCCGCGCGCCAGCTCGCCCGCCACCCGTGCGGCTTCCTCGTCCAGCCGCTCCGGCGCGACGACCCGGCCGACGAGGCCCAGCTGCAGTGCCTCGGCGGCGGGCACGCGCCGGTTGGTCAGCAGCAGGTCCACGGCCCGCCGCGGTCCGACGAGCCGGGGCAGGGACCAGCTGACCCCGGCGTCCGGCGTGTACCCGATCGCGGTGTACGCGGCCGTGAAGCCCGCGTCGGTCGCCGCGAGGCTCACGTCCGCCGCCGCCACGAGCCCCAGCCCGGCGCCCGCGACGGCCCCCCGCACGGCGACCACCAGCGGCGCGTCCAGCCCGGCGAGGATCCGCAGCGCCCCGTGGAGCGCGTCGGTGACGTCGGTGAGATGCCCGGCCAGGCGTTCCGGAGGCAGGGCGGCGAACTCCTTCAGATCGCCGCCGACGCAGAAGGACCGGCCCCGACCGGTGAGCAGCACCGCCCGCACCCGCTCCTTCTCGCACTCCCGGGCGGCGTCCAGCAGCGACCGGGCCATCGCCAGATCGATGGCGTTGCCGGCACCGCGGCACATCTCGACCCGGGCCAGCCCGTCGCCGTCGATCTCGACCGTGACCCTCATCGCGCCGTCCATCCGCCGTCCACGGTGAGCACGTGCCCGGTGCAGTACGAGGACGCGTCCGAGGCCAGATAGAGCAGCGCCCCGTCCAGCTCCCCCGGCTCCCCGCCGCGCCCCAGCATCGTGCCCCGCTCGACCCAGCGGCGGGAGCGCTCGTCGGCGAACAACTCGTCGGTCATCTCCGAGCGGAACCAGCCGGGCGCGAGCGCGTTGACCCGCACCCCCGACCTTCCCCACTGACCCGCCAGTTCCCGGGTCAGCCCGACGAGCCCGGCCTTGGAGGCCGCGTAGGCCGCTCCGCCCAGCGGGGCGCCGGAGACCAGGCCCAGGACGGAGGAGACGTTCACGACCGATCGCGTCGGACGGCCGTGGTCGTGCGCCGGCACCTCCGCCAGCAGCCGCGCGAGGTGAAAGGGCGCCACGAGATTCACGGCCAGCACGTCCGCGAAGTCGTCGGCGCTCTCGTCCTCGGCGCGTACGGCGCCGGGCGCGCCGGCGTTGTTGACGAGGACGTCGATCCGGCCGGTCTCGTCGAGCGCCGTCTCCATCAGCCGCACCCGGTCCTCGCCGCGCGAGACGTCGCAGACGACGGGGTGGATGCGCGGGTCGCCGTCGGCGAGTTCCTTGAGCTTGTCCGGTCGCCGGGCGGCGGCGAGGACGGTGGCGCCGGCCGACGCGAGCACCGTGGCGAACCGGGCCCCGAGCCCGGACGACGCCCCGGTGACCACGGCGGTCCGGCCGTCCAGCGAGAACAGGTCCGTGATCGCGTGGCTCATCCCTCCACCCCGATCGGCAGCACGGTCGCCCCGCCGTCCAGGACCAGCGTCTGCCCCGTCATCCAGGACGAGGCGTCGGAGGCCAGGAAGAGGGCCGCGTGCGCGACGTCCTCCACCGTCCCGAGTCGGCGCAGCGGCAGCTTCGCGGTCAGGATGGGCTCTCTCGGCTCCCAGACGGCCCGGGCGAGCTCGGTCTTGATCAATCCGGGCGCGATCGCGTTCACGCGGGCCATCGGGCCGAGTTCGTAGGCGAGTTGGCGGGTCATGTGCAGCATGGCCGCCTTGGTGGCGTTGTACCAGCCGATGTGGGGGTCGACGATCAGTCCGCCGACGGAGGCGATGTTGACGACCGCTCCCCCGTGCTCGCGCATCCACGCGCGCCAGGCACACCGGGTCCAGGCGATCATGCCGTACTGGTTGACCCGCACGGTCTTCTCCGCGCGCGGCAGGTCGAGGTCGAGGAGATCGCCCATGTAGGGGTTGGTGGCCGCGTTGTTGACCAGGACGTCGAGGCGTCCGAGGCGGGCCATGGTCTCCTCGACGCAAGCCTCGGCGTCGGCCGGCTCGCCCGCGTTGGCGACCGTCTCGTGGACCTCGCCGTCGCCCTTGACGCGCAGCAACTCCTCGCGTGCGGCGGCGAGTCCGTCCGGTTTGCGGGCGGCGATCACCACATGGGCGCCCGCTTCCCGGTACGCCTTGGCGATCCCGAGTCCGATGCCCCGGGAACCGCCGGTGATCACGGCGACCCGCCCGCTCAGTGCCTGTGTGCTCACGCCGACTCCTCCGGGTACTTGGCCAGTTCGCGCCGGGCGACCGTCCGCAGATGGACCTCGTCCGGTCCGTCGGCGATCCGCAGCGCCCTGGTGATCGCGTACAGCCGGGCCAGTACGGTGTCGTCGCTCACCCCTGCGGCCCCGTGCGCCTGTACCGCCCGGTCGACGACCCGGTGGGCCACCTCCAGGGCGGCCACCTTGATCGCGGCGACCTCGGTGCGGGCGGCCGCGTTGCCCGAGGTGTCCATCAGCCAGGCCGACTTGAGGACCAGCAGCCGCAGTTGCTCGATCTCGATCCGGCTGCGGGCGATCCACTCGCGCACCACGCCCCGTTCGGCGAGCGGACCGCCGAAGGCGGTGCGGGTCAGGGTCCGTCGGCACATCAACTCCAGGGCCCGTTCGGCGAATCCGACCGCCCGCATGGCGTAATGCATGCGGCCGGGCCCCAACCGCCCCTGCGCGAGGGCGAATCCGTCGCCCTCGCCGCCCAGCAGCGCCGACGCAGGCACCCGTACGTTCTCGAAGAGCACGTCGCCGTGGCCGCAGCGGTCGGTGTAGCCGAACATCGGCAGATCGCGGAGGATCGTGATGCCGGGGGTGTCGCGCGGGATCAGCAGCATGCTCTGCTGCCGGTACGTCGGCGCGTCCGGGTCGGTGACGCCCATCAGGATGATCATCCGGCAGTCCGGATCGAGGATCCCGGACGTGTACCACTTGTGGCCGTCGACGACGTACTCGTCGCCGTCCCGGGTGATCCGGGTGCGGATGTTGCGCGCGTCGGAGCTGGCCACCTCGGGCTCGGTCATGGCGAAGCAGGATCTGATCTCGGCGGCGAGCAGGGGCCGCAGCCAGCGGTCCTGCTGCTCGGGGGTGCCGAAGAGGGCGAGCAGTTCCATGTTGCCGGTGTCGGGTGCGGAGCAGTTGAAAACCTCCGGTCCGATCACGGACCGGCCGGCCAGTTCGGCGAGGGGGGCGTATTCGAGGTTGGTGAGGCCGGCGCCCCAGTCGCCGTGCGCGAGGAAGAGGTTCCACAGGCCCTCGGCGCGCGCCTTCTCCTTCAACTCCCGCATGACGGGCGGTAGTTCATGGGGATCGTCCGCTTCGGCGAGCTGCCGGTCGTAGACGGGCTCGGCGGGCATGACGTACTCCGTCATGAACGCGGCCATGCGCGAGCGGAGTTCGTCGGCCCTCGGGGAGAGTGCGAAATCCATGAGTGGCGCTCCTTCAGGGCCGTCGGGCGAGGACGTCGCGGGCCGCGCGGATCATCGCCGCGATGGTCGGCGGCAGCCGCTCCTGGTCGGGGTCGTGGTGCTTGCCCTCGCGGTGCCGGCGCAGGTTGTGGCCCATGATCGCGGCCATCTTGGTGCGGGCCAGGGCACGGAACCAGTCGAAGGCGGGGGGTTCGGGGTCTCCGTCGAGGTAGGCGGCGAGCAGCTCCTCCTCGGTGGGCAGGCCGGGGACGGCACGGCCGAGCCGGGGGAAGTTGCGGTGGTCGGCGAAGAGGAGGAACCACGCGAGATCGATGCGGGGATCGCCGTGGCCCCAGATCTCCCAGTCGACGACGGCGGCCGGTCGGGCGCCCGCGAACAGGGCGTTGCCGAGCCGGAAGTCGCCGTGGGTGAGGGTGGGCGCGACCGGTTCCGGAAGGCGCGCGGCCAGGGCGGCCAGCACGTCCTCGGCCCCGGGGCGGAGTTCGGGCGGGACCGCGCGCATGGTGCGGCTCCAGCGGTCCAACTCGCCTTCCCGATCCAGGAGTTCATCGGTCTGAGGGCTCTTGGTGGCGTGCAGGTCGCGGAGTACGTCGGCCAGGACCAGCATCCGGGTGCGGCAGAGCGCGGGGTCGAGCCGGTGCTCGTCGAGGACGGGTTCGATCGCCTCGCCGTCGACGAACTCCATGGCGAACCAGGCCGGTTCGGCTTCGTCGACGGCGACGACGCCCGGCACGGGGACCGGTGATCCGGCGAGCGCGCGCAGGATCCGGGCCTGGCGCAGCACGTCGTCGCGCCCGATGGGCCGCCGGCCCGGCGGCACCGCCTTGACGACGTACGAGACCGGTCCCGCCGTGATGGAGTAGGTCAGTCCCGAGTGGCCGCCGGGCAGCGTGCGCAGGTCGCCGAGCGGGGCGCCCGGATGGCGTGCGGCGAGCTGCCCGCGGACCCGGCGGGTGAGTTCGGCGACCTCGGTGGCGGTGCTCAACTCCCCGCCCCCTTCGGTTCCTTGGGCAGTCCCAGCACCCGCTCGGCGAGGATGTTGCGCTGGATCTCGTCGCTGCCGCCGGCGATGCGGTAGCCGGGAGCGCCGAGCAGGTGCTCGGTCCAGGCGAAGGCGCCCCACTCCCCCGTGTCGGCGGCGAGGCGCGGTCCGAGGAGTTGCTGGACGAGGTCGGTGGTGGCGCGCATGGTCGCGGTGGCGTGGAGCTTGCCGACGGAGGCCTCGGCGCCCGGTGCGCGGCCGGCCGCCAGCGCCGATGTCACACGCAGTCCGGTGAGCCGTTGGACGAGGGTGTGGACGACCAGGTCGGCCGCCTGCAGCCGCTCCCCGTCGGTGAGCGGGCGGGGCAGGTGCCGGGCGAGGTCGAGGGCGCGCTCGGCG
This sequence comes from Streptomyces sp. NPDC001858, assembly GCF_053594615.1. Lineage (NCBI taxonomy): Bacteria > Bacillati > Actinomycetota > Actinomycetes > Kitasatosporales > Streptomycetaceae > Streptomyces > Streptomyces sp. NPDC001858. The sequence continues at coordinate 96,615 of NZ_JBSFEV010000022.1, forward strand.
TTGTCCAGCCCCAGTCCGCCGGAGTCGAGGCGTTCCGCCGCGAGCACGGTGAGCGTGACCCGCCAGCCCTCGCCGACGGGGCCGAGCCGGTCGGTGTCGGGCACGTGGACGTCGTCCAGATACACCTCGTTGAAGCTGGCGCCGCCGGTCATCTGCCGGATGGGCCGGACGGTCACGCCCGGCGCGTCCATCCGGACCAGGAAGACCGTGATGCCCGCGTGCTTGGGCACAGCGGAATCGGTGCGGCAGACGGCCACACCCCAGGTGGCGACGCGGGCCCCGGAGGTCCAGATCTTGTGGCCGTTCAGGATCCAGCCGTCGCCCTCCCGCACGGCCCGGGTGCGGACGGCGGCGAGATCGGAGCCGGCCTCGGTCTCCGAGAACAGCTGACAGGCGAGTTCGTCGGTGCGGAGCATGGGGCGCAGCCAGCGCGCCTTCTGCTCGTCCGTCCCCCAGCTGCGGATGGCGGGGGCGACGAGTTGCTGGGTGACCGGGAAGACCTCGGTGCGCCTCGGTACGTCGAAGGCGGACTCCTCGGTCCGGTACAACTGCTCGTAGTGGGCGGGCAGTTCACGGCCGCCGTACTCCGGGGGCCAGGCGAGCGCGCCCCAGCCCTGGTCGTGACGGGTGCGTTCCCAGTCCCGGGCCCGGTCCGTGTGGGCGCGTTCCTCGGCCTCGGTCCAGTTCTCGAAGACGGCCACCGAGTCGTCGCCGCGGCCCCACTCACGATCTGCGGCGCGCGCTGTCGCCACGCCCTTCAGCCAGCGCCGGGCCTCGGCGCGGAAGTCGTCCGGTGCGGGTATGCCGTCCATGATCCTCCTTTCGAACGGACCCCCAACGGATCTCGACGGAGATCTCGGCGGGCTCTCAACGGGTCAGTACGGTGCAGGCGCTGACGCCCGGCGCCCCGTACACATGGGTGAAGCCGGTCGACGGGTCCCCCGGCACCTGCCGTTCGCCGGCCCGGCCGCGCAACTGCTGCACGACCTCGTGGACCTGGCGCAGTCCGGACGCGCCGATGGGCTCGCCGTTGGCGATGCAGCCGCCGTCGGTGTTGACCGGGAGCAAGCCGTCGATCCTGGTCGCCCCGAACGGGATGAGCGACTCCTGCTCGCCGTGCTCGCAGAACCCGCACTCGGCCATGTGCATCACCTCGGCCCCGCTCTCGGTGTCCTGCAGCTGGCACACGTCGATGTCGCGCGGCCCCAACCCGGCCTCCTCGAAGGCGTGTTGCGCGGCGTCCGCGGTCACGCTCGTCGGCGTTCCCGGCGGCGCCCACGGGCTGAACACCTCGAAGGAGCCGAACCGGCGGGTCCGTACGACCGCCGCCCGCAGCGCGACCGGCGTGGCGTCGAGCTCGCGGGCCACCGCCCGGTTGCACAGGATCAGGGCGACGGCGCCCTGGCCGGGCGAGCAGAACATGTACCGGGTCAGCGGGTCGTTGACCGTGCCGGACGCCAGGATCTCGTCCGCGTCGAGCGGTTTGCGGCGCCAGGCGTGCGGGTTGAGCACGCCGTTGGCGTACGCCTTCTCGGCGACCAGCGCGAGGGTGCGGGCGCTGATGCCGTGGTCGTACATGTACCGCTGGATCTTCATGGCGAAGAACTGGGTGGTCACCATCAGCCCGTCGCGGCCGTAGGCCTCGTCGAGCCCCCAGTCCGCGGGCCGGGGGTCGAAGGCGCCGCGCGGGTGCTTGTCGAAGCCGACGGCGAGGGCCACGTCCGCCGCGCCGGAACGGATCGCATGCGTGGCCGCGACCAGGGCGCTGCCGCCGGTCGCGCAGCCGTTGCGCACATTGGTGAACGGCACTCCGGTCAGACCGAGTTCGGCGACCAGGGTGTCGGCGTTGCCGGCCGCGTCGCTGCCGCCGTAGGCGGCCCGCACCCGTGACCACGGCAGTCCGGCGTCGGCCAGCGCGGCGCGCACGGCCTGCACGGCCAGCTGCCGGCCGTCGGCCTCCGTACGGGCGAAGGAGGTGATCCCGGCACCGCAGACGAGTACTTCCTCGTCGCTCATACGGCGGCTCCGGCGACTCCGGCCGCTCCGACGGCTCCGGCGACTCCGGCCGCTCCGGTGGCCCTGGGGACGCCGTCCCCCGCCGTGATGGTCACCGGCATGCCGATTTCGGCGTCCTCGGGCCGGATGTCGAGGACCGCCAACACCCGTACGCCCTCCGGCAGTTCGACGTAGCCGACGGTGAACGGCGCGAATCCGGCGGCGGGCGGGAGGTACGGCGGCGACTTGGGCGCGTAGCGCTGCGCGGTCCAGGTCCACAGCGTGCCGGCGGCGGAGAGCAGGACCGGCTCGGCCGGCCCGCCGCAGCGCGGACACGCCGGCTGGGCGGGGTAGGCGGCCACCGCGCAGTCGGCGCACCGGGAGCCGCGCAGGCGGCTCCCGGTCTCCGGCCCGCGGGTCAGCGACCCTTCCACTGCGGCTCCCGCTTCTCCAGGAACGCCGCCACGCCCTCCGCCGCGTCCTCGGAGTTGAGCATCACGCCGACCGCGAGGTGCTCCATGACCATCAGCGACTGGATGTCGGCGTCGAGGCTGCGGTCGATGGTCATCTTGGTGATCCACATGGTGAACGGGCTCTTGTCGATGAGCTGGTCGGCGAACTCCTCGACGGTCGCGTCGAGCTTGTCCGCGGGCGCCGAGGAATTGATGAGACCGAACTCCGCGGCCTCGACCCCGGTGAGCAGCTTGCCGGTGAGCATCAGCTCCTTCGTCTTGCGGACGCCGATCATGCGCGGCACCCGGTAGATCGGCCCGGCGCCGCCGAACAGCGCGCGCCGGATGTGGAAGTCCCCGATCAGGGCGTCGTCCGCGGCGATCGCGAAGTCGCAGGAGATCATCAGCTCGAAGCCGCCCGCGGTGACATGGCCTTCGAGGACTGCGATCGACGGGGTCTTCATCGAGTAGAGCCGGTCGCAGACCTTCGCCGACAGCACGGCGACGTCGATGGCGGTGGAGCTGCCGATGAAGTCGGCCTTGAGGCTGTCCAGGTCGAACCCGGAGCAGAAGGTGTTGCCGCGCCCCCGCAGCACCAGCACACGCAGTTCGGGGTCCGCGTCGACCTCGGTGATGATCTCGTCCAGCCGGTTCAGGATCGGCACGGTCACGCAGTTCTTCTTGTGCGGGCGGTTCAGCCAGACCCGCGCGACATGACCGTCCCGCTCGAACTGGATCTCGTCTTCGACTGCCATGAGTCCTCCAAACTGAACTGAATTGAGTTCGATTCTGTGGCCAGTGATGGCCCGTGTCAATGGACTGGGACGGGGTGGTTGCGCCACCCGACGGGCAGAACCGCGACCGGTCAGTCGGTACGGTCGATGCTGCCGCTGCGGCCGGTGCGGGCGAGGCCGCTGCCGCCGGTGAGGCCGAGCAGGCCGGCCAGCCGCAGGCGATGGTCGTCCGCCGTGCCGAACAGCGCTTCGTCGGCCCGGGCCCGGCGCACATACAGATGGGCCGGATGCTCCCAGGTGAAGCCGATCCCGCCGTGGAGCTGGACGTATTCCGTGGTGGCCAGCCGATAGGCGCCGGTGCAGGCCACCGCCGCCGCGCTCGCCGCCACGGGCAGTTCGCCGGCCCGCGAGGCGAGGCAGGCGCTCGCATACGCCGACGCCGACCGCGCGCCCTCGACCGCGACGAGCAGATCGGCCAGCCGGTGCTTGACCGCCTGGAACGAGCCGATGGCCCGGCCGAACTGGGTCCGCCGGGAGACATGGGCGAGTACGGCGTCCAGGGCGTGCGCACTGCCGCCGACGTGCTCGGCCGCCAGCGCCACCCGCCCGGCGTCGAGGACGGCATCGACGACCTCCTCCGCCGCCGGTCCGGGCTCGCCGACCGGCTCGGCCGGAGCCGCCCGGAAGCGGACGAGCGCCTGGCGGCGGGTGGGGTCGAGAACCCGGCGAGCCGTGCGGTCGCAGGTCGCGCCGTCCGGCTCGCAGGCGAACAGCCGCTTCCCGTCCGGCGCGCGGGCCGCGACCAGCAGCAGTTCGGCGCCCGCTCCGTCGGGCACGAAGTCGGCGTCTCCGCGCAGCACCCAGCCGTCCGGGCCGCGCTCCGCCGTGACGTCGGCGGGCTGCAGGAATCCGGCGACCGTCGCCGTGCGCGCACCGCCGGCGATGCCCGGCAGCCAGCGCGCACACGCCTGCCGGTCGCCGCTCTCCAGCAGGGCGTGTCCGGCGAGGACGACGGTGCTCAGCAGCGGTGCGGGGCACAGCGCGCGGCCGGTCTCCTCCAGTGCCACGGCGAGTTCGGCGAAGGTGTAGCCCGCGCCGCCGTACTCCTCGGGCACGGCGAGCCCGTGCACACCGATCTCGCCCGCGAGCCGGTCCCAGAGCTCCCGGTCGTATCCGCGCGGGCTCTCGGCCTGCCTGCGCACTTCTTCGGTCCCGCCGCTGTCGGTGAGCAAGTCCCGTAGGACCGTGCGCAGTTCGCGCCGCTCTTCGGTCTCGAGCAGCAGCCCGGGATCGGCATCGAGCCGGAACATCCAATCCTCCCTCGGTTGTACCGCCAGGGGCGCGGGGATCCTTCGGTCCGCGGTTGCGCCGCGGGGCGCGACCGGCCACGGACGGCCCGCAGCCGGCACACGCCAGGGGGACCCTCACACCGTGAACCGCCCGCCGTTGGCCAACAGCACCGCCCCGACGAGGTTCGCGGCCTCGTCGCCGGCCAGGAACAGCGCGATGTCGGCGATCTCCTCCGGCGTCGCGTAGGGGCGGACCCGCGGATCGGCGAAGCCGCTGCGCAGGGCCGCGGGGGTCCGAGCGGCCATGCCCGTCTCCGTCGGCCCCGGAGCGACCGTGTTGACGCGGACGCCGAACGCGATCGCCTCCTTGGCGACCGACTGGCTGAGCGCATGGACACCCGCCTTGGAGGCCGCGTAGTGCGGATAGCCGGCCTGGGCGTCGAAGGCCGAGGAGGAGCCGACGGTGACGACGGCTCCGGACCGGTGCGGCGCCATGACCCGCAGGGCGGCACGCAGGACGTGGAAGGCGCCGTCCAGGTTGACGCGCATGACGCGCCGCCAGGCGTCGTCGCCCAGCCGCCCCGTCACCTCCGGCGGCCGGTCCGCCACCAGGGCCTCGGCGATCCACTCCTTGGCCGTGGGGTCGTCGACTCCGGCCGCGTGCACGACGATGTCGAGCCGCCCGTGCCGCCGTACGACCTCCTCGAAGGCTTCGTCGACCTGCGCCGGTTCGGCCACGTCGACGGTCAGGGGGTGCGCTCCCGGCACCTCCTTCGCGACGGCCTGCGCCGCCGGGCCGTCGACGTCCACGGCGAAGACCTCGGCGCCCTGCGCGCACAGTCGCCGGACGACCGCCGCGCCGATGCCGGATCCCGCGCCGGTGACCAGCGCGATCCGCCCGTCGAAACGCCCCGTGTGCTCACCGTCCATGCACGGTCACCACCCCGCAATCAGTTACTGAACTGACTTCATTTTTGTTACTGTCTCACGTATGTCAACAGACCGGTCAACGCACGCGACGACGGACGCGACAAGAGCGCTGCGGCTGACCCGCTGGGGCGGTCCGCCGATCCTCACCGAGGTGCCGCGCCCCACCCCCACGGGCGAAGAGGTGCTGATCCGGGTGGAGGCGGCCGGCCTGTGCCGTTCGGACCTTCACGTCATCGACGCCCGGCCGGGCGATCTCCCCTACCGGCTTCCGTTCACGCTCGGGCACGAGGTCGCGGGCCGGGTGATGGAACGCGGCCCGCTCGCCGTCGGCCCCGCGGTGGGCGCGCGCGTCGTCGTCCACGGCCCCTGGGGCTGCGGGAGCTGTGCGCGCTGCACGGTCGGAGCGGAGAACTACTGCGACCGGCGCGCGACCCTGGACGCGGACCGCGTCGGCACCGGGGCGGGACTCGGACGCGACGGCGGGATGGCCGACCTGCTGCTCGTCCCGTCCGGACGACTGCTGGTCCCGGTCGGCGACCTGGCCGCCACCCAGGCCGCACCCCTGTCGGACGCCGGGCTCACCGCGTACCACGCCGTGGCCACGGTGCGCCGCGCGCTGGACGACGAGGCGGGCGCCGGCGTGGTCGTCGTCGGCGTCGGCGGGCTGGGGCATCTGGCCGTGCAGATCCTGCGCGCCACGACGACCGCGCAGGTACTGGCCGTGGACGTGCGGGAGGAGGCGCTCGCGCTGGCCGACGAGTGCGGGGCCCACTTCGGCACGCTGCTGCGACCCGACACGGCGGCGGTCCTGCGGGGCCGGACGGGCGGAGTCGGGGCGGTGGCCGTGCTCGACTTCGTCGGCAGCCGGTCCAGCCTGGAGCTTGCGGTGGCCGTGCTGCGGGCGGGCGGGGAACTGGCGGTGGTCGGCAGCGGCGGCGGGGAGCTGAAGGTCCGTAAACCCGGCGCTCTCCCTCCGGGAACGCGGGTCTCGCTGCCGTTCTGGGGGACCCGGCCCGAACTGGAGGCCGTGGTGGCCCTGGCGCGCGAAGGGGTGCTGAAGGTGGACGTCGAACGGTTCGGGCTGTCGAGCGCGACGGAGGCCGTCGAGCGGCTCCGCTCCGGCGAGGTCCGGGGGCGCGCGGTCCTGCTCCCCGACTGACCCGACCGGTCCGACCGGGCCGATCGGCGCGGCTGATCCGATCGGCCCGATCGATCGACACGCTTCTCGCGCCGCTCCCGCCCGTCCGGCCGAAACCCGTACTGCCGTACCCGTTGCCGACCACCCTCTCGACTCCAGAAGTGAGTTCAATTAGCGTTTTCTCGCACTACTCGGCAATGCGAAGGCGGTGGGACCCGCTATGAATGCGGAGACAGTGGATCTGCTGGTGATAGGCGGCGGCATGGCCGGTCTGACGGCCGCCGCCCAAGTGGCCGCCCAGGGCGGCTCGGTGGCGCTGGTGGAGAAGGCGGAGCGCACCGGCGGCTCCGCGCGCTTCGCCGGTTTCGTATGGACGACCCCGACCGTCGAGGAGCTGCGCCGGGTCAACCCGGACGGCGACCCGGAGCTGGCCACCGCCCTGGTGGACGGGTTCGCCGACGGCGTTTCCTGGATCCGGTCGCTCGGTGTGGATTGCCGACCGCCGGTGCCCGTGCTCGGCTTCGGCCGTGGGCACCAGGTCGACACGAACCACTACCTCGACACCTGCGAGCGGTTGATCCGCGAGCGGGGCCAGGAAGTGCTGACCGACACCTGGACGCGCTCCCTCGTGATGGAGAACGGCGTCGTCAAGGGGGCGGAGTGCGTCCTGCCGGACGGATCGCTGCGCCGCGTCGAGGCCGCCTGGACCCTGCTCGCGACCGGCGGTTTCCAGGGGGATCCGAGTCTGCGCGCCGAGCATCTGCACCCTCGGGCCGTGGACATCGGGCTGCGGGCCAACCCGCACAGCCGGGGCGACGGCCTGACCCTCGGGCGCACCGCGGGCGCGGCCTTCGGCAAGAAGGACGCGGGGTTCTACGGGCACCTGATGCCGGCGGGCGTCTCGCTGGCCGACCCGGCTCGCTTCGTCGACCTGGCGCTCTACTACAGCGAGCACGCCCTGCTGTTCGACACGACGGGCGAGCGCTTCGTCGACGAGACGCTCGGGGACCATCTCACCACCATGGCGCTGCTGGAACGGCCGGAGGCCCGCGGTCTGCTGGTCGCCGACGCGCGGGTGCACCGCGAGTGGATCAGCGCCTCGTACGTGGAGGGCATCCCCGGCGTGGACAAGTTCCAGCTCTGCCACCGCGCCGGGGCCCGCAGCGCGGTGGCCGACAGCCTGGATGACTTCGCCTCGATGCCCGAGGAATGGGGCTATCCCGGCGCGACGATCCGCGACCGCATCGAGGAGTTCAACGACTCCGTGGGCGGCGCCGGCGCGACCGAAGCGAGCGGCGGGCCGACACCCGGCCGCCTGCTCGACCGTCGGCCGCTCGACCGTCGACCGCTCGACGAGCCGCCGTTCTACGTCATAGAGGCGGCCCCGGCGATCACGTTCACCTTCGGGGGCCTGCTGATCGACGCCGCGACACACGTCCTCTCGACGGACCCGGGTGGCCGGCGCCCGGTGCCCGGCCTCCTCGCGGCCGGCGCCGACGCCGGGGGCCTCTACCGCCGCGCCTACGCGGGCGGCCTCGCCCCCGCGCTGGTCTTCGGCCTGACGGCGGCACGCACCGCCCTCGCCGGGGCACCGGCCGCCCTCGCCCGCTGAGCTCCGGTCGGCTCCGGTCGGCTTCCATCTGCTTCCGTCGGCTTCGGCTGCCGCTCCGCACAAATCCCGTGCACGAGGCTTGCCCGTCCGGCACCGCAGTGTCTAGCTTACTGAATTGAGTTCACTTTAACTCGATGGTTCGTGAGGTGATCATGCTTTCCGCATGCGTGGCGCGAACGCGCTCTTCCCCGAGGGAGGGACTGTGAGTCAGTTCCTGCTTGTCCTGGTCAGTGGGGTGGCCAGTGGAGCCGTGTACGGCCTGATGGGTCTCGGGCTGGTGATCATCTATCGGGCCACGGACGTCGTGAACTTCGCGATGGCCTCGCTCGCGACCCTGGGCCTGTACGTGGCGGTCTCGCTGCACGACCGCGGTGTGGCCACGGTGGTCGGCATCCTCGCCGCCGTGACGATCACGATCGCGGCGGGCCTGGTGGTGCGCGAGACGGTGATCCGGCCGTTGGGACAGGGCCAGTTGTTCTCCGCGCTCGTCGTGACGATGGGCGTGTCCCTGATCGCGGAGAGCGTGGCCGGATCGATCTGGGGCGACCAGCCCAAGGCCTTCCCCAGTCTGGTCGACGGGTCGGTGCGCTGGTCGGGCGCCGCCGTGCCGGTCCAGAGCCTGGTGACGATCGCCGTCGCCGCCGTCGCGATGGCGCTGGTGGGGTATCTGTTCTCCCGCACCACGCTCGGCTCGGCGATGCGCGCGGTGGCCGAGTCCGCGGACACCGCCCGCGTCGTCGGGCTGAGCGCGCAGCGCCTGGCCCGGATCTCCTGGGCGCTCGGCCTGGGCCTGGCCGCACTCGCCGCCTGTCTGTACGCGCCGCGTTCCGGCCTGGTGCCCACCGCGCTCGTCGCGCCCCTGTTCCGGGCCTTCGCGGGAATCTTCCTGGGCGGCCTGACCAGCATGTACGGGGCTGTCCTCGGCGGGCTGACCATCGGCGTCCTGGACAACCTGGCGGCGAACTACGCCTCCGCCAGCTTCCGGGACACGTTCGTGTTCTCGTTCACCGTGCTGGTGCTGCTGATCCGTCCGCAGGGAATGTTCGGCACCCGCACCTTCCAACGGGTCTGAGGGGTCGCATCCATGGTCTTCAACCGTTCCCTCCTGGCGCGGGCCGCCCTGGGCCCGGCCGCCGGCGCGGTGCTGATGGCGTTCATGGCCGCCGGCGCGATCCCCGCCTACCAGATGTACTCGGTGGGGCTCGCGGCCGTGTACACGATCGTCGTGCTGTCGGTCGGCCTGCTGGCCGGCTGGTCCGGCATCTGGTCGGTCGGCCACCCCGCCTTCTTCGCCATCGGCGCCTACTTCGCCGCGTACGGCAGCGGCCACGACTGGTCCCTGGAGACGGTCGTCCTGTGCGCCGTCGCCGCCGGGGCCGCCCTGGGCGCCTTCCTGGGGTACGCGGGCGCCAGGTTCTCCGTCCTCTACATCGCCCTGCTGACCCTCGCGTTCACCACGGTCACCCTGGAGCTGATCAACCGCTGGAGCAGCGTGACCGGCGGCGACCAGGGGGTGCCGGTGATCCAGCTGCGCAGCGCGCTGGGCCTGGGCACCCTCGCGGGCGGCGGCACCGACGCCCAGTACCTCGCGGTCGGGGCGGCCGCCGTGGTGCTGGCGCTGGCCGTGCCCGCCGCCGCCTCGGGGCTGCGGATGCGCCTGGTGGCCGCCAAGTCGCACCCCCTGGCCGCCCGTACGATCGGCATCGCGCCGGAGGCGCAGTCGGCGCTGTCGTTCGCGGTGAGCGGGGCGGCCACCTGCTTCGCGGGGGTGCTGCTCGGGCTGCTCACCGGGTTCGTCAGCCCGGACCCGTTCTCGCTGACCCTGGGCATCTCGCTGATCGCGGCGTGTGTGCTCGGCGGGGTCGGGACCGTCGTCGGGGCCGTGGCCGGCGGGATCTATCTCACCTGGAACCCCTCGCTGTCGTCCGCCGTCGGACTGCCCCAGCCGGTCGTGCAGGGCCTCGTGCTGATCGCGGTGCTCCTCTTCCTGCCGGGCGGGGTCGTGCCGTTCCTCGCCAGGCCCGCGCGGATCGTCCTGCGGCGCGGCTTGCGAAGGCCGGACGCCGAAGTGCCGTCGCCGTCGCCCGCCGAGGCGTCGCCCTCCGAAGCGTCGGCCGACCTCGCGTCCATCGCGTCGCCCCGCCCGGCGTCCGAGGCCACCGGCGACGGCCCCGTCCTCCTGCACCTGGAGCATGTGTCGGTCTCCTACGGGGGGCTCAAGGCCCTGGAGGACGCCTCGCTGTCCCTGCGGCAGCACGAGATCCTGGCGGTCATCGGGCCCAACGGGGCGGGAAAGACGACCCTGTTGAACGCGCTGTCCGGGCTGACGGGCAACGGCCGGGTGAGCGGGACCGCCGACTTCGCCGGCCGGCCGCTGCTGAAGGCCAGGGCGACCGCGCGGCGGCGGCTGGGCATCGGCCGCACGTTTCAGCACGCGGAGGTGTTCTCCGAACTCACCGTCGCGGAGAACGTGTTGTGCACCCGCCGCCGGATCACCGCCCGGGACCGGGCCGAGGTCGCGCGGCTGCTGCACTCCGTCGGCCTCGCGGAGCTGGCCGACCGCCGCCCCGGGGAGCTGCCGTTCGGTCTGCAGAAGCGTCTCGACCTGGCCCGTGCGATGGCCGGGGAACCGAAACTGCTGGTCCTGGACGAGCCGTTCGGCGGTCTGGACTCCAGTGAACGGGCCCTGCTGGCAGGGCACATCAGGCGGCTGCAGGCCGACGGCACCGCCGTGGTCGTCATCGACCACGTCCTCGACGACCTCTTCTCCGTCGCCCACCGGGTGCTCGCCTTCGACTTCGGCCGCACGATCGGCGAGGGCACCCCGGACACCGTTCTGGAGGACCCGAAGGTGCGGTCGTCGTACCTGGGGACGGTCGACGGCCGGACGCGGCCGCCCGAGCGCGTCGGCGATCGGAGCATGATCCGGCTGCACGGGGTCGGCCACACCTACGGTGGCGTGGTCGCCCTGCGCGACGTCGACCTCGACGTCCGCCAGGGGGTCGTGCTGGGCATCGCCGGAGCCAACGGAGCGGGCAAGAGCACGCTGGCCGGCATCCTGCACGGCTCGCTCGCACCGGCCCGCGGCGGCCGGGAGACGGGCGGGGTGGTCCGCACCAGCCTGGCGCCCGAGGGACGGGCCCTGTTCAAGACGCTGTCCCTGCGCGAGAACCTCGAAGTCGCGGCGTACGCGGCGGGCATCACCGGTGCGCCGCTGCGCGAACGGCTGGAGGAAACCGTCGACTGGCTCCCGGTGCGGTTGCGCGACCGGATGTCCGCCTCGGCCGGCGGGCTGTCCGGCGGCGAGCAGCAGATGCTCGCGATCGCCCGGGCTCTGATCGTCGGGCCGGACGTCCTGATCGTCGACGAACCGGCGCTCGGGCTGGCGCCCGCTCTGGTCGACGAGGTGTACGACCGGCTGGCGCGGCTGGCCCACGACGGCCTGACCGTCGTCCTGCTCGAACAACTGCTCAGCCGGGCCATGTCGGTGTGCCACGAGGTGGCCGTGCTGCACGAGGGCGTCGTCGCGGCCCACGGGCGGCCGGACGACCCCGAGTTCGCGGCCCTGGCCGAAGCGGCCTACTTCAGCGGCGGCCTGGCGGCCGCCCCCACCGTGGCGGCCTCCGCCCGGACCTCCCCATTGAACTGAACTCCCGTTGTGAACGAGGTGGACCGTGTTCCGGACCATAAGAAGATTCCGCCGAGCAGCGGGAGCGACGGCCGTGCTGGCCGTGGTGGCGCTGACGGCCAACGCCTGTGCCGGTGAGGACTCCGCGGCGGCCGGCGGCAGCTCGTCCGAGATCCACATCGGCGCGTGGCTCCCGCTCACGGGGGCGACCGCCACGTACGGCGTGGCCGAGCGGGCGGGCGCCGACGCGTACTTCAAGATGCTCAACGCCCAGGGCGGCGTCAACGGCCGCAAGATCAAGTGGACCGTCAAGGACAACGCGGCCGACCCGCAGCAGACCGTGCAGATCGCCCGAGAGCTGGTGGGCCAGGACAAGGTCGTGGCCATCGTCAACGCGAACGGCACCGCGCAGGCGGAGGCGGCCTTCCCGTTCGTCCTCAATCAGTCCAAGGTGCCGGTCCTCAACGAGGTGGGCGGCACCGAGTCCTGGTACGAGCCGCCGCGCGCCGGGCTGTTCGGCACCCAGACCCTCTACGAGGACCAGGCCGCGGCGATCGCCGCCTGGGCGGTGCAGGACGGCGCGAAGAAGATCCTCGTCGTGCACAGCGACCCGGCCGCGTTCGTGAACGTGGCCGAGCAGGTGGAGCCCGTCGCGAAGAAGATCGACCCGTCGGTGGAGGTGGAGCGGCTGCCCGTGAAGTACCAGACCACCGACTACACACCGGTGATCAGCAAGGTGAAGGCCGCGAAGACCCAGGCGGTGATCGTGATCCTCACCTCCCCCGAGGCGGCCGCCTTCCTCAAGGAGGCCAAGCTCCAGGGGCTCTCCCTGCCGACGTACGCGTACGCCCCGGTGGCCGCCGAGTCGACGGTCGCGCTGGCGAAGGACGCGGCCGACGGCCTCAAGGCCGTGCAACTGGTGAAGGCGCCCTCGGACGCGGATCCCGCGGTGCAGGAGTTCCGGACCGCGATGGCCAAGTACGAGCCCGGTCAGGACGCGGGCTTCCTCGCCCTGTGGGGCTGGAGCAACGCGAAGGTGTTCGCCGAGATCGCGAAGACCGTCAAGGGGCCGGTCACCTCACAGGCCATCACCGCGGCGTACGAGAAGGCGTCCGCGGTGGATCCCGGGGTGTCGCCGGTGATGAAGTTCAGCGCGAGCGACCATCTCGGCACGCGCAGTGTGCAGCGCGTCGTCGTGAAGAACGGCGTCTGGACGTCCGTCGGCGACTTCTACACGCCGCCCGCCCGCGACTGAGAGCTCTCCCCGTCGTACTCCTGCGAAGGAGCCCGTTCGGCCGGCCCGGCATGCCGCTGCATGCCGGGCCGGCCGGACGCGCCTCCTGTAGCAGGTCCCCGGGGAGACGAATACGCTGGTCGAAGGGGTCGATCTCTGATCCGGTCCGAGGAGCGTCCCATGAGGAAGACGAGGAAGAACAGAACGGGCGCCTGGCGTGCGGCGGGAGTCGTCACCGCGTTCGCCACGGCCGCCGCGATCGCCTCCGCAGCCCCGGTTCAGGCTCAGTCCACCGCTCAACTGTCCGCGTGGGTCACCGACGGCTGGGGCGGCGGAACCGTCACCAGCCAGCCCGCCGGGATCAACTGCCATACGACGGCATGGGACCCGTACGCGGAGGAGCAACCGCAGCCGTACCCGTCCGGCCCGTGCACCGCGACCTTCGAGGTCGGCACCACGGTCACCTTCACGGCCACCCCGGACCCGGGGTCCGTCGTGAACGACGGACCCACGCCGAATCCCGTGACCATACGGACCGGCTACAACTTCACGTGGGTGATGTTCTGCCCGATCAACGGCCTGTGCTCCGCCGGTTAGACCCGGCGCCCTGTCCTGCCCGACCTGTCACCTGTCATCCCTTGACCGCGGAGCTGGCCACGCCCTGGACGAACCAGCGCTGGAAGAAGACGAACACCACCAGCACGGGCAGGACCAGAAGGACGCCGAAGGCCAGGATCTGACCCCAGTCCGGCGGCAGTTGTCCCTGGAAGACGCTCATCTCCAGCGGCAGCGGACGGACCGCGGGGTCGGAGACCATCAGGACCGGCCACAGGAAGGAGCCCCACTGGGTGAGGAAGGTGAGGATCGCGACGGACGCGAACGCCGGCTTCGACATGGGGACGACGATGGCGAAGAAGGTGCGCCACGGTCCTGCGCCGTCGATACGGGCGGCTTCCTCGATGCTCGGCGGGATCGAGCGGAAGACCGTGTGGAACTGGTAGACGGAGAAGGCGTTGGCGATGAACGGGAGCGCCTGGACGAGAAGCGTGTTGCGCTGGTCGTTGAACATGTAGAACAGCGGCACGGCCACCGACTCGAACGGGACCAGCATCAGCAGCAGGACGAGGGTGAAGACGGCCTCCCGGCCACGCCACTTCAGCCGTGACAGTCCGTACGCCGCCATCGAGTTGACGAACAGACCGCCGGTCACCACGACGAACGCCAGCAGCAGCGAGACGCCCATGAAGCGCCAGAAGTAGCCGGTGCTGTCGGAGTTGAGCGCGTCGAACACAGCGGCGTAGTTGTCGAAGGACAGATGGGTGGGGAGGAACCCGGACAGCCCGTTCAGCACCTCGTCGGAGGGCTTGAGGCTGCCCAGGAACAGGTAGATCACCGGCAGGGTGAAGACGAACGCCAGCACACTGAGCACGGCGTAGTCGAGGAAGCGCCGCAGTCGCGGGCGGGGCGTCCCCGCACTGATGCTCGTACTCATGCTCAGTCCTCGTTTCCGGGGCGGACGACTCGGCGCTGGACGAGCGTCAGGACCACGACGATCAGGAAGAAGACGACGGTGATCGCGGACGCCTGGCCGATGTTGTTCTGGTCGAAGGCGGTGGTGACGGCCTGGTACATCACGGTGCGGGTGGCGTCCTCGTCGAGTCCGCCGCCCTTGACCAGGACGTACACCTGGTCGAAGACCCGGAAGGACAGCACCGAGGTGAGCATGGCGACGAAGACGAGGGTGCCGTGCATGCCGGGCAGGGTGACATGGCGGAACTGCTGCCAGCGGGTGGCGCGGTCGAGGCGCGCCGCCTCGTAGAGCTCGGTGGGTATCTGCTGGAGTCCGGCCAGCAGGATGACCATCTGGAAGCCGACGCCCTGCCACACCGACAGCACGATGATCGAGGCCATCGCGGTCATGGAGTCGCCGAGCCAGTCGAAGGCGCCCCAGTTGCCGAAACTCACCGCGTCCAGTGCGGAGTTGAGCATGCCCTGATCGCTGCGGGAGAGGATGAGCCGCCAGATGACGGCGACCAGCGCCATGGGGAAGACGACCGGCATGAAGAAGAGGGACCTGAACAGGCCGATCGCCTTCAGCTTGCGGTTCAGCAGGATCGCCAGGGCGAGCGCGAGGCCCGTCTGCAGCGGGACGACGACCACGGCGAAGGTCAGGTTGTTGAACAGGGCCCGCAGGAACGGGCCGGACAGGTCGGGGTCGGTGAACAGCCGCCGGTACTGCTCCAGTCCGAAGAAGGTGGGCGCCAGCGGGGAGCCGAGCCGCACGTTGTAGAAGGAGAGCACCACGGCGTAGCCGAACGGTACGCCGACGAAGGCGATGAGTCCGACGAGGGCGGGGCCGGTCATGGCCAGCCCGTGGATCCAGTCGCGGTTCCTGCGCGCCGGTCGGCCCGGGGTCGTGGATCGTGCGGGTCGCCCGGAGCCGGCGGGGTTCTCCGAGTTCACGGGTGGGTTCTGCTCCCTGGCCGAGGACGCGGGCTGCGCCGTTTCGACAGATTTCACGGGTGGGTCCTGTTCCCGGTGGGGCGGGCGCGCCTCGTGTGCGCCCGCCCCGGCCGATGTGTCCTGCGGTCTACGGGATCTGGTAGCCGGCGTTGTCCGAGAAGTCCTGGTCGATGCCGCGGGCGGCCTTCTCCAGGGCGCTCTTCGGGTCGGCGCCGCCGTAGACGGAGCTCAGGGCCTCGCTGAACTTGGCGGTGACCGTGGGGTATCCGGCGGTCACCGGGCGGGTGACCGCGACACAGGACTTGCTGATGTCGGTGTCACCGCAGGGCTTGGCGAGCTGGTCGGCGAAGAGCTGGAGCGGGCCGCCGGTCTTGTACAGCGGGCTCTTGGCGAGCGCGGACTTCGTGGCGGGGACCGCGCCGTTGGCCGTGGTCATCGCGGTGATGTTGGCGTCGCCGAGGAGGGAGTCGAGGAAGGCTCCGGCGGCCTTGGCGTTCTTGGTGCCGGCGCCGATGCCCCACTGCCAGGAGCCCTGGCCGGTCTTGGGGCCGTTGCCGAAGTCGGGCAGCGGCAGCACGACGAGGTCGTCGCCGAGGGCCTCGCTGTACGTGGGGTACATCCAGTGGCCGACCCAGCTCAGCGGGACGCGGCCCTTGGCGAAGGCGTTGCCGTCGGTGTTGGGGTCGACGTAGGTCTTCCAGGACTGGAAGGTCTTCATCGCCGAGACGACGGCTGGGGTGTCCAGGGCGCCGGCCGCCTTGCCGTCCTTGAGCAGCGAGCCGCCCGCCGACCAGACGATGGGCGCGAAGCCGTAGGTGCCCCATTCGGTCGCGTAGCCGTTGCCCTCCTGGAGGTCGAGGGTCTTGCCGTCGGAGTCCTTGGCCTTGAGCGCCTTGAGGGCGTCGGTGAACTCCGCCGCCGTCCACGCGTCGGAGAGGCCGGTCGGGTACTTCACCCCGGCCGCGTCCAGCAGCTTCTTGTTGCCGTAGATGCCGAGGCCCGAGTCGTACATGCCGAGGCCGTAGTGCTTGCTGCCTATCGCGCCCTGGGCCTTGATCGCGTCGGTGGCGTTGCCGAGCGTCGCGGCGGACACGTAGTCGTCGAGCGGGGCGAGCTTCTTGTTGTAGACGAAGTTGGCCATGGTCGGGCCGTCGAACTCCACGACGTCCGGCAGCTTGGAGGCGTCGGTGGCGGTGATGGTCTTGGTGTAGTCGTTGGCCGGGATGAGCTTCAGCTCGACCTTGACCTTGCTCTGCGAGGAGTTGAAGGACGTGACCGCGGCCTGCAGCGCGGCGTCCTCGCTCTTCTGGCCCTGGTGGGCCCAGACGCTGATGGTGCCCGTGCCGCTGCCGGACTCGGCGGCGGCGTCGGTGCCGCTGCCGCTGCCGCCGCAGGCGGCGAGTGCGGCCAGGGGCAGGGCGAGGGCCAGGCCCGTGCAGGCCGCGTGGCGGAACCTTCTGTTTCCGGCGTTCATGGGTCGGTGCCTTTCGTGCATCGGTGCGTGCGTCAGTGCTGGGCGAGGGTGGGGCGTCGGACTGCGGGGCGCCGTCCGGCGTGGGGTTCGGGGTGCGGGCGCCCTGTTCGGGGCGCCCGCGGGTCAGTGCGGTCCGCGCGGATGCGGTGGAGCGGTCGTCTCGCGCAGGATCAGGCGGGTGGGCATCCGGACGTGCCCCGGCGGTTCGGCGCCGGGCTCGTCCAGCCGGCGCAGCAGCAGCCGGGCCGCCTCGGCGCCCTGGCCCGCGACGGGCTGGGCGACGGTGGTCAGCCCGACCACATCGGCCAGTTCGTGGTCGTCGAAGCCGACGACGGACACGTCGTCCGGCGCCTTCAGCCGGTGCCGGCGCAGGGCGCGCAGGGCGCCCATCGCCATCTCGTCGGACTGGGCGTACACGGCGGTCGGCGGGCGGGCGGCGGCCAGCAGTTCGGTCATGGCGCGTTCACCGCCCTTGACGGTGTAGTCGCCGTCCGCCTCCAGGGCCGGGTCGTGCTCGATGCCGGCGTCGGCCAGGACGTCCAGGTACGCCTGGCGGCGCTCGACGGGGGTGGTCCAGTGCAGCGGACCGCTGGATCCGGAGATCATGCCGATCCGGCGATGGCCGAGGTTGACCAGGTGCCGTACGGCGCTCTGGGTCCCCTCGCGGTCGTCGATGCCGACGACGGTGAAGCCGGGGCGGGCTCCGCCGACCGTGGTGGCCAGGGGCACGCCGAGGGAGCGCAGCGCGGCGGCCTCGTCCTCTTCGGGGATCAGCAGGGACAGCACGGCGTCCACGCGCTTACGGGCGGGCATCCCGGTGAAGAAGCGCTTGCGCGTCTCCGGGGAGCCCAGGTTGTAGAGCAGGACGTCGTAACCGGCGGCGCTGAACACCTGCTCGGCCGCGTCCAGCACCGTGCCGAAGAACCAGCGGCCGATGTACGGGGCGATCACCCCGATGGTGAACGTGCGCCCGCTGGCCAGGCTGGACGCCGAGCGCGAGGCGGTGTAGCCGAGTGCGGCGGCGACGGACGTGATCTGCGCCCGTACCTCCTCGGACACGCCCGCCCGGCCGCGCAGGGCGCGGGACACGGTGGACGCGGAGACACCTGCGGCGCTGGCGACGTCGTTGATGCTGACCGTCACAGGGCTTTCCTCCCGTCGGGATTTCACGTCGGTGTGATCTGCGAGTGACGTGACCGTAAACCGGAGCCCGCCGTTGCGCAAGCGTTTGCGTTCATATTTACTTGGGCCGATCCTCAAGGGATCCGATAGAGATCAACATTCAGCGCATGCGTTTGGGCGCTGTGAGCCGACAGGAACTGCCCATGCGATACGCCCCGCCCGGCCTCTGTGTGAACGACTTCGCTCTGCTGCGGGACGAGTACGGCACGTATGCGGTACTGCACCTCCAGGGGCCGTGGACAACGGAGTTCGACCATCTGCGCATGGAGACCTCGTACGGCCGGGCCACCTCGACCGACCTGGTCCACTGGCAGCCGCAGGGCACCGCCTTCGGCAACGGTCTGCCCGGCCGCTTCGACCAGCAGGCGGTCTGGACCATGCACCCCTTCCGGCACGGCGGCGAGGGGATGGCGATGTTCTACACCGGCGTCGTCGGCCTCACCCCTGAGGGCTGGCCGCTGCAGTCCGTCGGCCTCGCGTACTCCGACCGCACCGACGGCACCGGCTGGCGCCGCCACGGCGCGGGGCCGGTCGCCGAGGCCGACCCGCGCTGGTACCGCACCGGCGAACACATGGGCTGGCGCGACCCGTTCGTCGTCCGTGACGACGCGTCGGACGGCTGGGTGATGGTCGTCTGCGCGAGTGACGCCTCCTTGCCGGTGGAGGTCAGCGGCTGCGTCGCCTGGGCCACCTCCGACGACCTGGAGCACTGGACCGTCCACCCGCCGCTCATCTCACCCGGCGACGTCGACGAACTGGAGTGCCCGGTCCTGGAACGCCTCGACGACGGAAGCTGGCTGCTGCTCGGCTCCATCGGCGCGAGCCGGGGCTTCGAGGCGTGGACCGCGCCCGCCCTGCGCGGCCCCTGGACCCGCCGCGGCCCGCTCGGCCCGACCGGCTCCTACGCCCCGCGGGTCATCGCCGCGCCCGACGGCTCCCGCGTCGTCCTGCACACCACCCCGCGCCGGGTCGGCCTCACCGACTCGGGCGAGCGCTGCCGGGGCATGCTCGCCCAGCCGAAACTGCTGGTCACGCCCTCGGGCGCGGCGCCGCGTCTGGAATGGTGGCCGGGCCTGAACGCCTGGCTCGGCGAGGAGACCGACGAGGCCGCCCTGCACGCGGTCGGCGACCTCGGCATCTCCGGAAGCGTCGAGGTCACCCTGCGCACCGAGGCCCCCGGCGGCGGCCGCCCCGCCCTCGTGGTCGGCTGCGACGGCAAGGAGATCAAGGTCACCGGGCTCGACGGAGTCCCGCTCGGCGAGGCGACGCTGACCGAACCCGCGGCCGCCCTGCGCATCCTCACCGTCGGCGAGTACGTGGAGGTGTACGCCGACGGCGTCTTCGTCGTGTCCACCCTGAGCTACTCCGGCCACCCGGCCCCGTGGACGGCCGTGACGGACGGCCGCGCACACGTCGTCCCGGTCCGCCCGGTCCGGCTGCCCGACCCCCACCGCGACGACGCGTCCGCCGTCTGGCCGGGCAACCCGGAACTCCCTGTCCACGACCAGCCGGCGGCCTGATCGGCGGACGCCCTCCGTCACCGCTGGGCCGAGGCGCGGAGTTCCCGGTCGATGCCTTGCGGATTGAACTCGGTGACGTCGATCGTCTCGCCGAAGCCGAAGCCGGAGCCGGAGTCGGAGCCGAAGCCGGAGCCGGAGCCGCCGGGCGTGGGGTTCCTGGGCCGCCCCGGGCCCCCGGGCCCGGTCCGGCTACTGCCGGCGCTGGTGCAGCGAAAGCTCTAGGGCTAGAAGTACGCTGATGAAGTGAGCGAGCTTCCCAGCCAAGAGCACCCCGTGCAGCTGATCCGAGTGATCTGGACGCTGCACCGGGTTCTGAACCAGCGACAGGCGCCGCCCATGGGCGAGACCAGGCGTCCGCTCGCCCAGGTCGAGGTGCTGCGCCTGGTCGAGAGCCAGCCGGGCATCAGCGTCCGTGACGTCGCGACCACGTTGCGTATGCAGCCGAACAACGTCAGCACCCTGGTCACGCAGCTCACCCGGGACGGCTATATCGAACGCCGTACCAACCCCGGGGACAAGCGCTTCGTGGAGCTGCATCCCACAGGCAAGATGCACACGGCGATCAACGAGGTGAACGAGAGCCTCAACAAGGCGATCATCGAGGTGCTGGAGCAGTTGCCGCCCGAGGCGTCCGAGCGCATCATCGCCGCGATCCCCGACCTGTGGGAACTCGCCCGGACGCTGGCCGCTCCGCAGAAGTGAGGGCGCGTCAGGGCACGCGCCGGGGTGTCATGACGCGGACAGGGCCCGGTAGTAGCGCGCGGCCCCGGCGTGCAGGGGGATGGGGGTTCGGCCCATGGCGGCGGGGTCGACGGGACGGGTGACCGGGCCGCGCTCCGGGCCCGGGTGGTCCTGCCCGTCGAACAGGTGCCGCGTCTCCCCCAGGATCCAGGCGACGGCGTAGGCGACGTCGCCTGCGAGATCGGCGCGGGCGAGCACCAGGAAGTCGGAGAAGTCGAGGGTGCGGAAGGCGGCACGGCCGGGGAAGCAGCCGTCCGCCACGGTCGTCGCCGGCCAGCAGAAGTCCTCGTAGAGGCCGGTCAGGACGTCCTCCTCGATGTCGAGGAAGTTCAGGTCGCGGCCGATCTCCTGCCAGTCCTGCGGCCGGACCGCCTCCTGGACCATGGCGTTCGCCCGGCCATCCCTCACCTGGGCCAGCGAGTCGAACGGCCGCTCGTTCTCCAGCAGTTCGCCGCCCCAGCCGACGACGTCGACCCCCGACCGGGTCAGCACCTCGTGCGCGGCGAGGCCCACGTGGTGTTCACCGTCGTTGACGGACGTGGCGAGCCGCAGCGCCGGCTTGTGCTCGCGCAGTTCGGCGAAGGTGGTGATGCCGAGGTCCTTGTGCACGGCCACGACCAGACGGTTCGGCCGGGGCACCACGCCCACGGCACGCAGGTCGGGGTAGGACTCGTCCGCGTACACGCCGCTCCCCTCCAGTGCCGCGACGGTGAAGGCGGCGGGGGCGGCCAGGGCCACCTGGACCTCGCCCCGGCCCACGGCCCGGACGGCGTCGCCGTGGCCCCGGCTGTTCCAGGTGGCGATCCGGGTGCGCGGCCCACAGCGGTCCGCCAGCTCCTGGGCGATCCAGCCGCAGACCCGATGCAGGTCGGCCGTGCCCCAGTCACCGCGCAGCTGCAAGGTGAGAGAGCGCTCGATCCTGGGCTCGGCGGGCCGGTCCGTGGGGGCGGCGGATGTACTCATGACGACTCCTGTCCTGAGAGCGCGGACATTCGTCCTGCTCTGCGGTCCGCACCCAGATCGTGCGACCTGGATGCGAGGTAAATCCACAGATGTACCTATATGACTAGACTCACCTTTAGCAAAGCTTGCCACTGAACCGGTCGTGCGATCTAGTGTTAGAGCTATAGTTTTAGAGTCATCCCGAGTTCACGAAATCAGGAACCGAGACATGCCTCCCACTCCCACGGACCATTCGGCGCACGTCACTGCCGTCCGCCTGCTACGCAAGCCCAAGCTCTGGCTGCCGCCGGCCGTGCTGCTCACGCTTGCGCTCACCCTCATCACCCTGCTCTTCAACGGCAGCATCGCGAATCCCACCGGCGACCTGCGGGACGCTCCCATCGGTCTGGTCAGCCTGGACCAGGGGGCTGCCAAGGGCCAGGCCCCGCCGATGAACATCGGCGACAAGATCGTGAAGGGCATCGCCGCTCGACCGCAGAAGCCCCACAAGCAGGTGGAGTGGAAGACCTACTCTTCCCTGGAGGCCGCGAAGAAGGCGATGGGGCGGAACGAGCTGTATTCGGCGATCGTCCTGCCGCAGGACTACAGCGCCAAGATGCTCAGCCTCATGGGCGCGCACCCCGAGAAGCCCGAGGTCACGATCCTGACCAACCACGGCTCGGGAGCCATGGCGGCCTCGATCGGCGAGAAGATCGCCACGAACGCGGTCCAGGCCGCGTCCTCGGGCGCCGCCCAGGGAGCCCTGCAGCAGAGCCAGCAGGCCGGAGCCGAGGTGCCCGCCGCCAATCAGGCCCTGCTGAAGGACCCCATCACCATCACCGCGACGCAGGGCACCCCCATGGGTGAGCGCACCGGCATGGGCATGACCGCGTTCTTCTACGCGATCCTGCTGATGCTCTCCGGCTTCCTCGGCGCGAACCTCCTGCACGCGTCGCTCGACGGCGGCCTCGGGTTCACCCCGAGCGAATTCGGGCCCAAGCGACACGTCGTCGCTCCCCAGCGCATCAACCGACGCCAGACCCTGCTGGCGAAGTGCCTGATCATGGTCGGCATGGCCCCGGTCCTGTCCGCCACGATCCTGGCGATGTCCACGTGGGCCCTCCATCTCGACCTGCCGAATTCGCTGCTGCTGTGGCTGTTCAGCAGTGCGGCGATCGCAGCGGTGGGAATCGGCGCCCTGGCCATGCTGGCCGTGCTGGGCGGTCCTGGCGTCCTCATCGGCGTGATCTTCTTCATCGCGGCCTCCATCCCCACCTCGGGCGGCGCGATCCCGCTGAACGCGATGCCCCCGTTCTGGCGCTTCCTCGCCATGTTCGAACCACAGCGAGCTTTCACCGACGGCATCCGCGCCATCATCTACTTCGACGGGGAGATGGCCGCGGGACTCGACCGCGCCTGGACCACGATCGGCATCGGAACCCTGATCGCCCTCATCGTCGGCTTCGGCCTGACCTGGCTCTACGACCACAAGGGCTGGCACCGCATCCACCCGAGCGCCCTCACCCGCCTGCGGCACTTCCTCCACCGCGAGCACGAAGAGGCGAACGCCGAAGCCCCGGCCACGGCCCCGGCGACCGCGTAACCGCAACACCTCGGTCTCCCGTGCCCCATGGAGCACGGGACGGCCGCCGGGGAGCAGGGGACGGCCTCACCGGCGACCGCGTCCGGCCTTCGTGAGGGCCGGCGGGCGGCGCAGCCACGGAGTACACCTCCGGCTGCGCCGCCCTTTCGCGTCTCGGCGGCTCGGCCCCGCTCGCCGATGTCCACGGCGCGGAACCGGCTGCCCGGCCGGTCAGCGGTAGTCGGGGTTCGGGGCGTCGAGGCGGCAGCCCGCGTCCCACTCGGAGCGCTGGTTGCCGTGGGCCGGGATGCCGCCCGCGCGCTTGAGGAGCGCCGCCAGGTGCATCAGGTTCCAGGTCATGAACGCGGTGTTGCGGTTGGTGAAGTCGTTCTCCGGGCCGCCCGAGCCGGGGTCGAGGTACGACGGTCCGGGGCCCGCGGGGCCGATCCAGCCGGCGTCGGCCTGCGGCGGGATCGTGTAGCCGAGGTGCTGGAGGCTGTAGAGGACGTTCATCGCGCAGTGCTTGATCCCGTCCTCGTTGCCGGTGATCAGACAGCCGCCGACGCGGCCGTAATAGGCGTACTGGCCCTGGGAGTTGAGGAGGCCGGAACAGCCGTAGAGCCGTTCGACCACCTTCTTCGTCACCGAGCTGTTGTCGCCCAGCCAGATGGGCCCGGCCAGCACCAGGATGTCCGCGGCCATCACCCGCTCGTACAGGGCCGGCCAGGCGTCGGTGGCGAAGCCGTACTCGGTCATGTCCGGGTAGACGCCGGTCGCGATGTCGTGGTCGACGGCCCGGAACTCGTCCGTGGCGACACCGCGCCCTTCCATGATCGCGCGGCTCTTGTCGACCAGCCCCTGGGTATGGCTCTGCTGCGGCGACGGCTTCAGGGTGCAGTTGACGAACAGGGCGGTCAGGTCGTCGAAGCGGTACGCGTCGTCGGCGGGGGTGTCGGCCGGGCGGCCGGCGGACGGCGATGCTGCCATGGCGGGCTCCTCACATGAGGCGGGGCGGGAAGGCTCAGCGGCAGCCTCTCGCGCGCAGCTCCCTTTGTCCCCGCCCGACTCTCCCGGGTGCCGGGGACCGACTCGGGCGGCCGTATCCACGATCGGCGAAGAAGGGGCCGGACCTGGGCGGGAGTTGCCGGCTGCTGCTGTACTACGGTTCTGGGATGCGCGGGAATCTGCTGGGGGAGAATCGTTGAGCGCTCGAATTCTGGTCGCCGAGGACGACGAGAAGCAGGCTCGGCTGATCCGGATCTATCTGGAGCGGGAAGGGCATGCGGTGCAGGTGGCGGCCGACGGCCGCGCGGCGCTGGACCGGGCCCGTTCGGCGAAGCCCGATCTCATCGTGCTCGACGTGATGCTGCCGTTCGTCGACGGGCTCGACGTGTGCCGCATCCTGCGCACCGAGTCGGACGTCCCGATTCTGCTGCTCACCGCCCGCACCACCGAGGAGGACCTGCTCCTCGGCCTCGACCTCGGCGCCGACGACTATCTCACCAAGCCGTACAGTCCCCGCGAACTGACCGCGCGGGTGCGGGCGTTGCTGCGCAGGTCCAAGAAGGCCGGCGGCGCGGCGGAGCCCGCCGTGCTGCGGGTCGGCGAGGTGGAGCTGGACACCGCGCGCTTCGAAGTCCGGGTGGCGGGGCGTCCGGTGGTGCTGACGTCCAAGGAGTTCTCCATCCTGGAGGCACTGGCCCGCGAGCCCGGCCGGGTCTTCACCCGGGCGCAGATCATCGAGCGCGTCTTCGGGTTCGACCGGGACGTGCAGGAGCGGACCGTCGACGCGCACGTGATGAATCTGCGCCGGAAGCTGGAGGCGGATCCGGGCCGGGCCGGCCACCTGGAGACGGTGTACGGGCGGGGCTACCGGCTCGCGGACGGTCCGGGCTCAGCGCTCGCCTGAGCCGCCGCCCCCGCAGTCGTGGGCAGGACGACGGTGAACGTCGTGCCCGCCCCGACCGTGCTGCGCACTTCGATCGTCCCCCGGTGGTCGGTGACGATCTGGCGGGCGATGGACAGCCCGAGGCCGCTGCCGCCGGTGGCGCGGCCCCGTGCCGCGTCCGCCCGCCAGAAGCGGTCGAAGAGATACGGCAGGTCCTGTGCCGGTATCCCCGTGCCGGTGTCCCGTACCTCCAGGACGGCCGGCTCGGCGTTCGGGTCCAGGGCCAGGGTCACGGTGCCGCCCAGGGCCGTGGCCCGCAGCGCGTTGCCGACCAGGTTGCCGACGACCTGGCGCAGCCGGTCCGGGTCGGCGGTCACGTAGACGGCCCGGGGCGCCTCCAGCTCCAGGGCGATGCCCGCCGCCTCGGCCTGGGCCCGGTGGGCCCTGCGGCCGGCCTCCAGCAGCTCGCGCAGGTCGACCTCGGTGCGGTGATAGGTGAGCGCCCCGGCCTCGGCGAGGGCGAGGTCCTGGAGGTCGTCCACGATCCGCTGCTGCAACAGCGCCTCCTCGTGGAGGGAGGCGAGCAGATCGGGGGTCGGCTCGACGATCCCGTCCCGCAGCGCCTCCAGATAGCCGCGCAGATTGGCCAGCGGGGTGCGCAGTTCGTGGGCGATGTCGCTGGTGAGGCGGCGCTGTCGTTCCTCGCCCGCCTGAATGGAGTCGGCCATCCGGTTGAAGGCGCCGCCGAGCTGCGCGATCTCGTCGCGGCCGGAGACGGGGACCCGCCGCCCCAGGTCGCCCTCCCCCAGCCCCTTCGCGGCGAGCGTCATGGCACGGACGGGGCGCAGCACGGCCCTGCTCAGGAGCAGACCGCCCAGGATGACCCCGAGGGCGACCCCCACCGCGACGGCGACCGTGGGCGCGGCGGCCAGCGTGGGCGGCGACTCGTTGCGGACACCGAGGCGGATCGACAGCCGGGCCGGGGCGAGGGAACCGACCCGTTCGTTGAACACCCGCTGCACACAGGCGGTGAACTGCGGCTCGGACTCGCATACCCGCAGCGCGTCGAGATCCTGCTGAATGTGCGGATCCGTTGCTCCGTCGGGCTCCTCGCACTGCGTCGGCCGACGGTCCGTGCTGATCCGGGGGACGCCCCGCGCGTCGGGCCGGGCCGTCGGCTCGGCGCCCGCCCGCGTGAGGCAGGCCGCGTAGGCCACTGCGGCGCGGTAGGCGCCGGTCGCCGCGGCGGCCTGCTTCAGCGAGAGCCGCGGTGTCTCGCCGGCGGCGAACCGCAGGACGGGACGCGGGTCGACCAGGACCGCGGGCTGGTTGCTCAGCGGGCGCGGATCACGACCGGCGAGGGCGTCGGAGTCGGCGAGCAGTACGTCGGAATCCGTGGTCACCCGGATGCGCTGGCCGGTGCTCTTCGCGAGCTCGGCCACCGTCGAGGACAGTCCGTCCCAGGTGCCGTGCGCGAACCCGTACGCGCGGAGGTCGCCGGTGATCCGAGAGACATCCTGCCGACCGGCCGCGACGGTCTCCTGCACCTGGCGGTTCGCCTGGCGCAGGGTCAGCCAGGCGGTGGCGGCGGTGGCGGCCAGCGCGACCAGCATGAGCAGGGCGAGGACCCGGAGCCGAAAACTCATCGCACGGGACTCCTTCCGAGAGGTGCCAGGACAGAGGCGGTCCCGGTCGAGACCGCCCCTGGTCCGTACGGAGGTCACCGTACGGAAGGCCACCGTACGGAAGCTCACCGTGGCGAAGGCTTCCGGTGCCGGTGGCTCAAATGCCGGTGGCTCAGGTGCCGGACAGGGCCTCCGTCGGTGAGAGCCTGCTGGCCCGGACCGCCGGATACAGGCCGGCGATCATGCCGATGACGAGCGTCGAACCGATGCCCGCCGCGCTCGCCCACGCCGGGACGACCGTCGGCCAGTCGCGGCTGAGAGAGTATCCGGCCGTGATCAGCGTCCCGAGCGCCGTTCCGCCGAGCCCGCCGATCAGCGACAGCAGCAGGGACTCCGTGACGAACTGTGTGCGGACCTGCCCCCGTGTCGCGCCCAGGGCACGGCGCAGGCCGATCTCGGAGCGGCGTTCCAGGACCGAGATGACCATGGTGTTGCCGACCCCGACCCCGCCGACCAGGAGCGCCACCCCGCCGAGGCCGAGCAGCAGGCCGGTCAGCGCCGACTCGGCTGCCTCGCGGGCGGCGAGAGCGTCCGAGGGGCGGGAGACCTGCACCTCGCCGGGCTTCTCGGGGTACGCCGTGGCCGCCAGGACCGACCGGACGGACGCGACCTGGCTGTCCTCGGCACGGACGTACACCGTCGAGGGATGGCCGTCGAAGCGGAGGTACTTCTCGGCTGCCGACCAGCCGACCAGAGCCGCACTGTCGATCTCCGGTGCGAGCGGTACCGGATCGAGGACGCCGATCACCGAGAACCAGCGCTCGGCGAGCCAGACCCGGGTGCCGGGCGTGTACACGTCGAGCCGGCGGGCCGCGGCCGAGCCGAGCACCACCGCCGGGTACTCGTCGGTCGCGGAGTCCAGCCAGCGGCCCTTGCGGAGCTGTCCGCCGACGGCCGGCAGCAGATCGGCGCCGGCCGCCAGGACGTGCAGGGACCCGGTGCGGCCGACGGCGATGCGCTCGTTGCGGTAGACGTTCGCGCCGGTCTCGCCGGTGGCGGCGACCTGCTGCACCGGGGGAACACGGCCGATCATCGCCACGGACTCCGGGGGAAGCTCGGCGTCGTCGCCGGCGAGGGTCTGGCCGGGGGCGACCCGCAGCAGATTCGTGCCGAGCGCGTCGAGCCGACGGTCGACCTCCGCCCGGCCGGAGCCCGAGATGCCGACCACCGCGATCATCGCGGCCACACCGATGGCGATGCCGAGCGCGGAGAGGAAGACCCGCAGCGGACGGGTCCGCAGACCGGTGCCGCCGAGCCGGACGACGTCCACCGGACCCAGCCGCGCGGCCCGCAGCCGCGCCGGGACCGGGCCCGGGACCGGAGCCCCGGCCGCCGTCGGACCGGAGTGCGGGTCCGACCCGGAGGCGTTCGTCGTGTGGTCCGTCACCGAGGCGCCCCGATCGTCGTGCTCGTGCTCTGTGCCGTGTCGGCGACCAGACGGCCGTCGCGCAGCTCGATGCGGCGCGGCAGCCCGGCCGCGATGTCGCGGTCGTGGGTGATGACGACGACGGTCGTGCCGGCCGCGTTCAGCTCCCGCAGCAGGGTGAGGACGGTCGCGCCCGACGCCGAGTCGAGGTTTCCGGTCGGCTCGTCCGCCAGCAGCACCGAGGGTCCGCCGACCACCGCCCGGGCCACCGCGACGCGCTGGCGCTCGCCGCCGGACAGCTGGTGCGGCAGGTGGTGCACCCGGTGGCTGAGCCCGACCCGGGCGAGCGCGGCCGCCGCCCTGGCCCGGCGGCGGCGCGGCGGGACGCCCGCATAGAGCAGGCCGTCCGCCACCGAGTCCAGTACCGACACCCCGACCGAGAGGTGGAACTGCTGGAAGACGAAGCCGATCCGGGTGGCCCGCAGTGCGGAGACCTCCCGGTCCGACAGGCTCGCCACATCGTGGCCGTCGACCAGGACCCGGCCGGCCGAGGGGTGGTCGAGGCTGCCCATGAGGTGGAGCATGCTCGACTTCCCGGAGCCCGACGGGCCGACGATCGCGACCAGTTCGCCCCGTCCGATGCGCAGACTCACGTCCCGTACCGCCGCCACGCCTCCGGGGTAGGTCTTGGAGACCGCGTCGAACTCCACGACGGCCGTCACTCCGGGATCCTCACTTTCATGCCCTCGCGGACCGTGGGACCGCTGACCTCCACGTTGCCGTCGGCGAAGAGTCCGGTCCGCACGGCGACGAACCGGCCGTCCGCGGTCTCCAGGCCGTGCCCGCCCTCGGCGAGGGCGACCAGGGCGGCGACCGGGACGGCCAGCACGTCCTTGACCTCGTGGCCCACGTACTCGACCGTCACCGGGCCGCTCTCCAAGCGCCCGATGGCCTGCTGGTCCGCCATGGTGATGGTCACGGGAATCGTGGCGGGCTGCCCCGAGCCGCCGCCCTCGCCGCCCTCGGGGGTGGTCGCCTGCTTGCCCACCGACGCCACCTTGCCCTGCACGGAGGTGCCGTCGGGCAGTTCGACCGTGACGGCGGACCCGCGTACGGCCCAGGAGGCGTCCGCGGCGGAGGCGTCGACGCTCACCTTCCGGGCGGTACCGGTGTAGGTGAGGGTGTTCTCGCCGACCGCCGAGCCGAGCCGGGCGCCGGCCGAGCCGATCCGTACCTTGCCGGCGGAGTAGATGACGTCGCCCACCCCGACCGTGCCGGACTCGGCCAGTCCGAGCGACTTCTGCCACCGTTTGACCGCCGCGGCGGTGCCGGAGGTGAATCGCTCGTCCACCGTGAAGCCGGTATAGCCCAGGGCGGCGAGATTGGTCTCGAACTGCATGACATCCATACCCCACAGCTCGCTCGACGGTTGGGAGGCGCCGGTGTCGCCGGCGCCCGGCTGCTGCTCCCCCGAGCCCGAGCCCGAGCCCGAGTCCGAGGCCGAGTCCGAGGCCGAGTCCGAGCCCGAGTCCTGGTCGTCCGCCGTGTCCTGCTCGTCCTCCTGGGGGGTCGTGCCCAGGCTCCGGTACATCGGCAGCGATCCGTACATGAGGGTCACCGGCCGGTCGTCGACCCGGAGCAACTCGTCGCCGCGCTCGACCGTCGCGCCCTGCTCGGGCAGCCAGGTCACCGTCCCGGTGGCCTTGACCGGCAGCGGCAGTTCCGTGCCGTAGCCCAACTTGCCTTCCACCGTGGTGCGTTCGGTCAGCGTCTCGCGCGTCACCGCCACGACGGAGCCGCTCCGGGGCGCAGCGCTCGGCGCCTTGTCCTCTCCGCCGCCGAGCCCGAGCGCGCCGGCCCCGGCGACCGCCGCCACGACGGCGACGGCCGAGGCGATCAGCACGGTACGCCGTCGGCGTCGGCCGCGAGGCGGAGGCGGCGCGGGAGGCGTCCCGTCCGCGTCATCGGTCCGTGTCACTGTCTGCGTCATCTTCAGCCCTTGGCCGGGGGCTGGTTCGTCGGGTTGCCGGAGATCGGTGCGCAGACGCGCGTCGCGCGCTGGGCGCCGGCCGAACTCTGATCCCACTCGGAAATCCCCGAGTTGTCGTTCTTCTGGTAGCCGTCGGGGCCGGGGTCGGGGTAGTCGGGGGCGCCGTTCTTCTGCATGCAGGCGGCGTACTCCCGCGCGACCTTGATCTGCGCGGCAGTGAGCTTGGGCCGGTTGGCGTCCTCGATGCTCTGGGGAACGGTGGCCTTCTTGTCGGCGCACTTCTCCGACGCGCTGACGAACTTCGGATCCTTCTTCAGGGCGCGTGCTCCGTCGCCGCCGCCGAAGTCGACCTCGCCCTTCTCGTCCGGGTCCGGCGCGTCGACGCCGCTGTCCCGCAGACACTGCACCCAGTCCCGCTGCGCCTTCACATAGGCGGCCACATCGTCCCCGCCGCCCTGCCCGCCCGTCGCCGTGGCCGAGGCGGACGAGTCCCCGCCGGCGGCCGTCGGCACCTTCGCGGCATCGCCGTCGCCGCCGCAGCCGGTCAGTGCGAAGGCCGCGATCGAGGCCAGCACGGCCGGTAACACGCGATTGGTTCTCATCGGATCTCTCCCGCTCTCCTGTCGGTCCGTCGGTGAATGCGACGGGCAGGCCGACCGTAGAGCGGAGATGATGAAGAACCCTTGAAGAACCTGTCAGCTGATCATGCGGCTGCAATGGCGACGGAGCCCCTGTTATCGTGCGCCGATGTCATCGATCAGGCAGTTCCAGGTCACCTTTGACTGCGCGGAACCTGAGCGTGTCGCTCGTTTCTGGTGCGAGGTGCTGGGGTACGTCGTAGCGCCGCCACCGGCGGGGTTCGCCACGTGGGACGACTTCGACCGCTCCCGGGCTCCTGAGGATCAGGGTTCATGGTTCGCGTGCAGTGATCCCTCGGGCGTCGGCCCTCGGCTGTTCTTTCAGCGCGTTCCCGAAGGCAAGGTCGTCAAGAATCGGGTGCATCTCTGCGTGCGGGTCGGCACCGGGCTCGTGGGCGAGGAGCGCCTGGCCGCGCTCGAAGCGGAATGCGCACGGCTGGTGCCGCTCGGCGCGGTACGCGTGCGACTCCTGTATGACGGCGGCGACGATTCGTGCATCGTGATGCAGGACATCGAGGGCAACGAGTTCTGCCTCGACTGAGCGGTCAGTCGGCGGCGAGGACGTCGGCAAGGCTCACGGCGGGGCGGCCGAGCATCGCTGTCAGCGCACGCCGCTGGCGCTCGGTCAACGAGGCGACGAAGACCGCCGCGTCGGCGTCGGCCTGCTCGCATGTCTCGGCTGCCTCGCGAACCTTGCCGTAGCTCAGCAGAGTCCGCGAGGAATAGGGCAGGCCCATCTTTCGGGCCCCGCCGTCCGAAACGCCCCGCCGCTGCACGATCTGCCCGACGACCCGGGCGCCGCGCGCTGCCAGTTCTGCGGCTGCGGAGGCCATGAGCGTCGCGAAGTCCCGCTCCTTCGCGGAGAAGTAGCCGACCAGCACCACATCGGCCCCCGCGACCGTGAGCCGCGAAGCCTGGCGCCGGGTCGGCTCCGGCCGCATACGGCGGCTCAAGCGCCGGTCGCGTCTTCGGGGTTGGTGCATGCGCCACAGGCTAGATGCCCGGCGCGCTGCGGCGACACGCGTTTCCCGGGCCGACGCTTCAGCCGAGGTACTGCGTGATCCGGGTCCACAGGGTGGGAGAGCCGGCGGCGACGGGCGCCAGGCGGTTCGCTCGGAGCCGCCGCCAGGCCTGCTTCGGGCAGGGGCCCTGGGGCCTGGTCTTGCTGAACTTCTCGTACGGCACCCGGCGCGGCGGGAGGCCCGTCTCGACCCAGTGGTCCTTGCCGGAGTTGAAGTCCCAGCCGTCGTTGGAGATGCGCAGGTGGTCGGCGCGGCCGTCCTTGTCCTGGCTGGTGATCTGGAGCACTTCGACATGGCGGAAGCCGGCTCTCATGACCACGCAGTAGTGGGGCAGTTCGTCGGCGGACTCCCGGAACGGGACCAGCGCGTGCCAGATCTCGCCGGCGGCCGGGCGGCGCCGGCCGCCGTTGAGACCGCCGTCTTCCCACCAGCGCGCCGCTCGGCGGCAGAGGAAAGCGGTGATCCCGGCGGCCGCACCCGGTGCCAGGACAAGGGAGTTCCAGTCGGGTGAGTCGAACCGTGCATCGGCCCAGCGCACGGCGGCCTGACTCAGGACGAGTACGACGGCCGTACGGGCGAGGACGTCCCGCCACGGCCCGCGACGCGTCCGGCTCATGTACGCGGCCACTCCCGCGGCGGCGACGACGGGTGCGCTGTACACGAGCGCGTGCTGCCCGAAGCCGCGCAGGTGCTGCGGCGGGTCCTGGGAGGCCATCAGGTCGACCACGACGACCGGCAGCGCCAGGGCGGAGCCGACGAAGGACCACATGGTGAGCAGCAGGTAGCCCTTGACTGCCACCGCCAGACAGGACGTGTCGGTGCGACGGGCCACCGAATCCCCTTTCCCCGAAGGACGAACGAAGCTTTACGGAACCGCGTGCGCGGTCACGGGAACCGGGGCGGGCGCCGTGTGAGGGTGGCCGGGCCGATGGCCGCGAGCAGCCCCTCCGCCCGGGTCACCCGTCCTGACCCCGGTCGTCGCCTGCCGCCGCCGCGTCGCCCTCGTCGTCGAGGAGCGCGTAGGCGCGTACCGGAAAGGTGCCCATCTCTTCGACGGCCGGTGGCGCGGCATGGAAGCGGAAGCCGTACGGGGGCAGTTGCTCCAGGCCGCGCAGGTGCTCGACGACCGGGATGCCGGCGGCCAGCAGCGTCGTGTGCGCGGGGCGGTCGCCGTCGTCGGTGTCGTCGATGTTGAGCGAGTCCATGCCGACCAGGACCGCGCGCTGCTCGACGAGCCAGGCCGCGGCGGCCGCGGTGAGGTAGGGGTGGCCGTTTCCGTACCGCTCGGTGCCCCAGTACCGGTCCCAACCGGTGTGGATCAGTACGGCCCGACCGGTGACGTCGTACGGAAGCAGCAGTTCCCGGTCCACGGCCCGTCGGCCCGTGTCCGCGACGCGTACGACGATGCCGTCGAGGTCGGTGAGCCCGGACAGCGGCAGCCCGGCGAGGTCCGTTCCGTCGCCGAAGCGGTGGAAGGGGGCGTCGAGGTAGGTGCCGGTGTTGGCGGTCATCGAGATGCGTCCGATGGCGAACTCGGTGCCGGGCGCGTAGTGCGCCCGCGAGGCTTCCCGGGACAGGTGGTCGCCGATCTCCGGCCCGGGCACGCCAGGGTAGGTGATCATGCCGTGCCGGATGGAGTGGCTGAGATCGACGGCGCGGCGGCGGGCCGTCCGGCGTGGACCGGTGGTTCCCCAGGCCTGGGTCTGCGGGCCGCCGCCCGCGAAGGTCACGTCGGCGTCGAATCGCGCACGCCACCGCTCGTCGTCTTCGTTCATGACCCGATCATCCGTGCAGTGCGACTGGACGACAAGCAAGATTTTCTGAAGTGGCACTACAGTACGACTTATGGAACTGGACCCCCGGCGCCTGCGGGTACTGCGGGCCGTCGCGCTGCGCGGCGGCGTCGTGGACGCGGCCAAGGTGCTCCATCTGACGCCCTCGGCCGTCTCCCAGCACCTGGCCCAGCTGGAACGCGAGGTCGGCCAGCCGCTGGTGGACCGCTCGCGCCGCCGGGCCGGACTCACCCCCGCCGGGCAGCTGCTGGCCGCGCGCGCCGAGCGCATCGAGCACGAACTCGCCGAGGCGCGCCGCGAACTGGCCGAGTTCACCGGGCGGGCGACCGGCCCGGTGGCGATCGCCGCGTTCTCGACCGCGGTCAGTCATCTGCTGGTCCCGGCCCTCGACGCCCTCGCCCGCACCCGTCCCGGCCTGGAGCCGAGGGTGGTCGAGCTGGAGGGCCCCGAGGCGCTGCGCGAACTGCGCACCGGCGGCCTGGACCTGGTGGTCGTGGAGTACGACTCCGACGACCCCGCCCCGGACCGGCAGGCCAGGGACCTGGCGGCCGTCCCGGTGGCCGACGACGAGTACCGCGTCGTGACGCCCGTCGGCTGGACCCCGCCGCCTCGCACGGTCCGGGATCTCGCCGACCGCCCGTGGGTCGCGGGCCCCTCGGGCACCGCCTGCCGTCGCGCCCTGGAACGGATCTCCCGGCAGTACGGCTTCACCGCGCGGCGCATGCACACCTGCCGGGAGTTCCCCACCGTCCTCGCACTGGTGCGGTCCGGTCTCGGCGCGGCCGTGGTCCCCACGCTGGCTCTGGCCGACGCCCCGCCCGAGACGGTCACCCTCCCGACCGTGCCGGTCGCCGGTCACCGCCGTATCGCCGCCGTCCTGCGCGCCTCCCCCGCCGGTCCCGACCCGCTGACCTCCGCCCTGGTGGACGCCCTCCAGGAAGCCGCGGTGAGCCTGGGGCTGACCCCGGTCGCCAACGCCTAGCCGTACGGGCCCGTCGCGTTGTCCGCACCGCTGACGGGGCAGCCGCCTGCGGAGACGTGGGCCGGTGTGGCCCGCGTACCGGTGTCGTGGTCGTGGTCGTCCGCGGGCGGGGTGAAGGCGACGTCCAGGCGGGTGAGTCCGCGGAAGTTTAGGCTGCGCTGCCACTGGGGCGGTGCGGCGCCGTCGAGCCGCAGGCCGGGGAGCCGGGTGAGGAGTGCTTCCAGGACGATGCCGCCTTCCAGCCGGGCCAGCGCCGCGCCGAGGCAGAAGTGCGGGCCGTGCCCGAACGCCATGTGCCGTCCGCCGGGCCGTTCGAAGTCCAGCACATGGGGATCGGGGAACACGGCCGGATCCCGGTTGGCGGCGCCGCCCACCAGGAGCACGGTCTGACCTTCGGCGATGGTGCGGCCGGCCAGGTCCAGGTCGTGCCGGGCCGTGCGCAGCATCAGCTGTACCGGGGCGTCGTAGCGCAGGAGTTCCTCGACCGCGGCGGGCATCAGCTCAGGCCTGCTGCGCAGTTGGTCGGCCGCGTGCGGGTGGCGGAGCAGGGCGAGGGTGGCGTTGCCGATGAAGTGGGTGGTGGTCTCGTGGCCGGCGATCAGCAACAGGGCGCAGTTGGCGAGGAGTTCGTCGAGGTCCTGGTCGGCGTTCTCGGCCTGGGCGGTCACCAGGGCGCGCAGGGTGTGGGGGGCCGGTGGGGTGTCACGGCGGGTGAGGAGCTCGCGGAAGTAGGCGAGCAGGTCCGTCATGCTCTGCGAGGCCTCGCGGTTGCGGTCCGCTTCGAGCCGGGAGTTGCCTATGGCCTCGGCGATCGGCTCCGACCAGGAGGCGAGCGCGGGGCGGTCCTGCTGCGGTACGTCGAGGAGGTCGCAGATGATGGTGAGCGGCAGGGGTCGGGCGAGGTCCGCGACGATGTCCATCCGCCCGGTCGGCGCCGCGTCGGTGATGATCCGGTCGACGGCTTCGAAGATCCGGGCGCGGAGCGGTTCCACGGCCCGGGGAGTGAAGGCCCTGCTGATCAGCGCCCGTAGCCGGGGGTGGTCGGGGGCGTCGCTGTAGAGCATCTGCCGGCTCAGGACCCGGGCCAGCGGCCGCAGTTCCTCGGGGACGGTCTCGATGTCGGGGTAGCGCACCGAGGACAGGCCCGGGTCACCGGCCGCTTTGCTGACCACCGCGTGCCCGGTCGCGATCCATGCGCGCAGGCTGCGGTCCCAGTAGAGGTCGTCGGCGCTCCTCAGCTCTTCGTAGAAGTCGTAGAGACGCTCTTGGACTTGGGGCCGAAAAGCCCGCAACAGTGAGGTGGGAGTGCCCATCAGCCCATGTTAGTGTCCGGCGGCTGGAATTCGATCAAGATATGGGGCGAAACGTCGCAGGACGGCGTCGGCGCTCCTCGCCCGGCTGCCGACTGCCGGCTGCCGGCTGCCGGCTCACCGCTCGGGCACTGCTCACTGCTCTCGCCCGTTCACCCGGATCAGCGTCTGCTGCCCGTTGGCGACCAGCTTGCGATCGCCTTCGCGTTCGCCTTCGCCTTCGCCGTCCTGGACGCCGAACACCTCCAGCCGGCACACGGTCAGCGTGCGTCCGGCCCTGAGGACGGTTCCGACCGCTTCGAGGTGATCGCCGACGGCGGGCGCGAGAAGGTTGATCTTGTACTCGACGGTGAGCACCTCGGTGTTCTCGGGGAAGAGGGTGAAGGCCGCAAAGCCGCCCGCCGTGTCGGCGATGGCACTGGTCGCGCCGGCGTGGAAGTAGCCGTGCTGCTGGGTGACTTCGGGGCGGCTCGGGAGCACGATGTGCACCTCGCCCGGTGCGATGAGCGTGATCCGTGCGCCGAGGTGGCTCATCAGTCCCTGCCGGTCGAAGCCGGCCCGGATCCGGGCCTGGATCTCGGGGCTCGCCGGTTCCGGCTGCGTCCGACCTTCCACGTGCACTCCTTCGTCTCGTCCGTAGGCAGCGGGGGGGCAGGGGGACTCGTCAGCCGGCCAGGCGCTCCACCAGCAGGAACCCGCCGATGGCGATCATCATGGCACCGGAGGCGCGGGTGACGGCTCGGGCCACCGAGGGCCGGGTCTTCAGCACGGTGCGGGCGACGACGCCGACCGCGAGGTAGACGACGGCGCAGGCGGTCATGTGGAGCGCGCCGAGCAGACCCGTCTGGGCGGCGACCGGCCAGCCGCCCGCGGAGTCGATGAACTGCGGTAACAGCGAGAAGTACAGCAGCAGCGCCTTGGGGTTCAGGCCGCTGATCCCGGCGCCCTTGAGCATGATCTGCCCGCGCGAGGAGGCCAGGGGCTCCGTGGACGCGCCCAGGACCGCCGGCCGCGACAGCACGCCCCAGCCCAGCCACATCAGGTACGCGGCCCCGGCGACGGTGAGCGCGGTGAGGACGGTCGCCGAGCTCGCGACGAGCACCACCAGGCCGGCGACGGCGAGCAGCGTGTAGCCCGCGTACCCGGCTATCAGCCCGGCGACCGCCGGGACGACCGACCGGTCCCGCAGCCCTGCCGAGATCGCATAGGCCCAGTCCGCGCCCGGAGTGAACACCAGCAGCAGATCCACTGCCAGGAATGCCGCCACCGTCGTCGTGTCCATCGATCGATCCGATCCCTCTCGCGCACTTTGCCTGAGTGGGAAGATTAGACCGGATTCGCCCGAAAATGTTTTCTCCTTTGCTTCACGATCGCGCCTTCTGAGGGAGAATCTGTCCCATGGATGCCCTGGACCGGAAGATTCTTACCGAGCTACAGGTGGACGGCCGTCTGACCGTCACCGAGCTGGCCGCCCGCGTGCAGCTGAGCGTCTCGCCCTGCCATCGCCGACTGCGCGACCTCGAACGCGAGGGCGCGATCCGCGGCTACCGCGCCGTCGTCGACCCGGCCGCCGTCGGTCTGCACTTCGAGGCTCTCGTCTTCGTCACCCTGCGCTGGGAGGACAGCGACACCGTCGCCGCCTTCGAGGAGGGCGTCTCCGCGATCCCGCATGTCATCCAGGCCCAGCGCCTCTTCGGCGACCCCGACTACCTGCTGCGCGTCGCCACCACCGATCTGGCCGCCTACCAGCAGCTCTACGACCAGCGGCTGGCCCGGCTGCCGGGCGTCCAGCGCCTGACCTCCACCCTCGTCATGAAGAACGTCGTCCAGGACCGGCCGCTGCCCGAGTAGGCGTCACAACATGACTGCGCCGACCACCACCCCCGCCGTCCCGGCCAGCAGGAGGGCGACGATGAAGGCGATGCCCTTCGCTCCCGAACGGCGGTCGGCCGCGAGGTCGGGGGTGTAGACGGCCGGATCGGTGGGGGCGTAGTGGAGGGTGAGGGCGCGATGGAGGGACCGGCCCGGATCGGGGACGGCCCCGTGCGCCAGGACGGTGACCTCGACGCCCTCGCGCGTGGTGAAGGCGATGACCGGGGCGTGGACGACGATGTCGCGCCCGGACTCGCTGTCGGTGTGGACATCGTCGGTGACGGCCACCACCCGGGCCGGGACCGCCACGGCCGAGGCCAGCAGGGCGTTGCGGGCACGCACGATCCGGATGTCGGGGCTCCGCACCGCGGCAGCCGTCAGCAGCACGCCGAAGCCGAGCAGTGCGCACGGGTAGCCCCAGCGGACGGCCGCGTGGATCACCAGCCCGACGAGGAGGAGCATGACCGCGCAGTCGGGGCCCTCGCGTCCGGTCCACTCCCCAGCGCCGCCCAGCCCGACGGCGAACCGGAGAGGCTGCCCGGGCGGGTAGCTCACCTCGACCTCGCGGCCCACCCAGGCCTCCTCGATCGCGTCGCCGTGCTTGCCGGCGTTCGACAGGGTGAACTCCTGGCCGGTGCCCGGGTCCTGGAACGTGAGCGTCACCGGTATCCCGGGCTTCCCGGAGTCGCCGTGGGCCGGCTGCTCCACCGCCACGATCCGCGCCGTCGCCCATACCGCCCGCTGGGCCCGGGTCACCCCGGCGAGCGAGCGCGCGTAGCCGAGCAGCGCCGCCGCGGCGGGTATCGCCCACCAGAACTCCAGCACCTCGTGACCCCTCATCAGATGTCAGGGTTCCGGGGTCTCTCGGGCACGGGCGAGGTCACGGGGCCACTCCGTCCCCGGCGTAGAGGTAGCCGCCCGGGCGCGCGGGGTCGGCGACCAGCAGGACCTGGTCGCCGGTGCGGGGGATGCGCAGTTTGGACACGACGGTCTGGAGGGTGACCGGGCCGGTCGTCCCGGACGGCTGGAGGACGAGGTCGACGACCGGGTCGTGGTTGACCAGCCGGCCGGTGTCGCCGATCGACACGACGACGGCGGGTACGGTCGGGGCGCCCATGGCGAGCAGCTGCTGGACGTCCTGGCCGGACTTGTAGGCGCCGATCGTCTGCTGGACCGCGGCGAAGTCCTGCTGTCCGAGGAAGGCGCGGGTGGTTCGGCCGTAGAACCCCTTGCCGCTCGCCACCTTGTCGGCGATCTCGGCGGCCCGCTCCTCGCGGTTCTTGCCACGCTTGCTGAAGATTCCCATGACCGCTCCTCCTTGTGGTGATGTCATGTGCGGTGCACGGTGTGGACGCTAGGCGGCCCGAACTCCCTACCGATCCCAGGTTCGCCCGCCCGTTCCCGCACGACGTACGCTCGCCGCATGCCGCCGACGCCCAGCCAGCCGACCGATGCATGCCGATCGCGCGCCCTGGTCATCGACCGTGCCTGGCGGGGCCTCGGGCCGGGGCTGGAGTCGCTGAGCGGGCCCGGCGGGGCGCCGTTGACGCGGACGGTCAAGCTGATCGTGCTGCCGTTGATCGTCAGGCCGTCGCTGAGTCCCGAACTCGCGGCGGATTTCCTCGCACCGGCGCAGGCCGCGCGGCTCGACGCGCTGGTCCAGGAGTCCGGTGCGCGTCTTCGGGCGACGGCACAGTGGTTCACGCTGCTCAAGAAGACCCGCCGGGCCCTGGGAATCGTGGCGGGTCACCCCCAGGATCTGTACTTCCAGCGGTGTTTCGAGCTGGCGACCGAGCACGGGGCGCCTTCCACCGACGCGGACGCCGTGGCGCGGGGCGTGGTGCAGGACGTGGCGGACGCGGGCGGCGGACGTACCGTCGAAGCGCTGAAGGACCATCTGGCGGACGCCGCGCGGCGGGCCCGGCTCGACGGCGAGCTGGCCGTCGCGTGGGCCGGTCGGCAGCCGGTCGCCGCCGACCTCGGTGTGGCGGTCGCGCTGGCGGGCGAGGTGCTCGAAGCGTGCGGTACGACGGGGCCGGTGGGGTCGGTAAGGCGGGCGGGGTCGGCGGGGAAGTCGCCGGTGTACGCGGCCATGGTCGAGGCGGGGCACGGAGCGCTGTTCGGCCGGGCGTTGTGGGCGCGTGCGGGCGAGGTCTGGGGCGAAGGGGGGCTGCCGGCGCATCTGGGACTGACCGCGCGCCCTGCGCCGCCGCGACCGGAGGTCGGCCGCGCCGCCTCCACCGCCACGCTTCCCGCGCCGTTCGACCGCACGCTCTTCGAACGGCTCTTCGTCGTGCTCCAGTCGTCGTCGCGGCGCGAGGAGCTGCCGACGGTGCCGGATCTCGTACGGCGGGAGGTCGGCCGCAGTTGCGCGCCGCTCGGCCTGCACGACGAGAGTCTGCGCGTCGCCGTCGTGCTCGGCGGGCGGCTCGCGGTCGGCCTCGATCCGCTGGGCGCCGGGGACCCCGCGGCGGGGCGCACCGCGGCGCACCGGGCCGTCAACAGCCGCTGGCGACGGGAGGCATCGGTCCTGCGCGCCCGCAGGATGACCGTTTCTCCCCGCCCCGACCCGGACGGCAGCGACAGCAGCGGCGGCGACACCGGCACCAGTACCGGCGTTCTGGACGCCCTCGCCCAGGACCTTCGCACGCCCTGGGCCGCCTATATGCGGCGGTTGTGGGTGCGGCTGCACGGGCGAGACGTCCGCGCCGCGCCCCTGGGGGATCTCGCCGCGGTCTGGGCGGTGCTCGACGGGGTCGCCCGCTCGGTGATGATGGACCACCGCGCCCGGGTCCGCTCGGCGCTGCGCACCCTGTCGACGACGACCGCCGTGGACACGGCCGAGCCGAGGAGCGCGTGATGGCGGGGGACGGGACGCGCATCCACGTCACGCGGGGCGCGGACGGCACGATCCGGGTCGCCGCGGGCCGTCCTGTCGTCGCCCTCGACGATGTGGACGCCGTGGCCCCCGACTTCGCGCGCTGCGTTCTCGACGTCGCGGGGGCGGTGCTGGTCCGGCCCGTCCTCGGGGAGCCGGGGCCGCCGGTGGCGGAGATCCATGACGTGGGGCGGGCGCAGCAGTGGCTGTGGGCGGTCTACGGCGAGCCCGCCGCTGCCGCGGTGCACGCGTGCGCGACGGGGGACGGCGAGGTGGGCCCCGTACCGGCGGATCTCGGGGCTCTCGCGGGCGGTGCCGCCCGGCTCGGGTTCGGGCACTGGGCGGCCCGGTGGTGGCCGGCGTCGTACACCGACGGCATCGCGGTGCTCGAACCGGACGTGCTCGGCCTGGAGTCGGCCGCGCTCACCCACCGGTGCCAGCAGTTGTTCGACGACTTCGGCGACCAGCCCGACGACTGCGTGCCCGAACTCATCGAGGAGCACCAAGCCGGACTCGGCCCGCTGATCCAGTGGTGGCGCTCGGCACCGCAACCGGCCCACACGGCAAGCCACTTGGGCAATGTCCTGCGGCTGATCGACGACGCGGCGGACTGCGCCGGGCTGGACGGGCCGGCCCTGCGCGACCTCCGCTCGGCGCTGGAGCGGGGCCCCGCCGGTACGCCGGTCGATGCGGGCGCGCTGTTCGCTCGGCGGGACGGCTATGCCCTCGCGGCAGGCGACGCGCACGTCTCCGGCGGCCGGGTCATCGCCCGCGGCTCGGGGACGAACGACTGGCGCCGCTATCCGCCGGGGTTCGTCGACGCCGCCGAGGACTCGGTGTCCTGGACCGCCCGCGCGCTCGGTGCGCGCCGCCGGATCGAGGTCGAGGTCGTCGCGCACCTCGCGGCTCCCGGCGCGGGTGCGCCGCTCGTCGCGGAGGTCCGCGTGAACGGCGGCCCGCCGAGCCGGGTTCCGCTCGCCAGACGGGACGACGTATGGACGGGCCGGACGGATCTCGACCTGAACCCGCGTCTCGATCCGCCGGCCGCGACGACCCCGCCGCGGGTCGAAGTCGCCGTCCTGCTGCCCGGTTTCGACCCGGGCGCCGGTGCCGGGGGCCGCGCCGAGCGTGACGCGGTCCGCGCCCTGGCCCGACGCCGACTGGCCGCCGCGGCACAGCCCCGGACCTCCGCCGACGCGTCCGGAACGTACGGCACGTACGACTCCGTCTCGGCCTCCGCGCCCTTCCTCGCCGAGACCCTGGCCGCCACCGCCACCAGTGAGGACTACTGACGGATGCCGGACGCGAACGAGTCAGAGGCGCAGGCGCAGGCGCAGGCGACGCAGCTGTACGGGGAGCCGTTCGACAGCGGTTTCGCCCAGGCCCATGAGCATCACATGGCCGCCGACTTCGGGGCCGCGTGCGCCGTCTACGGCGAGCTGCTCGCCCTGGCCGAGTCCATCGAGGACTCGCCCGACGTGCGGTTCCTGCGCGCGCACGTGCTGTCCGACCTCGCCGTCGTCCTCCTCACCGCCTCCGACCTGCCCGCAGCGGAGGACGCGGTCGACCGGTCCCGGGCCCTGCTCGACGGCATCGCGTCGGCGCGGATGGGCCCGCAGGGCCGTCAACTGTGGCTGGAAACCGTGCTGAAGACACTCATCGCCAGGTCTGACGTGCTGAGCAGGACGGGACGACTGGACGAGTCGTTGGCCTGCCTGGACGAAGCGGCGGCCCTGTTCCCCGAGTTCGCGGACCCCGACGGGCTGCGCGCCGCCGAACTCGGCCTGAACCGGGTCCTCCTGCTGATGAACCGAGGCGAGTGGGGAAGGGCGGAGGAACAGGCCACGCTCCTGCTGTCCACGACTGCGCCGACCGCCGCGGAGACCGTCCCGCGTCTGCTGACCGCGCTCGGCACGATCTGTGCCACGACCGGGCGGTTCGACCTGGCCGAGGACTATCTCGCCCGCGCGGACGACGGCTTCCGGGCGTTGGGCGACACCGGCGAGCGGCAGACCCTGCTCGCGCACCGGGCGTCCCTGGCGATGCAGCGAGGTGAACTCGACCTGGCGGAGCGGTTGTTCGCGGAGGCGTCGGCCTTCTTCGAGCGACAGCGGCGGTTCGGTGATCTCGCGGTCTGTGAGCAGGCCCGCAGCCATCTCGCGGGACTGCGCGGGGACGCCGTCGGCGCGAGCGAGCTCATGGCGGCGAGCCTGGACCGGTTCCAGCGGCTCGGGGCCGCGGTCGCCGCCGCCGACACCATGCTGCTGGGCGCCCAACATGCCTACGAGCGGGGCGACATCGAGGAGATGAAGCGGCTGGCCCAGGAGGCCCGGGACGTCTACCAGGCGCGGGAGATCCACGAGCGGTGCGCCCAGGTCGACCTGATGCTCGCGGGCACCCTCGAGGACAACCTGAACCGGACGGACCACGGCCCGCACGAGACGCGGTCCATCGACACCGCGCTCTCGCTCGCCCTGCCCGCCGCCCTGGCGCTGGCCGCGGCACGCCACGACTTCGTCACCGCCCGTGCGCGGGCCCAGTGGCTTCAACTGGCGGACAGGGCCATGCACTTGGCCTTCCGGCTCGCCGTGCGCCGCCAGGACCAGGGGCTCCTGTTCGAGCTCGTGGAACACCGGTGCGCGGGCGCCGCCCTGGCCCTGGGCCCCGGTCCGGGCTCCGACGGCGGGCACGACGGGCACGGCGGGCCGTCGGTCTTCCCGGACGCGGGCATGAAGGCGTACGGCGACGAAGGGCCGACGGCCCTCGGGGGTGTGGCCGCCGAGGCCGCCGCGTCCGCCGGGCTGCGGGTCGCGCCGCCTCCGAAGGTGCGGATGTCGGCGGAGTCCGGCCGCGTCGCGCTCCAGGAGTTCATCGCGGCGGCCGAGTTCCGCTATCGCCGACGGATCGTGGACGAGGAGGAAGTGCCGTTCTGGATCACCGACGAGCTCACCGCCCGTCCCGTGGTCCAGATCCGGCTGGCCGACGCGGGCGACCTGTTCATGACCTGGACCTGGGCGGGCGGCGCCCAG
Organism: Streptomyces sp. NPDC001858; assembly: GCF_053594615.1. Lineage (NCBI taxonomy): Bacteria > Bacillati > Actinomycetota > Actinomycetes > Kitasatosporales > Streptomycetaceae > Streptomyces > Streptomyces sp. NPDC001858. Next base: position 139,984 of record NZ_JBSFEV010000022.1, read on the forward strand.
GGATTCGGCACCGGACACGGTCCCGCGGCCGAAGTCGACCGTGCGGTGGGTGAGTTGGCCGAGGCGCTCCCCGGTTCGGGCGAGGGGACGGCCGGGATGCGGCGGGCGTTCGAGTCGGGCGCGCTGGCCGAGCACCGCACCGAGCGACGGCTCGCGCGGACGCTGGCGGAGGCGCTGTGGCCGGAGGGGCTGACGGCGCAGCTCCGCCAGGTGGCGGAGCGCGCGGGCCGCCCGCTGGTCCGCATCCAGCCGTCGCCCCGGGTCGCTCAAGTCCCCTGGGAACTGCTGGCCGTCGACGACGCCGACACCCGGCTCATCGACTTGGCGGACGTGGTGACCACCGCGCCGACGTCGTTGCGACGACAGAACACGGTGCGGCGCGCTCCTGAAGGCCCGGCGCGGGACACCGGCCCGGTCGTGCTCGTCCTCGACCCCCGGGTGCCCGGATTCCGCGCCGACTCACCGCTCGGCTCGGTGCTGGGGCCGCCCGGCTCGGATCCGGAGCTGCTGTCGCTGGTCCGCAGCCGCCTGGACGCCGGTGCCGTCGAGCCGTCCCTCGACGACCCGGTGGAGGCGTTCCGCCGCACCGACCTGGACCGGGACTGGCTGAGCGGCGTGCTCCGCAAGGGGGCACGCCGACTGCTGTACGTCGGGCACGTGGGCGGCGCGCCGGTCGAGGGCGGGCAGAGCGAGGACGGCACCCTGCATCTGTCCTGCGGTCCGGACACCGTCGGCCTGGCGGAGGCGGTCCGTACGCATCGGCCGCTGTCGGCCAAGGATCTGCTGCTGGGCACGCTGCCCCTGCGGGCCGACGGGGAGCCGGGGGCGCGGATCTGGCCCGCGCCGCCGCGGGTCGCCCTGATCGGCTGTGAGAGCGGTGGCGATCTGCGGTTCGCCGAGTCGTTCGGCCTGGCCACGGCGATGATCCACAACGGTGCCGAACTGGTCACCGCCACCCGCTGGGTGCTGCCGACCAGCTTCGCGTTCCACCGCCTGGCCGGGCTGGACGACTCCGTACGCCCGCTGTCGGAGGCGATCGTCGCCGTCGACACCGCCCACGAGGACCCTGACCCCGTGCACCGGCTCGGCCGCTGGCAGCGCGAGCGACTCGACCGGTGGCGCACCGACGGCCGGATCGAGCACTCGCCCCTGCTGTGGGCGGCCATGACGTGCGTCGTCGTGTGAATGCCCCTCCGTGGAGGGAGGGGATTCCCGACGGGAGGGGATTCCTGCCGGGAAGGGGTTCCTGGCGGCCCTCTTCACCCAGGTGCGGCCGGTGTCAGCCCAGGGTCAGCGCGGCCTGTACGGGCAGGTGATCGCTGGGGAACTGCCCGTTCAGAGCGAAGGTGTTGATCGAGGCCCGGTGCACGGTAACTTCCGGCGTGGCCAGGATCCAGTCGATCCGGTCGCCGCCGGGCGTCAGCGGCAGGTAGCCGTGGAAGGTCGCGTAGAGGGCGCTGCGCTCGGCAGCCGCGTCCCAGGTGTCGACCAGTCCGGCTCCGAGCATCGTGTCGTAGACCTTGTTCTTGTGGGCCGCCACGTTGAAGTCGCCGGTGACGACGACGGGCAGGGACTGGTCGAACCCGGCGATGCGCTGGGCGATCAGGGACGCGGACCGCTCGCGCGCGTACTGGCTGAGGTTGTCGAGGTGGGTGTTGAGGACGTAGAACTGCCGGTCGCCGTCCTGCAGATCGCGGAACCGGACCCAGGTGACCATGCGGATGGAGCCGCCGCCCCAGGTGTTCGAGCCGGGCACGTCCGGAGTGTCGGAGAGCCAGAAGTGGGCGTACTCGACCGGCGCGAGGCGGCGGATGTCGTAGTAGACGGCCATGAACTCGTCGCGGGTGCCGCCCGCGCGTCCGGTGCCGATCCAGCGGTAGTTCGCTCCGAGGTCGGTGGCGATGTCGAGGAGTTGCTGGTGGAGGCCTTCCTGGGTGCCGATGACCTGGGGCGCCTGCTGCCGCAGCAGTTCGCGCATCACCGGCCTGCGCACGGCCCAGCTGTTGGGCAGGAGGGTGCTCGCGAACCGCAGGTTGAAGGACATCACGTCGAGCCGGGGGCCGGCGAGTTCCGCGAGTTCCGCCGCCGCGGCGGCCGGGGCGGTACGGGACAGGGGCAGGGGCAGGGGCAGGGCCATCGCCGCGACGATAGCGGTCTTCAGACTCAGGCGACGAGTGACTCGGCTGTCGTTCGGCACAGGAACTCCTTCTGTGGCGGTTGCCGGGCGAGTCGTGCACCTGCAGTCTGGACCGACCACGCATGACAGTCATGAACATGCCGAAATGTGCGGGTGTACACGACCGAAAGAGGTGGGCGACGGCGATCCGCCGCCCGTTCAGTCGTGGACCAGTTCCAACGCCTGCCGCAGATTGTGTTCGGCGATGTCCGCCATGAACGCCCGGTCGGGGAAGTCCCCGTCGAGCAGCCGCAGTGGACCGGCCGTCAGGGAGAGCCGCTGGGCCAGCATGTAGAGCGCGAGGCGGTCCTCGTCCAGGCCGTCCGTCTCCAGCGGCCGGTAGGCGTCGTGCAGCCGGATCCGCAGAAAGACGTGCTCCCACTCGACGTCGAAGTACATCGTGCCCTCGATGTCGATCACCACGGGGTTCCCGCTCGCGTCCACCCGTACATGGTCGGGGCCCAGTTCGCCGTGCACGACCGCGTACCGCGCGCGAGGGCGCACCGCCGCCGCGAGACGCGACAGGCGTTCCTCCAGCCGGTCGCGGGCTCCGGCGATCCGCGGGTCACGCGCCGCGGCTTCGGCAAGGTCGCGCAGCGCACGGTCCAGGACGACTCCCTCGCAGGACGTCCCGCGCGATGCGCCTCCCCCGTCGACGACGGCCACCTTGCCGTACGTGGGCGCGCGATGCCGCCGCATCGCGTCGAGCGCCTCCCCGAGCCGGGCCATGACGGGCGCGGCCGTGCGAGGGTCGCGCGCGAGGAGTCGCTCCAGGGTCTCGCCCGGGAGATCCTCGACGATCGCGAGGTCGGCCGGGCAGTGGCCGCCGTCGCGGTCGACGAGACGGATCGCCGGGACATGGACGCCGAGCGCGTGCAGCCGGGCGTGCGCGGCCTCGAACAGGTCGAGGCCGAGACCGGGCGAGAAGGGGTCGGTGAGGTCGTCGTCGCCCTCGGCCGCCGGCCAGTAGTTCTCGGCGTCGTCCCAGAGGTAGGCGATCGCCGTTGTCGCATCGTCCATGACCAGGCGGTACACGCCCTTCTTGCTGCCGCCGGTGATCCGCTCGACCGCCTCCAGCCGCCGCCCGCCACCCAGCGCGGCCCGCGCCGCAGCCGCCAACTGCTCCCGCGTCTCCGCGCCAGGTGTCATGTCCGCCCCACCACCGTTCCGTCATCACAGCCCGCGCACCTTACCGGGGCCGACGGCCTGGAGACGATCGGTTTCTTTCCACGCGCCGCCGACGATGGAGCGCCCGGTCCAGGCCAATAAACGCTGCGTGACCCCTTTCGCACGCAACGGCGTCGTGGCATGCTCACCGATCAACGCACATATGAACGTCGTTCACATCCATGAAGAGTATGGGAAGGGCGGACGGGCATGAGAGACGCGCAGAGGGCTGCCATGGGCGGTCAAAATGTCATGGGCATGACCAGGCGGGGCTTGCTGGGGAGCGCCATCGCCGTGGCGGCCGGCGCCGGTACCGCCACGGCGGTCGAGTCGAATGCCGCGTCGGCCGACGCGGCGGCCTGCACCCCGGCGCTCTGGCGGGAGTTCAGGCGCACCCCCTTCACCCACCCGCAGATCCCGTACGTCGGCCGGGCCGGCTGCCGCGGCGGGGCGGTCCGCCTCCCGCGCCGCCCGGCCGTCGCCGACGTACGCGACTTCGGCGCCGTGGCGGACGGCACGACGGACTCCGCCCCCGCGATCAACCGTGCCATCGCCGCTGCCGCCAGGGCCGGCGGTGGCACGGTCACCATCCCGCCCGGCACGTTCCGGATCGACGACGTGATCCGCGTCGACCGCTCGAACGTGGTCCTCAAGGGCGCCGGCAGCGGCCGCACCACCCTGTACGCGACGAAGAACCTCACCGAGCTGATCGGCGCGTACGGCTCCCGCTACGGCGGCGACAAGTCGGGCTGGTCGTGGGCCGGCGGCCTGATCTGGCTGGCCCCCAAGGCCCGCTGGACCTCCCTCACCGCCGCGATCAGGGCGAAGGACTGGCCCTTCGAGGGCTGGACGGGCAACCGGCGCGACGAGTGGCGTCCGCTCACCGCCGTCGCCCCGGCGCGCCGCGGCGCCTGGACCGTCACCGTGACGGACACGTCGTCGCTGCGCCCGGGCGCCCTGGTCCTCCTGCGCCTGTCCGACGACGCGGACCACACGCTCCTGGAGCACATGTGCGGCGGCGGCCCGGGACCGGAGGCCTACGCCTGGGACGACAAGACGAAGCTGACGTCGTACGTGCCCTACGAATGGCCCGTCCGCATCGCCCGGATCCACGGCCGGAAGGTCACTCTCGAACGCCCGCTCCCGCTCGACCTGCGCCCGGAGTGGAATCCACAACTCACCACGCATGTGCAGGAGTTGACGGGCTCGGGAGTGGAGGGGCTGACGCTGGAGGCGGTGGAGGCCCCGCAGGCGCCGCATCTGCTGGACAAGGGCCACAACGGGGTCGTCCTCCAGTGCGCGTACGACTGCTGGGTGGACGACGTGACGGTCCGTCACGTCGACAACGGCTTCGGCCTGGTGTCCGCCTCCGCGTGCACCCTGCGGCGGACACGTGTCACCGGCCGCGGCTCCCACCACCCCTACTTCTGCCGCGAGGGCTCGCACGACAACCTCATCGAGGACTTCACGATCGAGGAGCGCACCGGCCCCGCGCCCGCGAACACCCAACTGCACGGCATCAATGTCGAGGGCCTGTCCTCGTACAACGTCTGGTCCCGCGGCGACATGCGGATGGGCACCTTCGACAGCCATCGCGGACTGCCGTTCGCCAACGTCCGCACGGACATCACCGTGAACAACAACGGCCGCCACGGCGGTGACGCGACCGCCGGTCCCCTCTTCGGCGCGCGCTTCACGCACTGGAACATCCGGGTCACCAACGCGCGGGCGGGCCTGGTCAGGATCGACGGCCTGGCGCCGTACTCCGCCACCGTCGGCATCGACGAGGTCAGGGAGTTCGACCAGATCGACGTCCCCGACTTCACCGGTGAACTGCACACGCGCCTGGAGCTGTACGGCAGCCCGCGGGCGGTACGGCCGCGGAACCTGTACGCGGCGCAGCGCGAACTGGAGCGGACGGCGAGGGACGACGGACCGGGCGGGTTCACCTATCTGAACGGAGTGGAGGGATGAGCGCACGATCACGCTTCGGCGTCCTGCTGGTGGCGCTGGCCGCGTTCGCCGCCGGCGCCGTCCCCACCGCCGCGGCGCAGGTGCCGGCGCACACTGCGCCGAGGGTCCCGCACACCGCCGTACTGGACGGCGCGCGGATGCAGCAGACCAAGCTCCGCCTCGATCGCGGCGACCCTCGACTGCGCCGGGCCGTCGGGGCGTTGACGGCCCGCGCCGACCGATGGCTGGAGCAGGGCCCCTGGACGGTCGTCGACAAGCCGAGGCCCGCGCCCGGCGGCGACGTCCACGACTACCTCAGCCAGGCGCCCTACTGGTGGCCATCCAAGCCCCCGACCGCCGACAATCCCTGGGGTTGTCCGTATGTGCAGCGCGACGGCGAGCGCAATCCCGAGGTGGACTCCGGCACCGACCGGCAGGACGTCGAGAAGACCTTCGACTCCGCGTACGACCTGTCCCTGGCCTGGTACTACACCGGCAAGAAGCGGTACGCAGAGAAGGCCGGCCAGGTCCTGCGCACCTGGTTCCTCGATCCGGCCACGCGGATGAACCCGAACCTGGACCACGCGCAGTTCATCCCCTGCAAGTACGACGGTCGCGCCATCGGCATCATCGACTTCTCGCAGTCCTTCACCAGCGTCCTCGACGCGCTCGCCCTGCTCGACACCGGCGCCCCGGGCTGGACCGGGGCCGACCGCACCGGCATGAAGAAGTGGAACTCCGACTTCCTCGGCTGGCTGAGGAACAGCGACTTCGGCAAGCAGGAGGCCGCCGCGACCAACAACCACGGCACCTTCTACGACCTGCAGCTCGCCGGCCTCGCCTATGCGACCGGCGACCGGGAGCTGGCCCGGCGCACGGTCCTGGACGCCCGGGCCCTGCGCATCGCGCCGCAGATCGCGGCCGACGGCAGCCAGCCGCAGGAGCTGACCCGGACCAGGAGTTGGCACTACTCCACCTTCGACCTGGTGGCCTACACCCGGCTCGCGGCCATCGGCCGGCACGTCGGCGTGAATCTGTGGGCGTACCGGGGCCCGGACGGGCAGAGCCTGTTCAAGGCGGTCGACTATCTGTTGCCCGCCGCGACGGCGTCGGTTGCCTGGCCGCACCAGGAGCTCGAATTCCGCAGGTACGCGGCGACCGACGTCGTCCACGCCGCCGCCGATGCCGGGGACGTGCGGGCGCGAAGGGCCGTTCCACTGCTGGAGGCGCCGCCGGGCGGCGACCTGTGGGCGCTGCGTCCGGCGGCGGAACAGCTGGACTCCATCGCGGGCTGACCGCCTCCCCGCGGCGGCCGTCAGACGGTGGACAGTCAGACCGTGGACAGGTCGATCGCCCGGTCGACGGCCTGCGGCCGGAGCACGCGCAGGATGCCCTCCAGCAGGTAGTAGTCGGCATAGGGAAGGGAGATCTCGATCCCGTCCTCGTTCGGCCGGTTGCGGGTGCAGCGGGCCACGACCGCGTCCGCGCGGGCGGAGTTCGTCGTCAGGCAGGTCTCCGCCAGCGCGGTGAGCAGTCGCAGCGCGACCTCGCGATACGAGCGTCGGCCGGTGGCCGCGGCCAGGTCGAGCAGACCGCAGGCCGTGATCGCGCCGGCCGACGCGTCCTTGATGTCGTGGGGCTGTTGCGGCGCGCGGTAGTCCCACACCGGAACATGGTCCGGAGTCAGGGATCGCACCGCGTAGTCCGCGAGGCTGCGGGCGGTGGCCAGGAACTCCGCGTTCCCGGTCCGCCGGTACATCGTCGTGAATCCGTACACCCCCCAGGCCTGTCCGCGCGACCAGCACGACGTCGGGCTGTAGCCCTGCACGGTGTTCGGGCCGAGGGGCGCGCCGGTGTCGGGGTCGAAGTCGAAGACGTGCGGGGTCGATCCGTCCGAGCGCGGGAACACGCGCTGTGCGGTCCTCGTGTGCTCCACGGCGATGTCCAGGTACTTCGCGTCGCCGGTCTGCCGGCTCGCGAACGCGAGCAGGTCGAGATTCATCATCGTGTCGATGATGACCCGGCCCGCGTTGCGCTGGTCGGTCAGTGCGCCCCACGCGCGGATGAAGCGTCCGCGCGGGTTGTACCGCTGGATCAGGGAGTCGGCGGCCCGGACCGCGCCCGCCCGCCATACGTCGCCGCCGGTCAGCCGCCAGGCGGTGACCCAGGACGGGTAGAAGAGGAACCCGAGGTCGTGGGTGCCGGTGTCGTGCTGACGAGGGGCCAGTTTCTCGGCCGACGCCAGGGCCCAGGTGCGAAACGCCTCGTCCTCGGTGTGCAGCCATGCCATCCACAGCGTGCCCGGCCAGAACCCGCCGACCCAGTCGCCGTTCTGCGAGTACACCCACTTCTCGAACTTCGTGCCGACCGGGAACGCGCTCACGCCGGGCGCGACGGCGGCGACCTTCTCGACGGCGTAGTCCGCCGCCGCGCGGAGCGTGCGCAGGGTGGGGGCGGGAATCCGGTCGTCGGCCGCACCCACCGCCGGTGTCGCGGAGCCGCCTACGACTGCTGCGGCGCCGGCCGCGGTGGCCAGCACAGCACGTCGGGAAACACTCATGCCTACGCCTCCAACTGAGCAGTGGGAGAAAGGAGTTGACCGAGCGTTACACAGGGGAGTCAGGGATGTACACCCATGTGAGCCATGTTCATCACCGTGAACGCGACGGCCCGCTCGCCCTTGGATCGCCCTCCGCTCGCCCTCAGATCGCCCCCTGCTCAGAACCGCTCAGACCCCGCTCGCACCCCGCTCACTCACCCCCCGCTCACACCCGCACCGGCAGCCGTGCCGCACCGCGCAGGCTGAGCAGACCGTTCCACTCGACCTTGCCGTCCAGCGCGAGCCCGGGGAAGCGTCGGACCAGCTCGCCGAGCGCGACCCTGCCTTCGAGACGGCCGAGCGTCGCGCCCAGACAGTGGTGCATGCCGCCGCCGAAGGAGAGATGCCGGCGGGCGTTCTCCCGGTCGATCCTCAGCTCCTCCGCGTCGGGCCCCCAGAACGCCTCGTCGCGGTTGGCCCCGGCCAGGTTGGCGAGGATGAACGACCCGGCGGGGATGTCGTGGCCGCCGACGTGGTACGGCTCCAGCGTCACCCGCCTGCTGGTGTGCACCGGCGGGTCGTAGCGCAGCGTCTCCTCGACCGCGTTCGCCGCAAGCTCCGGATCGGCGCGCAGCAGCTCCATCTGGTCGGGGTTGCGGAGCAGCGCGAGAGCGCCGCCCGAGATCAGATTGACGCTCGTCTCGTAGCCGGCGACGTAGAGCATGGTGACCTGGGCCACCAACTCGTCGTGGGTGAGCTTGTCCCCGTCGTCCTCGGCGGCGATGAGCGCGGTGAGCAGGTCGTCGGCGGGTTCGCGCCGCTTGCGGGAGACGGCGTCGCCGACCAGCGCGAAGATCTCCGCGTCGGCGGCCTCGATCACCCTCATCACCTCGCGGTCGGGGGTCAGTTCGACGGAACGCATCAGCAGGCTGGTGAGCAGCCGCATGTGCGGAGTGTCGATCGGCGGCATCCCGAGCATCCGCGAGATCACGGTGAACGGCAGGGGGAACGCGAGCGACTCGACGAGATCGCCGCCCCCGTCCTCGGCGACGCCGTCGAGGGCCTCGTCCACGAGCGTGCGGATCATCGGTTCGAGGGCGTTGACCGCGCGTGCCGTGAAGGCCTGGGTGACCAGCTTGCGCAGCCGGGTGTGGTCCGGCGGGTCCCGGTCCAGCAGGGCGAGCCCCTTCAGCCGCGGCTCGTCCGTGACGCCCGCCTTCGCGTACGCGTCGCGAAACGGGCCCGGGGCGACATGGCGCTGCTCGACGGAGAGCCCCGAGCGCAGCAGCGCGGACACGTCGTCATAGCGCGAGAGCATCCAGAAGCCGCCCGGGTGCTCGTGCACCGGCGCGTACCGGCGCAGCTCCGCGTAGTGCGGGTAGGGGTCCTCCATGAACTCCGGCGTGAACGGATAGAAGATCAGGGGGTTGTCCTGTGGCACGGTGCTCACCGTTCGCGGCCTCCTTCTGTGTGCGTCGTCACTGGTTCCGACTCGGTTCGGGCTGCGCGGGACCGTGCAGCCGGGCGGTGAGGTGCGCCGCCGCGCCCTCCATGAGGAAGTCGGAGATCGCCTCGACCGTGCGCGCCCGCCACGGGTGCAGGGCCGTGCCGGAGACCGCCTGGTTGAAGGCGCCCATGGCGGGTCCGCAGTGGACGAGACGGTCGACCTCGGCCTGCGGGTCGCCGGTCACGGCGAGGCGGTGACCCCGTTCGAAGTAGCCCCGGAACACGGCGGCCAGCTCCGCGCCGGGGTCCGCGCCGGGCGTCGGGGCGGCGGGCGGGCGATACGCGCCGCCCAGGTAGCGGTCCAGGATCTGCGTCCTGGTGTCGTCGTCGAGTTCGGCGTACGAGGCGTGTCGGCGCCACAGGTCGTAGAGGCGGTTCGCGCGGGCCGGGAAGAGCAGGCCGCGCTTCAGATAGCGGGACGGCACGCCGAGTTCGAAGAGGTCGCCCAGCGGTGCGGTGTCGACGTCGTGCGTGCGGGTCTGCTGGAGCAGGTCCTTGACCTGGTCGCTGGTGGCGGCCTCGACCGAGCACTGGTTGACCGATCCGGTGAGCACGAAGTCGGCGCCGAGGACGAAGGCCGCGGCGGCCGCCTCCGGGGTGCCGATGCCGCCGGCGCAGCCGATGTGCACCCGGGGGCCCGGCAGGTCGGCCCGGTCCCGCAGCCGGAGCACCGCCGGGAGCAGGGTCAGCAGGTCCGCGGCGCCGTACACCCAGCCGCCGTCCGCCTCCACGCACAGGTCGTCGGCCATCGGGCGGTCCCGCGCCGCTTCGGCCTCCGCGGAGGTCACCAGACCTGCGGCGAGCAGCCGGGCGACGAGCCGTTCGGGGGGCGGGGCGAGGAACGCGGCGGCCACGTCGGTCCTGGACGCCTTCGCCAGGATGCGGCCGCCCTTGAGCCGGAAACGCACCAGCGCCTCGGTGATGAGCGGAAAGCCGGACGCCTCCACGAGCGTCACCCCGTGTCGCAGCAGCAGGTCGACGAAAGCGGCTTCCTGCTCCGGTGCGCCGTGCCGGTGGAGGAAGTTGACCGCGACGGCGTCCGAGGGGTCGACTTCGCGCAGCTGTCGCTCCACCTCGGTCAGGGTGAGGCCGCCGGTCCCGAGCACGCCGAGGAGCCCCGCCTTGGCCGACGCCCGCACCAGCTCCGGGCCGGAGACACCGCCGTACATCGCCCCGACGGCATAGGCGCGGCGCAGACCGTACCGCTCACGGAAGGTCCGGGCGCCGAGGTCGTCGGCGGTCAGGTCGGCGGCGGCGAGGTCGGCGGCGGCGCGCGGGTGCGCGGCCGGCGCGGCGGGGCGGACCGCGGTCTCGGGGAGCGGCGGGGCGACGGTCGCCGTCGGCTCGGAGTCCGGGAGCGGGGCGGCTGGGAGCGGGGCGGCGGAGGTCCTGATGCGTTTGTCGAGTTTGGTCAGCACCTGGCCGGGGCCGAGTTCGACGAACTCGAAGTCCCCGTGCCGCATCAGGGTGCGCACGGTCTCGGTCCAGCGGACGGGGGACGCGATCTGTGCCGTGAGGCGTTCCTTGAGGGTGTCGGGGGTGTACGGCAGGGCGTCGACGTTGGCCAGCACGGGCACCGTCGGCGGGCGCAGCGTGAAGCCGTCGAGGAAGCGGCCGAACTCCTCGGCGACACCGCGCAGGTAGCGGGAGTGCAGCGGCGCGTTGACGTGCAGGCGGACCGTGCGGGCGCCGGCCGCTTCGAAGGCGACGCACGCCGCGTCGACCGCCTCGCCGGGGCCGGAGACGACGAACTGGTCCGGGGCGTTGTGGTTGGCCAGGTCCAGGGCGTGCCGGGCGGGGTCGGCGAGCATGCGGACGACGGTCTCCTCGTCGATCCCGACCACTGCCGCCATGGCGCCGGCGTCGGCTCCGGCCATCAGTTCGCCGCGTCGCCGCACGAGCCGCAGCCCGGTGGCGAAGTCGAAGACCCCGGCCGCGAACAGCGCCACGTACTCGCCGAGGCTGTGTCCGATCAGGCAGTCCGGGGGCTCGGGATCGCGGGCCGCGCGGTCCAGGTAGGACAGCGCGCTCACCACGTAGAGGGCGGGCTGGGTGAACTCGGTGCGGCCGAGGCGGCGTTCGGGGTCCCTGACGCACAGCTCCTCGATCGAGTAGCCGAGCACGTCGTCCGCGATCGCCGTCTCCGCGGGAAACCGCTCGAACAGCTCCTTGCCCATTCCTCGCCGTTGCGAGCCCTGCCCCGGGAAGCCGTAGACCTTGGCGGCGCGGGGCGCAGACATGCTGCCGTCGGCCTTCCGTGGCGTCTTCGGCGGCCGGGCCGCGCGCGTACGGACCCGGTCGAGCAGGTCTGTGTCCTTGGCGAACTGGCTGAGCAGCGGCAGCGATTCCGCGCGCGTCCCCGGTGGAAGGAGTTGGCGTACGAAGCCGTGCAGGCTTCCCGAGGGGCCGAGGTCGAGGTAGCGGAAGTCGCCCCGCTGCCGCAGCCCGGCCATGGCGCGCTCGAACTCGATCGGCCGGCGTGCGACCCGCCAGAAGTGGTCCGCGCTCGGCGCGGTCACCGGCTCGCCGTCCACACAGGAGATCCAGGGGAGGCGGGGCGGCGCGAACGTCACCGAGTCGAAGGCCTCCCGGCAGGCGTCGAGTACCTGGTCCATCAGGCGGGAGTGGAAGCCGTACTCGACGGGGACCCGCAGATACGGCACGTCGGCGGCGCGCATGCCTGCCTCCGCGCGGGCCAGGTCCGCTTCGGGGCCGGCGACCACGAAGCAGCCCGGATAGTTGCGTGCGGCGATCTCGCAGGCCCGTAGTTCGGGCACGCGGTGCAGCACCTCGGTTTCGGCGAGCACGGCGGTCATGCCGCCGGGCGGGCTCGCGCGGAGCGCGTCGGCCTGCCGCACCAGCAGCCGCAGACAGTCGGAGGGGTCGAGGCTGCCGGCGACGACGGCCGCGGCGTACTCGCCGAGACTGCTGCCGAGGACGTGGTCCGGCTCGATGCCGTCCGCTCGCAGAGTCTCCGTCAGCGCGAGCTCGATCATGACGATGCCCGGGTGGGTGATCCGGGTGTCGATGAGCGGGTGGTTCCTCGGCTTCGCGGGGTCGAAGATCCGCGCGAGCACCGACTCCCCCAGCTCCTCGGCGGCCATGGCGTCGTAGCGGTTCAGCGCGGTGCGGAACCGTTCGTCGGCGTCGTAGAGCTCCTTGCCCATCCCGTAGTACTGGGAGCCCTGGCCGGAGAACAGGAACACGATGGGCAGACCGTCGTTGGCCGGTGCCTGCGTCGGTGCGTCGGTCGGTGCGTCGGTCGGCGCCTGCTTCGGTGTGTCGGTCGGTGCCTGCGTCGGTGCGTTCACGGGTGCGTTCATCGGTAGCCGTCCCAGAACATGCCCTTGGTCGCGGGCTCGGGTGCAAGGGGTTCAGCGGTCCCTCTGATGACGATCCTCCGGTTCAGGACGGGCTGCGGCAGAGGTTCCCTGCTGCCGTGGGCGGCTTCGGGCGCCGCGGCGAGCAGGACGTGTGCGTTGGTGCCGCCGTCGGCGAAGCAGTTGAGCGCGGCGAGCGGGGCCGTGTCCGGCCAGGGCCGGGGTTCCCGCGGAAAGTGCAGGGGCGAGGCGGTGAGGTCGAAGTGGGGCAGTGGCTGCTGGCCGGAGCCGAACGGCACCTGCTCCTTGTGGTGCAGCATGAGGACGACCTTGATGAACGCGGCGATGCCCTCGGCGGCCAGCGGATGGCCGATGTTCGGCTTGACCGAGCCGAGGGCCACGGGCCGTGCCGAACCCGCGCCGTACACGGCCTGCACGGCCTTGAGTTCGAGGAGGTCGGTGACGGTGGATCCGGAGCCGTTGGCCTCCACCCAGCCGACGTCCTCGGGGCGGTGGCCGCTGCGCGCCAGCGCCTCGGTCATCACCGCCTTCTGCGCCTGAAGGTTCGGCGTGGCCGGGCCGGCGGTCCGGCCGTCGTTGTTGATCGCGATCCCCTCGATGACGGCGAGCACCCGGTCCCCGTCCGTCCGGGCCTTCGCCAGGGACTTGAGGACGACGACGCCGACGCCCTCGCCGAGGACGAGCCCGGCGGCCCGGCGGTCGAACAGATGGAACTCGGGGCCGGGGTTGAGCAGTCCGCGCCGGGCGAAGATCCGGTGGGCCCGGTCGTCGGCGAGCAGGCTCACGCCGGCGACCACCGCGGCCTCGACGCGGCCGGTGCGCAGGGCCTGCGCGGCCATGTCCATGGCCACCAGGGCGGAGGAGCAGGCGGTGTCGACCACGACGCCGGGGCCGCGGAAGTCGAAGAACTGGCAGACGTTGGCGGCCAGGTAGTTCTGGCCGGTGACCATCACCGGGTTCTTCGCGCGCTCCACCAGCGTGTCGTCCGGCGGGCTCGTGGTCCGGCCGCCGACGTACACCCCGATCGGGCGCCCCTTCAGTTCGGCGGGCCGGTAACCGGCGTGGTGCACGGCCCGGTCGACCTCCTCCAGCAGCAGCAGACCCTGCGGGTCCATGGCGGCGACGTCCGCCTCCGACAGCAGGAACGCCTCCGGGTCGAAGCGCAGCACGTCCGGCAGCAGTCCGGCGTGGTGGCCGGCTCCCGGGCCGAAGCGCGGCTCGGGCAGCGGACGCAGCGCCGTACGGCCCTGGCGCAGCAGCTCCCAGTACGCGTCGGCGGATCCGGAGTCGGGGAACCGGCAGGACAGGCCGACGACCGCGATGGCGTCGTCGGCGCGTTCGCGTTCCGCCGCGGCCAGCGGTGCGGCGACCGGGGCCGTTCGGGCGGCTTCGGCGGCTTCAGTGGCCCCGGTTTCGCGGGGTGTCGTGGGCGGGCCGCCGAACACGGCGACGAGTTCCGCGGGGTGTTCCTCGGCGAGATACGCCGCGAATTCGTCGGCGGTCGGGTGCTCCAGGAGCGCCGAGGGGTCGAGGGACACGTCGAGCTGCTTGGCGAGGGTGCGCACGAGCTGGGTGACGAGGATCGAGTCGATGCCGTAGTCCTGGACCGGTACGTCGCCGGTCAGCTTGGCCCGGTCGAAGCGCAGTTCCAGCGCGAGCCGGTCGAGCAGCCATGCGACGACGGCCTCCGTCGCGCCCTGGAGAGCCACGGACCCGCCCGGGGCGGCCGACGCGTCGGCGCTGCTCACCGGCGGCGTCGGCGTCGGCGTCGGCGAGGGTGCGGCGGGCTGAGGCGGGGTCCGCTCGGCAGCGGTCTCCAGGCGGCGCTCGGTCAGCCGCTCGGGCCGCCAGTCGGCGTCCTGCCGCGGCACGGCGGGCAGGACCACTCGCGCGCCGCTCGCCAGTGCGCGATCCAGCAGGGCGAGGCCCTGCTCGTCCGAGAGCGCGGCCAGCCCGGACGCCCGGTAGGCGGCGCCGACGGCCTCCCCCATGCCGGTGTCCCGCCAGCTCGGCCACTGCACGCTGACCAGGGGCAGCCCGTACGGACGCGCCTCGGCGACCGCGTCCAGGTAGGCGTTGGCCAGCGCGTAGTCGCTCTGCCCGACCGCGAGTGCGGGAGCCGCCGCCGCGACCGACGAGTACAGCGCGAAGAAGCTCAGCGGCTCGTCGCGGAAGCACCGCGTCAGCACGTCCAGGCCGAAGACCTTCGGACCGATCACCCGGGCCATGCCGCCCGGCGACTTGCGGACGAAGGCGGGATCGTCGACGTCGACGACACCGGCGCTGTGCACCAGCCCGCCCACCGGGCCGAGCCGCGACCGGATGCCGGCCAGCGCCTCGGCGAGGGCTGTCCGGTCCTCCAGGTGGACGGCCGGCGTCTCCAGCTCCACGCCCTGGGCGACGAGTGCGGCCAGCGGGCGCAGCTTGCGTCCGAGTTCGGTGTCCGCCGCGATGTGCGCGTCCCACTCGGCCCGCGGCGGCAGCGGCACCCGTCCGGTGAGCACCAGTCTGCGCACCCCGTGCCGCGCGACGAAGTGCTGGGCGGTCAGCAGTCCGATCCCGCGCGTGCCGCCGGTCACCCACAGCACATGGCCGTCCGGGAAGGGCGGCACCCGCCTGGCGCCGGACGGCAGTTCGCGCAGCCGCGCCCGGTGCCGGACGCCGTCGCGGTAGGCGACCTCGGACGACTCCGTGTCGACGGCGAGTTCGTCGCGCACCCATCCGCACAGCTGCTCGTCCGTGCCCGATCCCAGGTCCGCGTGACGGGAGCGCACATGGCGGTACTCGCTCTGGAGCATCCGGTACAGCCCCACCCGGGCCGCGCCCGCCGAAACGGCCGGCCCGGTCCGGGAGACCAGCAGCGCGCGCAGGTCGCGGCTGCCCCGGTCGACCACCTGCTGCAGCCAGCGCAGCCAGGTGAACAGTGCCGACCGGTCCACGGGCGTGGACGGCGTCCCGGAGTCGGCACAGCCCGCCAGGTCGACCACCGCGTCGAACCGGTCCCAGCGGGTGTCGGCGGAGGCGAGATCGGCGGCCAGGTCGGCGGCGGTGAGCACGTCGGCGGCCGGAAGCGCGGCGGCCAGCCGGGCGGCCAGCGCCTCGGCGCCGGGTGCGGCCAGGACGGCGGTGCGGCCCGGCAGGCCCAGGCGGGCCGTGG
Organism: Streptomyces sp. NPDC001858; assembly: GCF_053594615.1. Lineage (NCBI taxonomy): Bacteria > Bacillati > Actinomycetota > Actinomycetes > Kitasatosporales > Streptomycetaceae > Streptomyces > Streptomyces sp. NPDC001858. The sequence goes on from NZ_JBSFEV010000022.1 coordinate 155,823, forward strand.
TCTCGGCGGGCACCCAGTCCCTGGTCAACAGCACCCCGTCGACGGCGGGTCCGCCGGTGCGGGCGGCGGCCTGTGCGGGTGCGGCGGCGAGCGCGGCCAGTTCGGCGTCGGCGGCCGCCAGCCAGACCCGCTCGCCGCCGAACGGGTACCCGGGCAGCGCCACCCGGCCGGGTCGCGCCCCCTGGTGCAGGGCGGCCCAGTCGACCCGCAGGCCCGCCGTCCAGGCGGCCGCGTAGGCCGCCGGTTCGGGCGACAGCGGTACGTCGCCGTCGGCCTGCCTGCGCAGATCGACCACGCCGGTCCAGCTGTCGGCCGGGGTGCCTCCTGCGGCGAACTCGTGGAGTCTCGCAATCAGTTGAGCGAGGTCGTCGAAGCGGACCGCGAGCCGGTGCGCCATGGCCTCGCGTCCCGACTGCAGGGTCCAGGCGACGTCCTGCGGCGCGGCCCCGGCCCCCTCGGCCGCCTCGGCGCGCAACCGCGCGGCGGCCGCGTCGGCGGCCTCGGTCGCGTCGTCGAGGAGGAGCTGGTTGAGGCGGTCCAGGACGTCGGCGACGCGGTAGCCCTCGCGGGCCAGCA
>NZ_JBSFEV010000023.1:0-47902 GCF_053594615.1 Streptomyces sp. NPDC001858
ACGCCCGGTTACATTCCGAACCCGGAAGCTAAGCCTTACAGCGCCGATGGTACTGCAGGGGGGACCCTGTGGGAGAGTAGGACACCGCCGAACAATCATTCAAAAGGGTTGGACTCTGAACTTCGGTTCGGGGTCCAACCCTTTTTTGTTTGTGGTCACTTGAAGTTCATGTTCCGTCCGCAGCATCCACGGCATGAGTACTGCTGCAATGCTCAGAGCTGCCGGCGTCGGAATCGGTGACGAGGTCATCGTGCCGGCCTTCGGGAATGTGGAAGTCGCCGGAGCGATCGCCCTCGCCGGTGCGCTGCCGGTGTTCGCAGATGTCGACCCGGTAACCTACTGTCTGGATCCGGCCGCCGTCGAAGCGACCATAACTCCCCGTACCGTGGCCGTCGTTGTCGTTCATCGCTTCGGGCGGCCCGCGGATGTCCGGCGGTTGCACGAGGTGGGGCAGCGGCAGGGGTTGTTGGTGTTGGAGCAGGGGGAGTCCGAGGCGCCGTACGACGAGATCGCGCAGCGTCGGGAGCGGGCCGCTTATCTGGACGGGCGGTTGCGTGGTGTTCGGATGCCCGATGGCGGTGACGGGCATACGTATCAGCAGTACGTCGTGCGGGTGCCGGGGAACGGGCGGCCGGATCGGGATGCGTTCGCGCGGGCGTTGCGGGGGAGGCGAATCGACTGCCGGATTCCGGTGCGGACTCCGCTGCACCGGTTGCCCGAGTTCAGGCAGTGTGTGGCACTGCCGGCGACCGAGCTGGCCGCTGACGAGACGCTCGCGTTGCCGGTGGATGCCTCGTTGACGAAGCGGGACATGCAGCGGATCGTCTCGGCCTGTAATGCCCTCGGCGGACTGCTTCAGCCCGCCTTCTGAACGGGTTTGGGAACACCGGCCTGTTCGGGGTATGATCTATTCCGTTGCCGCGAGGGAAACCTCGAAAAGTGACTGGCCCCCTTAGCTCAGTCGGCAGAGCGTCTCCATGGTAAGGAGAAGGTCAACGGTTCGATTCCGTTAGGGGGCTCCACGAAGAAAGCCCCCGCCCTTTCGGGCGGGGGCTTTTCTCATGCCGTTCTTCTCATGCCACCCGCATGGCCAGGATCGCCATGTCGTCGGACGGGGCGTCGGATGCGAAGCGTTCCACCGCGCGCATGATGCGGGCCGCGACCGCGCCGGCCGTGAGGCCCGTGCAGGTGGTGAGGACGTCGGCGAGGCCGTCGTCGCCGAGCATGCGGGCGCCCTCGCGGCGCTCGGTGACGCCGTCCGTGACGCAGAGCAGGACGTCGCCCGGGTCGAGGGTGATCGTCTGCTCGTAGAGCTCCAGGTCCTCGATGACGCCGAGGAGGGGCTGGGGTTCGGCCGCGGGCTCGACCGTGCCGTCCTGGCGGAGGCGGAGGGGGAGCGGGTGGCCGGCGCAGACCACCTTCAGCTCGGCGCTGCCGTCCGCCTGGGGGCGCATCTCGCCGTAGAGGAGGGTCAGGAAGCGGCTGCGCGCGCCCTCGTCGAGGATGGCCGAGTTGAGGCGTTCCAGGACGGCCGGGCCGCTGAGGCCTTCTCTCGCCAGGAGGCGCAATGCGTGTCTGGCCAGGCCCGTCACTGCCGCCGCGTTCGGGCCGGTGCCGCAGACGTCGCCGATGGCGAAGCCGTAGACGCCGTCGCTGATGGGGAAGACGTCGTAGAAGTCGCCGCCGACCTCGTTGCCCTCGCCGGCCGCGCGGTAGATGACCTCGACCTCGACGCCGTCGATCTTGGGGGTCTCCGGGGGCAGCAGGCTGCGCTGGAGGGCCTGGCTGATGGCTGTCCGCTCGGAGTAGAGGCGGGCGTTGTCGAGGGCGAGGGCCGCTCGGCGGCTCAAGTCCTCGGCCAGTTCGAGGATTTCCTGGCGGAAGTGTTCGTCGGTGGGCTTACCGAGCGTCAGCATGCCGATGACGCGGTTGCGGGCGACCAGGGGGAGCACGACCGTCTCGCCGCCGACGGCGGACGCTGTGGCGAGGGTCGGGCCGATGCCCGAGGAGACCTGGTGGGTGGGGCCGCCGGTCAGGCCGAGGCTGCGCATGGAGCTGCGCAGGGCCGCGTCGTGGGCCGCCTCCGCGGGGGCCGCCCAGACGCGGGCGCCCGGGGTGGGGACCGGGTCCGGGGGTGCGATCTTCGACAGCAACGACTTGATGCCGTCGATGAGTTCCTCGTCCTCGTGCAGGACGTAGGAGAGGTACGGGTCGGAGGCCTGGTCGGCGATCGTGTAGACCGCGCACCAGGTGGCCAGCGTGGGGACCGTCATCTGGGCCATCAGGGCGAGGGTCTGGTCGCGGTCCAGGGTGCCGGCGAGGAGGTCGGAGGCCTCGACGAGGAAGCTCAGGGAGCCTCTGCGCAGGCGTTCCAGCTCGCCGAGGCGGGCCGACTCCACGGCCAGCGCGATGCGGTCGGCCGCGAACTGCAGGCGCAGGGCCTCCTCGTTGGAGTAGCGGCCGGGGGCCTCCGCCGCGACGCCGAGGGAGCCGGTGAGGCGGCCTTCGACCTTGAGCGGGACGGTGACGACCGAGCGCATGCCCGTGCCGTTCAGCAGCGGAACGGCGCCGGGGACGGCCAGGAGGTCCTCATGGACGGCCGGCATGCGGGCCGAGCCGTAGCGGCCGGGGCCCGCCTCCACGGGCACGCGCGCGAAGCGCTGGCGGGCGGAGGGCAGGCCGGTGGAGGCACGGACCTCCAACTCCGTCTCGTCGTCGGTCGCGAGGAGGAGGAAGGCGGAGTCGGCGTCGAGCATGTCGCGGGCGCGTTCCACCGTGCGCTGGAGGAGGCCGTCGAGGTCGTCCGGGGCCGGGGAGCCGATGAACACCTCGAAGGGGTCGGCGCTCTGGCCGTCGGAGCCGACGGGCGGGTCGGAGGCCGGGACGCGCAACGGGGTCTGCAGGACCGCGCGTTCGTGGTCGCGCACGAGCAGGCAGACGGTGGAGGGCTCGCCGCCGGTGTCGCGGACGCGCAGGTGGGAGGCGTACACGGGGGTGACACGGCCGTCGGCGCCGCGGATGCCGTAACTGCCCTCCCAGCGGGAGAGTTGGAGGGCCTCCACGATGCCGGTGCTGGTGCCGGGGGTGTGCGGCCAAGCCGCGATGTCGGTGAGGGGTTTGCCGGTGACCTGGTCGGCGGGGTGGCCGAAGAGTTCCTCGGCGTCCTCGTTCCACGCCGAGATGGCGCCCGCGCGGTCGATCTGGACGACCGCCACGCGTACCCGGCTGTCCGCGATCGGCAGGAGATCGGCCGGGAGGGACGGGCCGGCCGCGCGCGTGCCCACCGGGCGGTCGGGGAGGTCGAGTCGGAACCAGACCTGTTTGTGGGTGGGGGTGTACTCGACGCCCCAGCGGCCGGCGATGGCCGCGCACAGCTGGAGGCCGCGGCCGCCTTCGCGGTCCGGGCTGCCCATGGTGGCGAGGGAGCCCTGGAGGGGGATCTCGCGCTCGGGATAGCGGTCGGCGACCTCGATGCGCACGCCGTCGTCGCTGCGCAGACAAAGGACCTCGGCGTGGGTGCCCGCGTGGACGACCGCGTTGGTGACCAGTTCGCTGGTGAGGACCACGGCGTCGTCGACGATGTCGGCGAAGCCCCAGCCCTGGAGGGTGTCGCGGACGAAGGCGCGGGCGGTCGCCACCGATCGCCCCACGGGCTCGAAGCTGGCAGCCGCGCGCGCGGTGATCACTGAACTCCTCGGCCGGTCGTCTATGTGCAGGGCTCCCGGGCCGGTCTGGTCGCGCCGCTGCTGTGGTGCGCGCGTGCTTGAAGGCCGGGGGTCCGGGGTCTGTCCCCCCGGGATCAGTCCGGTGGTCATGTGTGCGGCCGCCCCTCCGATGCCCGCTCGTGCTCGTGCCACCGCCCAGGCCGGTCGGACCGGTGTGGCTGGACAGCCGCATGCAAGGTTACTTACCTTCCCGGTCCGTGCGGATGCCGGTCACCAAGTGTTTCCGCCGAGGGTGTGCGGACCATGTGCGAAGCTGCCGAACTGTTATGGCCTGGTTCCGCAAGGGTGAAACACTGGGCAAGCTTCTTGTGAAGGTCCGGGCAGACTGGGTGTCTTCTGAGTACAGGGGGCAGCAGCCTCCCGGGTCGGCCTGGTTTCATCAGGCGGAAAACCCGGCGGCGACAGGCACGGCGGGCAGCAGCACCCAGCACGGCAGCAGAACCCAGGCACAGCGGTAACGGTCGACCCCTGCGGGAGGGACAAGTGGAGTCTGGCGCAGCGACGCGGGGCACTAAGACGCGCGCGAAAGGCGGACAGTCCCCTAGCAGGCAGCGCTCACCACGCGGCGGGACGACCGTTGTGGACACAGCGGCCCTGGACCGGCTGCTGGTCGCTCTGGGCTCGATGCGGGACGGGAATTTCCGCCGACGGCTGACGGTGTCCGGCGACGGCGTGATGTCGGAGATCGCCGCCGTGTTCAACGAGGTGGCGGACCGTAATCTCCACCTCACGGGTGAGCTCTCGCGCGTACGTCGCATGGTCGGACGGGAGGGCAAGCTCACCGAGCGGCTGGAGACGGGCGCCTGCGAGGGGTCCTGGGCGACCGCGATCGACAACTCGAACGCGCTGGTCGACGACCTCGTACGGCCGGTGTCCGAGGTCGGGCGGGTGCTGTCGGCGGTGGCCGAGGGTGATCTGTCGCCGCGTATGGAGCTCAGGACGCACACGCCGGAGGGGACCGGGCATCCGCTGCGCGGGGAGTTCCTGAAGGTCGGGCGGACGGTCAACAACCTGGTCGACCAGTTGTCGACGTTCACCGACGAGGTCACGCGGGTGGCCAGTGAGGTGGGCACCGAGGGCAAGCTGGGCGGTCAGGCCCAGGTGCGCGGTATGTCGGGTTCGTGGAAGGACCTCACGGAGTCCGTCAACACGATGGCGTACCGGCTGACGGCGCAGGTGCGGGACATTGCGCTGGTGACGACGGCGGTGGCCAAGGGTGATCTGTCACGGAAGGTGACGGTTCACGTCGAGGGCGAGATGCTCGAGCTGAAGAACACCGTCAACACGATGGTGGACCAGCTCTCCGCGTTCTCGGTCGAGGTGACCCGGGTGGCCCGCGAGGTGGGCACCGAGGGCATCCTCGGCGGCCAGGCGCAGGTGTCCGGTGTGGACGGGGTGTGGAAAGAGCTCACCGATTCGGTGAACACCATGGCCGGGAACCTGACGGCCCAGGTGCGCGGGATCGCGGAGGTGACGACGGCGGTCGCCAACGGCGATCTGTCGCAGAAGGTGACGGTGTCGGCGCGCGGTGAGGTCGCGCAGCTCGCGGACACGATCAACCAGATGACCGAGACGCTGCGGACCTTCGCGGACGAGGTCACGCGCGTGGCCAACGAGGTGGGAGCCGCGGGGCAGCTGGGGGGCCAGGCGAACGTGCCGGGCGCGGCCGGTACCTGGAAGGACCTGACGGACTCCGTCAACACGGTGTTCCGCAATCTCACCACTCAGGTGCGGGACATTGCGGCCGTGACGACGGCCGTGGCCAGCGGTGATCTGTCGCAGAAGGTCACGGTGGACGTGGCCGGCGAGATGCTGGAGCTGAAGAACACCGTCAACGGGATGGTGGACCAGCTGTCGGCGTTCGGCGCCGAGGTCACCCGGGTGGCCCGGGAGATCGGGGTCGAGGGTGAGCTGGGCGGGCAGGCACAGGTGTCGGGCGCGGCCGGCACGTGGAAGGACCTGACGGACTCCGTCAACACGGCGTTCAGGAATCTCACCGGACAGGTGAGGAACATCGCGCAGGTCACCACGGCGGTGGCCAACGGTGACCTTTCGCAGAAGGTCACCGTGGACGTCTCCGGCGAGATGGCCCAGCTGAAGAACACCGTGAACACGATGGTGGACCAGCTGTCGTCGTTCGCCGATCAGGTGACCCGGATGGCGCGGGACGTGGGCACCGAGGGTCGGCTGGGCGGGCAGGCGCGCGTGGACGGCGTCTCGGGCACCTGGAAGGAGCTCACGGACTCCGTGAACTCCATGGCCGGGAACCTGACCTCGCAGGTGCGCAACATCGCGCAGGTGACCACGGCCGTCGCCCGGGGCGATCTCTCGCAGAAGATCGACGTCGACGCGCGCGGCGAGATCCTGGAGCTGAAGAACACCATCAACACGATGGTGGACCAGCTGTCGGCCTTCGCCGATCAGGTGACCCGGGTGGCCCGTGACGTGGGCACCGAGGGGCGGCTGGGCGGGCAGGCGCAGGTGCCCGGGGTGGCCGGTGTGTGGCGGGACCTGACGGACTCGGTGAACGGCATGGCGGGCAACCTGACCGCCCAGGTGCGCAACATCGCCCAGGTCGCCACCGCGGTGGCGAGGGGTGACCTCTCCCAGAAGATCACCGTGGACGCGCGCGGGGAGATCCTGGAGCTGAAGAACACCCTGAACACGATGGTGGACCAGCTGTCGTCGTTCGCCCAGGAGGTCACCCGGGTGGCCCGTGAGGTGGGTACGGAGGGGCAGCTCGGCGGGCAGGCCGAGGTGCAGGGGGTCTCCGGCACCTGGAAGGACCTCACGCAGTCCGTGAACTTCATGGCGAACAATCTGACCATCCAGGTGCGTCAGATCGCCGAGGTCACGACCGCGGTCGCCAAGGGCGATCTGTCGAAGAAGATCACCGTCGACGCCAAGGGCGAGATCCTCGAACTCGTCACGACCGTCAACACGATGGTGGATCAGCTGTCGTCGTTCGCCGAGCAGGTGACCCGGGTGGCCCGCGAGGTGGGCACCGAGGGCATTCTGGGAGGTCAGGCGCATGCGTCGGGTGTCACGGGCATCTGGAAGGACCTCACCGACAACGTCAACCTGATGGCCAAGAACCTGACCATGCAGGTGCGCAACATCTCCCAGGTCGCGGCGGCCGTCGCCAACGGCGACCTGACGCGGACGGTGACGATCGAGGCGCGCGGCGAGGTGCAGCAGCTCGCCGACACCTTCAACACCATGGTGAAGACGCTGAGTTCGTTCGCCGAGCAGGTCACCAAGGTGGCCCGTGAGGTGGGCACGGACGGCATCCTGGGCGGTCAGGCGCATGTGCCGGGTGTGGCGGGCACGTGGAAGGACCTCACCGACTCGGTGAACGGCATGGCGTCCAACCTGACCGGCCAGGTGCGCAACATCGCCATGGTCACGACGGCCATCGCCAAGGGCGACCTGACGAAGAAGATCGACATCGACGCGCGCGGGGAGATCCTCGAGCTGAAGACGACCATCAACACGATGGTCGACCAGCTGTCGTCGTTCGCCGAGGAGGTCACCCGGGTGGCCCGCGAGGTGGGCACCGAGGGTCAGCTCGGCGGTCAGGCACGCGTGCGTGACGTCGACGGCACCTGGCGCGACCTCACCGAGTCGGTGAACGAGATGGCCGGGAACCTGACCCGGCAGGTGCGCGCCATCGCGCGCGTGGCGACCGCGGTGACCCGCGGCGACCTGAACCTGAAGATCGACGTGGACGCGTCCGGGGAGATCCAGGAGCTCCAGGACTACATCAACAAGATGATCGCCAACCTGCGTGACACCACGATCGCCAACAAGGAGCAGGACTGGCTCAAGGGCAACCTCGCGCGCGTGTCCGCTCTGATGCAGGGCCGGCGCGACCTTCAGGACGTGGCCTCGCTCATCATGAGCGAACTGCCGCCCCTGGTGGCCGCGCAGCACGGCGCGTTCTTCCTGGCGATGCAGCCGGCCGACGGCGGCGGCGAACAGTACGAGCTGCGGATGCTGGGCTCGTACGGCTACTCGATGGGCTCCATGCCGACGTCGTTCCGGCCCGGTGAGGCGCTGGTGGGGACGGCCGCCGAGGAGAAGCGCACGATCCTCGTGGCGAACGCCCCGTCCGGCTATCTGAAGATCTCCTCGGGGCTCGGCGAAGCGCCGCCCGCGCAGGTGATCGTGCTGCCGGTGCTCTTCGAGGGCAAGGTGCTCGGGGTGATCGAGCTGGCGTCGTTCACGCCGTTCACGCAGATCCAGAAGGACTTCCTCAACCAGCTCGCGGAGATGATCGCGACCAGCGTCAACACGATCTCCGTCAACACCAAGACGGAGCAGCTGCTGAAGAACTCGCAGGAGCTGACCGAGCAACTGCGGGAGCGGTCGGCGGAGTTGGAGCAGCGGCAGAAGGCCCTGCAGGCGTCCAACGCCGAACTGGAGGAGAAGGCCGAGCTGCTGGCCCAGCAGAACCGTGACATCGAGGTGAAGAACACCGAGATCGAGGAGGCGCGCCAGGTCCTGGAGGAGCGCGCCGAGCAGCTCGCGGTGTCGATGCGCTACAAGAGCGAGTTCCTCGCCAACATGTCGCACGAGCTGCGCACTCCGCTCAACTCGCTGCTGATCCTGGCCAAGCTGCTCGCCGACAACGCGGAGGGCAACCTCTCGCCCAAGCAGGTCGAGTTCGCCGAGACGATCCACGGGGCCGGTTCCGACCTGCTCCAGCTGATCAACGACATCCTCGACCTGTCGAAGGTCGAGGCGGGCAAGATGGACGTCTCGCCGACGCGGATCGCGCTCGTCCAGCTGGTCGACTACGTGGAGGCCACGTTCCGTCCGCTGACGGCGGAGAAGGGCCTCGACCTGTCGGTGCGGGTGTCGCCGGAGCTGCCGGCCACGCTGCACACCGATGAGCAGCGGCTGCTGCAGGTGCTGCGCAACCTGCTGTCCAACGCGGTGAAGTTCACCGACTCCGGGTCGGTCGAGCTGGTCATCCGACCGGCCGGGGCGGAGGTGCCGGTGGCGATCCGGGAGCAGTTGCTGGAGGCCGGTTCGCTGACGGACGCGGATGCGCCGCTGATCGCGTTCTCGGTGACCGACACCGGCATCGGGATCGCGGCCAGCAAGATGCGGGTGATCTTCGAGGCGTTCAAGCAGGCGGACGGCACGACCAGCCGCAAGTACGGCGGCACGGGCCTCGGGCTGTCGATCTCGCGGGAGATCGCGCAGCTGCTCGGCGGTGAGATCCACGCGCAGAGCGAGCCGGGCCGCGGTTCGACGTTCACGCTGTATCTGCCGCTGCACCCGAGCGAGCTGCCCCCGCAGGGCTACCAGCAGGTGGTGCCCGCGCTGGAGGCCGGCGACCTGGTGGCCTCGGAGAACGGGGCGCGCGAGCTGTCGGAGCTGTCCGAGGCGGAGATCGCGATGCCGGCCGAGGTGAGGTCGTACCAGGACGCGCAGAACGGTCCGGCGGCCCTCTTCCGGCGTCGGCGCCGGCTGGTGAGCGGCGGCGAGCAGGTCGGACAGCCGGAGCAGTGGCCGGCCCGCGGGCAGCAGACGGAGGCGCACGCGCGCGTGGGCATCCGCTTCGGCGGCGAGAAGGTGCTGATCGTCGACGACGACATCCGCAATGTGTTCGCGCTGACCAGCGTCCTGGAGCAGCACGGCCTGTCGGTGCTGTACGCGGAGAACGGCCGGGAGGGCATCGAGGTCCTGGAGCAGCACGACGACGTGGCGGTCGTCCTGATGGACATCATGATGCCCGAGATGGACGGCTATGCGACGACGACGGCGATCCGGCGCATGCCGCAGTTCTCCGGGCTGCCGATCATCGCGCTGACGGCGAAGGCGATGAAGGGCGACCGGGAGAAGGCGATCGAGTCCGGCGCGTCCGACTATGTGACCAAGCCGGTCGACCCGGATCACCTGCTGTCCGTGATGCGGCAGTGGATGCGGGACGAGTGAGTGGGCCTGCGGCGTGAGGGGGACCGCGGCGTGACGGGAACCTTCGGGGTGCGCTCGGAGTTGCTGACTCTGGGTGGCCGCCGCCGTGTAGCGGGGCGGAATTCGGGGAACCTTCTGGTCTCCGCTTACGTTCCTGCTACGTGCACAGTGACATCACGGTGACAGGGTGTGGCGACGGTCGGGGTGCGGCTACCATGACCGGCACAAGGAAGGGCGGCGCAAAGGAGTCGTCCCCAGGGGCGGCGCCCGGTGCACTGCCGGGGCGAGGAGGGCGGGCCATGGTGCAGAAGGCCAAGATCCTCCTGGTCGATGACCGGCCGGAGAATCTGCTGGCGCTGGAGGCGATCCTCTCTGCGCTCGATCAGACGCTGGTTCGGGCATCGTCCGGGGAAGAGGCGCTCAAAGCACTGCTGACGGACGACTTCGCGGTCATTCTGCTGGACGTCCAGATGCCGGGAATGGATGGATTCGAGACGGCCGCGCACATCAAGCGGCGAGAGCGCACCAGGGACATCCCGATCATCTTCCTCACCGCGATCAACCACGGGCCGCACCACACTTTCCGCGGTTACGCGGCGGGTGCGGTGGACTACATCTCCAAGCCGTTCGACCCGTGGGTGCTGCGCGCGAAGGTTTCGGTGTTCGTCGAGCTGTACATGAAGAACTGTCAGCTGCGCGAACAGGCGGCGCTGCTGCGGCTGCAGTTGGAGGGCGGTGCCGGCAAGACCTCGGCGGGCGGCGGCGCCAAGGAGTCGCCCGGGCTGCTCGCGGAGCTCTCCGCGCGGCTTGCGGCGGTCGAGGAGCAGGCGGAGGCCCTGTCCAAGCAGTTGGACGACGAGTCGGCGGACGCGGCGGCGGTGGCCACCGCGGCGCATCTGGAGCGCAAACTGACCGGCCTGCGCAGGGCGCTGGACGCGCTGGAGCCGGGAACCGGCAGCGGCACGGCTTCGGTGCCGTCGCAGAACTAGCCGGCAGAAGTGGCTTGCAGAGGTGAGCTCGTAGAACCGGGCTTGCAGAGGTGAGCTTGCGGGCCGGAACTGACGCGTGTCATGCGAGGAGTTGTGCATGAGGACGCGTCAGTTCCGGGCCTCCGTCAGTTCCGGGCCGCTGCGAGAGCGACACGAACGGGTGAAGCAGTAGGCACACGTGTCCGTTGTGGCCTCCACCGGTAACCTCACACCCATGGCCTCACGTCCCTCCGCAGCCAAGAAGCAGCCCGCCAAGAAGGCGGCTGCTCCCGAGAAGGCTCCGGCGAAGAAGGCCGCTGCGAAAAAGGCCCCGGCGAAGAAGGCGCCCGCCAAGAAAGCCGCGGCCAAGAAGCCCGAGCCCGCGCCCGCCCCCAGCCCGACCGGGGGCATCTACCGGCTCGTGCGCGCCGTCTGGCTCGGCCTGGCGCACGGTGTGGGCGCCGTGTTCCGCGGCATAGGGAACGGCGCGAAGAACCTCGACCCGGCCCACCGCAAGGACGGCGTCGCCCTGCTGCTGTTCGGCGTCGCCCTGATCGTCGCCGCGGGTACCTGGGCCGACCTGCGCGGTCCCGTCGGCGACCTCGTCGAGATCCTGGTCACCGGCTCCTTCGGCCGGCTCGACCTGCTCGTGCCGATCCTGGTGGCGGTCATCGCCGTGCGCTTCATCCGGCACCCGGAGCAGCCCGACGCCAACGGCCGTATCGTGATCGGCCTGTCGGCGCTCGTGATCGGCGTCCTCGGCCAGGTCCACATCGCCTGTGGATCGCCCGCCCGCAGCGACGGCATGCAGGCGATAAGGGATTCCGGCGGCCTCATCGGCTGGGGCGCGGCGACCCCGCTGACGTACATGATGGGCGAGGTCCTCGCCGTACCGATGCTGGTGCTGCTCACGGTCTTCGGGCTGCTCGTCGTCACGGCGACCCCGGTCAACGCCATCCCGCAGCGGCTGCGTCAGCTCGGCGTGCGGCTGGGCGTGCTGCACGATCCGGCCGAGGACGAGTTCGACGGGTTCGACGACGGCGCGCGCTACGAAGAGCAGTGGCGCGAGGCGCTGCCCGGGCGCCCCCGCCGACGCTCGGGCGCCCCCCAGGAGTACGACCCCGACAGCGCCGAGCAGGAGGCGCTCTCCCGGCGGCGCGGACGCCCCCGGCGCTCCGCGGTGCCGCAGCCGGCCATGGACCGGCAGCTGGACGCGGTGGACATCGCCGCGGCCGCCGCGGCCGACCTCGACGGCGCCGTCCTGCACGGCATGCCGCCCTCGCCGATCGTCGCCGACCTCACCCAGGGCGTCGGGCTCGGCGACCGGGAGCCGACGACGCCGACGCCCGTCCCGGCGCCGGCCTCCCGCCCGAAGCAGGAGAAGCTCAAGGTCGGGGCGGTGCCCGATCTGACCAAGTCGGCCCCCGAGGAGATGCGCGAGCTGCCGCCGCGCGCGGAGCAGCTCCAGCTGTCCGGTGACATCACCTACGCGCTGCCCTCGCTCGACCTGCTGGAGCGCGGCGGACCCGGCAAGGCGCGCAGCGCGGCCAACGACGCCGTCGTCGCCTCGCTGACGAACGTCTTCACCGAGTTCAAGGTCGACGCCGCCGTCACCGGCTTCACCCGCGGGCCGACGGTCACCCGCTACGAGGTCGAGCTCGGCCCCGCCGTGAAGGTCGAGCGGATCACCGCGCTCGCGAAGAACATCGCGTACGCCGTCGCCAGCCCCGATGTGCGGATCATCAGTCCGATCCCGGGCAAGTCCGCGGTCGGCATCGAGATCCCGAACACCGACCGGGAGATGGTCAACCTCGGCGACGTGCTGCGGCTCGCCGAGTCCGCCGAGGACGACGACCCGATGCTGGTCGCCTTCGGCAAGGACGTCGAGGGCGGCTATGTCATGCACTCGCTGGCGAAGATGCCGCACATCCTGGTCGCCGGCGCCACCGGCTCCGGCAAGTCGTCCTGCATCAACTGCCTGATCACCTCGGTGATGATAAGGGCGACACCCGAAGACGTCCGGATGATCCTGGTCGACCCCAAGCGCGTCGAGCTGACCGCCTACGAGGGCATCCCGCACCTCATCACGCCGATCATCACCAACCCCAAGCGGGCCGCCGAGGCGCTCCAGTGGGTCGTGCGCGAGATGGACCTGCGCTACGACGACCTGGCCGCGTACGGCTACCGGCACATCGACGACTTCAACCGCGCGGTGCGCGAGGGGACCGCCAAGCCGCCCCTGGGCAGCGAGCGCGAGCTCCAGCCGTACCCGTATCTGCTGGTGATCGTCGACGAGCTCGCCGACCTGATGATGGTCGCGCCGCGCGACGTCGAGGACTCGATCGTGCGCATCACGCAGCTCGCGCGCGCGGCCGGCATCCACCTGGTGCTGGCCACCCAGCGCCCGTCGGTGGACGTCGTCACCGGTCTGATCAAGGCGAACGTGCCCTCCCGGCTCGCGTTCGCGACCTCCTCGCTCGCCGACTCGCGCGTCATCCTCGACCAGCCCGGCGCCGAGAAACTGATCGGCAAGGGCGACGGGCTGTTCCTGCCGATGGGCGCCAACAAGCCCACCCGTATGCAAGGCGCCTTCGTGACCGAGGCCGAGGTCGCGGCCGTCGTCCAGCACTGCAAGGACCAGATGGCGCCGGTCTTCCGGGAAGACGTCACCGTGGGCGCCAAGCAGAAGAAGGAGATCGACGAGGACATCGGCGACGACCTCGACCTGCTGTGCCAGGCGGCCGAACTGGTCGTCTCCACCCAGTTCGGGTCGACGTCCATGCTCCAGCGCAAGCTGCGGGTCGGCTTCGCCAAGGCCGGCCGCCTGATGGACCTCATGGAGTCGCGGAACATCGTCGGGCCCAGCGAGGGCTCCAAGGCGCGAGACGTCCTCGTGAAGCCGGACGAGTTGGACGGAGTGCTCGCGGTGATCCGAGGGGACTCCGCGGGGTAGACGTCAGGGAGAGAAGCGGCGATCGGCCGTGACTCACCCGTTAGAGAGAGATGGGCAACCGTTTCCCTTTGACGTACGTCCAGTTGAGCGAGAGGACAGGTGCGGCTCCCCGCCGGGGCCGTAACCGGCCCGTCATCGGCGTGTCCGGCCATACCGATGGCGTACAAAGTCGTACCGCCCGGTTGCCCCTCCCTTTGGCACCCCCCCTAGACTGAACTTCCAGCACAGGTGGCTACACGCTCGAAAGGCGCCCCCGTGTCCATCGGCAACTCCCCTGAAGACGAGCGTCCCTTCGAAGACCCGTCCGAGGAAGCCTCCTTCTCCATCGGTCGCGCCCTGCAGCAGGCGCGCATCGCGGCCGGGCTGACCGTCGACGACGTCAGCTCCGCCACCCGGGTCCGTATCGCCATCGTCCACGCCATCGAGGCGGACGACTTCGCCCCCTGCGGCGGAGACGTCTACGCGCGCGGGCACATCCGGACCCTGGCCAGGGCCGTCCACCTCGACCCCGTCCCGCTGATCGACCGGTACGACGCCACCCATGGCGGCCGTCCCGCACCCACCCCGGCTGCACCCATGTTCGAGGCGGAACGTATCCGCCCCGAGCGGCGTGGGCCGAACTGGACCGCGGCCATGGTCGCCGCGATCGTCGCCGTCGTCGGCTTCGTCGGCTTCACCGCCTTCAAGGGCGGCGAGGACGACGGCACGAAGCAACAGGTCGCCGAGGGCACCACACCGGCGGCCGGCAAGACCGCCTCGCCCACGCCGAAGACCGACAAGACCGTCGACGAGAAGCCCGAACCCTCCGACAGCGCCATCGCCGCGGCCCCCCAGGACAAGGTGACCGTCCAGGTCACCGCCCCCGACGGCCGCAGCTGGATCTCCGCCAAGGACCACAACGGCCGGCTGCTCTTCGACGGCCTGCTCAAGCAGGGCGACTCCAAGACCTTCCAGGACAGCGAGAAGATCAACCTCGTGCTCGGCGACGCCGGCGCGATCGATCTCTACGTCAACGGAAAGAAACTCGACGACGACTTCCAGCCCGGCGCGGTGGAGCGACTGACCTACACGAAGGGCGATCCGCAGGCCGGATGAGCCAGGCGGGCCTTCGGACGAACGGGGTTGGCGATCTTCGCCAACCCCGTCGACGTTCGGTGTCGGTGGGACAAAGTAGTCTTGAGCCCATGCCTGAACGCCGTACCGTCGCACTCGTCACCCTTGGCTGCGCCCGTAACGAGGTGGACTCGGAGGAGCTCGCAGGCCGTTTGGAGGCGGACGGCTGGCACCTCGTGGAGGACGCCGAGGACGCGGACGTCGCCGTCGTCAACACCTGCGGTTTCGTCGACGCCGCCAAGAAGGACTCCGTCGACGCCCTGCTGGAGGCGAACGACCTCAAGGGGCACGGCAGAACCCAGGCCGTCGTGGCGGTGGGCTGCATGGCCGAGCGATACGGCAAGGAGCTCGCCGAGGCGCTCCCCGAGGCCGACGGCGTGCTCGGCTTCGACGACTACGCCGACATCTCCGACCGCCTCCAGACCATCCTCAACGGCGGCATCCACGCCTCCCACACCCCGCGCGACCGGCGCAAGCTGCTGCCGATCAGCCCCGCCGAACGACAGTCGGCCACGGACGTGGCCCTGCCCGGGCACGGCGCGCCCACCGATCTGCCCGAGGGCCTGGCCCCGCAGTCCGGCCCGCGCGCGCCCCTGCGCCGGCGGCTGGACGGCGCCCCCGTCGCCTCGGTCAAGCTCGCCTCCGGCTGCGACCGGCGCTGCTCCTTCTGCGCCATCCCGTCCTTCCGCGGCTCCTTCATCTCACGCCGGCCGAGCGATGTGCTGAACGAGACGCGCTGGCTGGCCGAGCAGGGCGTCAAGGAGATCATGCTGGTCTCCGAGAACAACACCTCCTACGGCAAGGACCTCGGCGACATCCGGCTGCTGGAGTCGCTGCTGCCCGAGCTCGCCGCGGTCGACGGCCTGGAGCGGGTGCGCGTCAGCTACCTCCAGCCGGCCGAGATGCGGCCCGGTCTGATCGACGTGCTGACCTCCACGCCGAAGATCGCGCCCTACTTCGACCTCTCCTTCCAGCACTCCGCGCCCGGCGTGCTGCGCGCGATGCGCCGCTTCGGCGACACCGACCGCTTCCTGGAGCTGCTCGACACCATCCGGGGCAAGGCGCCCCAGGCGGGCGTGCGCTCCAACTTCATCGTCGGCTTCCCCGGCGAGTCCGAGGCCGACCTGGCCGAGCTGGAGCGCTTCCTCAACGGCGCGAGGCTGGACGCGATCGGCGTCTTCGGCTATTCCGACGAGGAGGGCACCGAGGCCGCGACCTACGCCGACAAGCTCGACGTGGACGTGGTGGCCGAGCGGCTCGCCCGGATTTCGCGGCTCGCCGAGGAACTCGTCTCGCAGCGGGCCGAGGAACGGGTGGGTGAGACCGTGCACGTGCTCGTGGAGTCGGTGGACGACGAGGGCGTGTACGGGCGCGGCGAGCACCAGGCGCCGGAGACGGACGGCCAGGTGCTGCTGACATCGGGCGCGGGTCTGAGCGTCGGCCGTATGGTCGAGGCGAAGGTGATCGGTACGGAGGGTGTCGACCTGGTGGCCGAGCCGCTGCAGAGTGCACTGCACGGTTCGCCGCAGGGTTCGCTGCAGGACTCGTCGCAGGGCTCGTCGCAGGGTTCGTTCGGGTGTAGTGAGGAGGCGGGCAGATGACGGGTGTTCCGGCATCGGCTGCGGGCGGCTCCTCGCCGGCATCGGCCGCGACGGCCGAGGAGAAGACCGTCACGGCGGCTTCGGACGGGTCAGCCGACGTCGGCGCGAGCGCCGATCCGCAGGGCGCCGGCCGGCCGCCGCGGGGCGCGAAGCTGGCGGCCGCCGCCGTCAACCAGGCGAGCGTCTGGAACATCGCCAACTTTCTGACGATGCTTCGGCTGATCCTGGTCCCCGGCTTCGTCGCGCTGATGCTGGCCGACGGCGGCTACGACCCGGCGTGGCGTTCGCTCGCCTGGGCGGCCTTCGCGATCGCCATGATCACCGACCTGTTCGACGGGCACCTGGCGCGGACCTACGACCTCGTCACCGACTTCGGGAAGATCGCCGACCCCATCGCCGACAAGGCGATCATGGGAGCGGCGCTGATCTGCCTCTCCTCGCTCGGCGACCTGCCGTGGTGGGTGACGATCGTGATCCTCGGCCGGGAACTCGGGATCACGCTGATGCGTTTCCTGGTCATCAGATACGGCGTCATCCCCGCGAGCCGGGGCGGCAAGCTCAAGACGCTCACCCAGGGCGTGGCGGTCGGGATGTACGTCCTGGCGCTGACGGGCTGGCTGGCCACGCTGCGGTGGTGGGTCATGGCCGCGGCGGTCGTCCTGACCGTGGTGACCGGGCTCGACTATGTGAGACAGGCCATTGTGCTGCGCAGGCAGGGAATCGCCGAGCGCAAGGCGGCGTCGGGGGAGACGGAAGCGTGAGTTCCACGGCCGCCGACGTGGTGCGACTACTCACGGTGAGCGGATCCACGCTTGCCGTGGCCGAGTCGCTGACCGGTGGCCTGGTCGCCGCGGAGATCACCTCGGTCCCCGGGGCGTCCAGGGTGTTCCGCGGGTCGGTCACCGCGTACGCCACCGAACTCAAGCATGAACTGCTCGGTGTCGACGCCGCTCTGCTGGCGGCCCGCGGCGCGGTGGACGCGCAGGTCGCGGCCCAGATGGCGGCCGGCGTACGCAAGGCACTCGGCGCCGACTGGGGCGTCGCGACCACCGGCGTCGCCGGTCCCGACCCACAGGACGGACAGCCCGTCGGCACGGTTTTCGTGGCCGTGGACGGGCCGTTCGGGGCGGATTCCGGTTCCGCCGCTGGCGGAAAAGTGGAGGCCCTGCGGTTGAACGGCGACCGGGCGGAAATTCGTAGAGAGAGTGTACGGAGCGTACTCGCACTGCTCCTGACAGAGCTTGCGGGCGAACAGACCGGGAATGAGCGGGCACAGGATACGGAACAGAACGGGGGGTTTTGATGTTTGCAGCCCTGAGTGAACACGACATCGCTCCCCGCACGGCCGCAGCGCAAGGCGGTACGGTGGGGCGTGAAGGATGCGGCTACGCGGTCCGAGGAGGGAGCCACCGATGATTCTGCTCCGTCGCCTGTTGGGTGACGTGCTGCGTCGGCAGCGCCAGCGCCAGGGCCGTACTCTGCGCGAAGTCTCCTCGTCCGCCCGAGTCTCACTCGGCTATCTCTCCGAGGTGGAGCGGGGGCAGAAGGAGGCATCCTCCGAGCTGCTCTCCGCCATCTGCGACGCGCTGGACGTACGGATGTCCGAGCTCATGCGGGAAGTGAGCGACGAGCTCGCCCTCGCCGAGCTGGCCCAGTCTGCTGCCGCCACCCCCAGCGAGCCTGTGCCCGCGTCGGTCCGTCCGATGCTGGGTTCCGTGTCGGTGACCGGTGTGCCACCGGAGCGGGTGACCATCAAGGCGCCCGCCGAGGCGGTGGACGTGGTCGCGGCGTAGGCATATGCAGCACGAGGCACGTGTGTAGACGCGCGTGCAGGATTGTGTGAGGCCCCGGCCGGGGCTTCTCCGGGGAGACCCGGGGAAGGTGCGGCCGGGGTTTTTCGCGTCCTCGGCCCGTCGTCCGTTTGCCGGTGCCGGGCGCCGCGGTCATCGTGGAGGGGCACGGGCACCGCGGGGGCTGCCCACCACCCGGGGGTACGGAGGTACGGATGTACGTCGTGAAGAGTCCCCTGTCCGAGGCCGATCTGAAGACCGTCTCCGGGGCGTTGCAAGGCGCGCTCGTCGATCTGATCGACCTGTCGCTCGTCGCCAAGCAGATCCACTGGAACGTCGTCGGGCCCCGCTTCCGGTCCGTGCACCTCCAGCTCGACGAGGTCGTGGACGTCGCCCGCACGCACTCCGACACCGTCGCGGAGCGCGCCTCGGCGCTGGGCGTCTCGCCGGACGGGCGGGCGGCGTCGGTGGCGGCCGGCAGCGGGATCGGTGCGGTGTCCGAGGGATGGATCAAGGACTCCAGAGCGGTCGGGACGCTGGTCGACGCTCTGGGCGCTGTGATCACCCGGATGAGGGAACGGGTGGCTGCCACGGGTGACGCCGATCCCGTGAGCCAGGACATCTTCATCGGGATCACCGCCGACCTGGAGAAACATCACTGGATGTTCCAGGCGGAGAACGTGTGAGGGTCCCTGCGGTGCGTGCGGTGTGTGCGGTGCGTGCGCAGGGCGGCGGGCATGGGGTGGGAGCGGGAGGCTGCGGGAGGCGCTCGGGTCGGGTGATGCGCCGGTGTGCCACCCGTGCGCCCTGCCGGGAGTGAGGGTGGGCGCTTAGCGTCGTCCTCTTCGGAGGTGTGCGGTCCGCAGATGTGCGGGCTTTTCTGATGTCGTGGAGGGACTCCGCGTGAGGCTCGGGCTGGAGGTGACGGCCGTGGCGGGACGAATAGTGGGGCGGGGGGTCGTACTCGGGCTCGGCCTGGGGCTCGGCGCGGTGTGGTGGTGGGCCGTGGTGCGGATCGCCGTGCTGCCCGACGCGGGGGCGCTGGAGGGCGCCGTCGCCGCCGGAGGGTGGGGGCTGAGCCTGTTGCCGGTGCACTGCGTGGCGAAGGCGCGGGCCGTGGGCGCGGTGGGGGACGGGCGGTGGAGGGCTGCTTGGCGGGGGTCGGGGCAGGGGTCGGGGATGGGGCAGGGGCAGGAGCGGGGGGATGACGGAGAGGGGGGTCGGGCGGTGGGGAGTGACTGCGGGGGTGGTGGGAGTGCGGGTGCGGAGGGTGATGGGGGTGTCGGGGAGACGGTGCGTTAGGTGGCTGGGGGCGTGGGCTGGGGAGTGGGGCGTGGGCGTGGGCTGGGGGTAGGGCCGCGATGGCGGTTGTGACGCTTGGGGGGGCTGAGGGTGGGCTGGTGGCGGGCTGGGGGTGTCGTGGGGAGGGGCTCGGCAAGGATGTTCGTAAGGGCGTCCGTGAAGGGGGCCGGGGTTACCAGGGCATCGCTACGCCGCCGTTCGGGCGGAGGATCTGGCCTGTTGTGAACGCGGACGCGTCCGAGGCCAGGTGGAGGACGGCGTGGGCGATGTCCTCCGGTTCGCCGACCCGGCCCAGCGGTGACATGCGGGACATGACCGCCTCGGTGCGGGCCTGTGCGGCGGTGTCGTGACGGTCGGTCATGGGGGTGCGGATCCAGCCCGGCGCGACCGCGTTGACGCGGATGCCGTGGCGGCCGACCTCCGTCGCCAGAGTCTTCGTCAACTGGACGACGGCTGCCTTGGCGACGCCGTAGCAGAGCAGGCCGGGGCCCCCGGTGTCCACGGCGCCCGAGGCCATGGTGACGATGCTGCCGCCGGTCTCGCGCGCCAGCATCAGCCGGGCCGCCTCCTGGCAGGCGTACAGCACGCCCTTGAAGTTGACGGCGAAGACCCGGTCCAGGTCCTCGTCCCGGGTCTCCAGGACCGGGCTGCTGTGCATGATCCCGGCGACCGCCGCCATGACGTCCAGCCGTTCGCAGGATTCCACGGCCTGCCGGACCTGGACGCGGTCGGTGACGTCGAGGTGGTGGGTGCGGGCGGTTCCGCCCTGGTCCTTGATCAGCGTCGCCGTCTCGTGCAGGCCCTGGGCGTCGAGGTCCGCGCCGTGCACGGTGGCGCCTGCCTGGGCGAGCAGTACGGCGCAGGCGCGGCCGATTCCGCTCGCTGCGCCGGTGACGAATGCGGTGCGTCCGGTGAGGTCGTACGCCTTCACGGCCATGTAGGGACGGTACGAGGGTTTCTGACGGTCCGTCAATTGTGGTGCGTGGTGCGGGGCGTCATCGCGTGGTTCTGGGGCGGATGCGGTGTGTCGGCGGGGAACCCGGGGGCGGTGCGGGGCCCGTCTGGCAGGTGGGGCACCAGTAGGTCGGGCGCTCGCGGGAGCCGTCGC
Source organism: Streptomyces sp. NPDC001858 (assembly GCF_053594615.1). NCBI lineage: Bacteria > Bacillati > Actinomycetota > Actinomycetes > Kitasatosporales > Streptomycetaceae > Streptomyces > Streptomyces sp. NPDC001858. The sequence continues at coordinate 20,486 of NZ_JBSFEV010000023.1, forward strand.
CCTGGTCTGCCGCGCGGATCGGTGTTCCGCAGCGCAGACACGGGCGGGGTGACCGGCCGTAGACGAACAGGTCCTGGCCTCGGCGACCCGTGGTGCTGCGGACCGGACGGTCGCGGTTGGCCTCCAGCAACTTCTTCGCGAGCGTGGGCAGTTCGGCGGCGCGGGCGGCGGGGAGCGCCCCGACCGGGAGCCAGGGGGTGGCCCCGAGGAGGAAACAGAGCTCGCTCTTGTAGATGTTGCCGATGCCGGCGAGATTGCGTTGATCGAGGAGGGCCTCGCCGAGGGGGCGGGCAGGGTCGGTGAGGAGGTTGGCCAGGGCTTGTTCGGGGTTCCAGTCGGGGCCCAGCAGGTCGGGGCCGAGGTGGCCGACGACGCGTTGTTCGTCTGTGGTGCGCAGCAGGTCGAGGACGGGGAGACGGTAGCCGACGGCTGTGCGGTCGTCGGTGCCGAGGATCACCCGGATCTGGTGGGCCGGTCCGCCGGTCCACCGCTGGTCGTGTCCGTACACCTTCCAGGAGCCGTCCATCCGCAGGTGCGAGTGGAGGGTCAGGCCGCCTTCGATACGGGTGAGGAGGTGCTTTCCGCGCGGGGTGACCTCCAGGACGGTGCGGCCGGTCAGGTCGGCGGTCGCGTACTTGGGGACCCGGAGATCCGAGCGGATCAGCGTCTTGCCCGCGAGGGCGTCGTGCAGCCGCCTCGCGGACTGCCAGACCGTGTCACCTTCGGGCATGCGTCAAGGGTGACATGGGAGTCGCTCTCAGGGGGGATGCGGTGGCGGGGGTGCGGTCTGTGTGTGGGCGGTCTGTGGTTCGTGCGGGGTGCGGGGTGCGGGGTGCGGGGTGCGGGGTGCGGGGTGGGGCGTGCGGGGTGGGGCGTGCGGTTGTGCGGGATGTGGTTGTCATGCGCGCAGCCGCAGGCCTCGTGGGGTCGCGATGAAGCCTGCTCCTTCCAGGAGGGCGCCTATGGGGGAGGTGAGGGCCGAGGCGCCGTTGACGCGCTCCACGGTGACCGTGCCGAGGGAGCCCGCGCGCGCGGCCTGCGCGAGGGCCTCCGCGGCGGTGTGCAGGCGGGGGTCGTCGGCGGGCTTTTCCTGGCCTTCCGGGGCGGAGGGCCAGGCCAGCAGGGTCTTACCGCCGCGCTCCATGTAGAGCGTCAGCTCGCCGTCGACGAGCACCACCAGGGAGCCGGCTTTGCGGCCCGGCTTGTGCCCTGCGCCGCTCGGTGGTTCGGGCCAGCCCAGGGCGGCGCCGTACGCGTTCGCCGGGTCGGCGGCCGCGAGGACGACGGCGCGAGAGGCGAGGGACCTGTCGGCTCCGTGGTTGCGGTCATGTGCGTGGCGGTGGTGGGGGCGACTGGGGCGGCGGCCCGAGCCGTTCGGGAAGCCGCTGCCTCCTCGGGGGCCGCCGGCGCCTGGGGCGTCGAAGTCGGTGTCGAGATCGGGGAGGGCGCTCCACGCGTCGTCGGCCGGCGCATTGCCGGACCAGGCGATCGGCGCGTTGCCGGACCACGCATCGCCGGACGGCGCGTCCTCGGGGAACGCGAAGTCGTCCCGGGTGCCCGCTGTCGGGTTCGGGACGGGGAGGGGTTCGCCACGGTCTCGTGCGTTTGCCACCGCGCGCAGACGGTCCACCGCGCCGTCCATGGCGAACTGCGCGGCGCCGAGGCCTTCGACGACGTACCCGCGCCGGGCCTGGCCGCTCTCCTCGAAGACGGACAGGACGCGGTAGGTCGCCGAGAAGCCGCCCTCGATGCCCTCCGCCGCGACCGCGCCCCGGGTGACCACGCCGTGCCGGTCGAGGAGGGTGCGGGCGACCGCATGCGCGCGGACCGTCGGGTCGGGCTCGTGGGCCGGCAGGAGGGACCAGCGCCCCGCCACGGTCGGGGGACCGCTCCGGGAGGCGGGGCGGGCCGCGGCCGTCAACGAGCCGTAGCGCCCGCGCGGGACCGTCCGCTTGGCGCGATGGGCCGTGGAGCCGGCCGTGCGACCCGAGCCCAGCAGGGAGCGCATGGGCGCGAGCGTGTCGTTGGTGAGCCGGCCGGACCAGGCCAGATCCCAGACGGCGTCGGCGAGTTGGGGGTCGGTGGCGTCGGGGTGGGTGGTGGCGCGGACCTGGTCGGCGATCTGGCGGAAGAACAGGCCGTAGCCGCCGGAGAGTGCGTCCAGGACGGAGCTGTGCAGTGCCGTCGGCTCCAGGGGGTGGGGCGGAGGCAGCAGCAGGGGCGCCGCGTCCGCCACATAGAGGGAGACCCAGCCGTCCTTCCCGGGGAGGGCGCCCGCCCCGGCCCAGACCACCTCGCCGGCCGCGGTGAGTTCGTCGAGCATTGCGGGGGAGTAGTCCCGTACGCGCGACGGCAGGACGAGCTTCTCCAGGGCCGAGGCGGGCACCGACGCGCCCTGCAACTGCTCGACGGCGCGCACCAGTCCGTCGACGCCGCGGAGGGAGTGGCCCTTGCCGATGTGCTGCCACTGGGGCAGGAACTGGGCGAGCGCGGGCGGCGGGACCGGCTCCAGCTCGTGTCGCAGGGCGGCCAGGGAGCGGCGGCGCAGCCTGCGCAGGACCGTGGCGTCGCACCACTCCTGGCCGATGCCGGCCGGGTGGAACTCGCCCTGGACGACGCGCCCGCTCGCCGCGAGCCGCTGGAGGGCGCCGTCCGTCACGGCCACGCCGAGGCCGAAGCGGGCGGCGGCGACGGTGGAGGTGAAGGGGCCGTGGGTGCGGGCGTAGCGCGCGAGGAGGTCGCCGAGGGGATCCCTGACCGGTTCCGTGAAGGCCTCCGGCACGCCTACCGGCAGTGCGGTGCCGAGCGCGTCGCGCAGGCGGCCCGCGTCCTCGATCGCGGCCCAGTGGTCGGTGCCGGCGATCCGGACCCGGATGGCGCGGCGGGCGGCGGCCAGCTCCTGCGCCCAGTGCGGCTGCGCGCCCCGCTCGGTCAGCTCGGCTTCGGTGAGCGGGCCGAGGAGGCGCAGCAGGTCCGCGACGCTTTCGGTGTCCTTCGCCCGGCGGTCCTCGGTGCGCCACTGGAGTTCTCGTTCCAGTTCGGTGAGGACCTCGGCGTCGAGCAGTTCGCGCAGCTCCGCCTGGCCGAGCAGCTCGGCCAGCAGCCGGGAGTCCAGCGAGAGCGCGGCTGCGCGGCGCTCGGCGAGCGGGGAGTCCCCCTCGTAGAGGAACTGGGCGACGTAGCCGAAGAGGAGCGAGCGGGCGAACGGGGACGGCTCCGGGGTGGTGACCTCGACCAGCCGTACCTTGCGGGACTCCAGGTCGCCCATCAGCTCCACGAGACCGGGGACGTCGAAGACGTCCTGGAGGCACTCGCGGACCGCCTCCAGGACGATCGGGAACGAGCCGAACTCGCTCGCCACCTGAAGCAGTTGGGCGGCGCGCTGGCGTTGCTGCCACAGCGGGGTGCGCTTGCCCGGGTTGCGGCGCGGAAGCAGCAGGGCGCGGGCGGCGCACTCGCGGAAGCGGGCCGCGAACAGGGCCGAGCCGCCGACCTGGTCGGTGACGATCTGATCGACCTCGCCCTTGTCGAAGACGACGTCCGCCGCGCCGACCGGCGCCTGTTCGGCGTCGTACTCCGTGCCCGCCTTCATCGGCTCCTGGTCGAGGAGGTCCAGGCCCATGAGGTCGGCGTCGGGCAGCCGCAGGACGATGCCGTCGTCCGCGTGCATCACCTGGGCGTCCATCCCGTACCGCTCGGAGAGCTTGGCGCCGAGGGCGAGCGCCCAGGGGGCGTGGACCTGGGCGCCGAAGGGGGAGTGGACGACGACCCGCCAGTCGCCCAGTTCGTCCCGGAAGCGCTCCACGACGATCGTGCGGTCGTCCGGGACATGGCCGCAGGCCTGCCGCTGTTCGTCCAGGTAGGAGAGCACGTTGTCGGCCGCCCACGCGTCCAGGCCCGCGGTGAGCAGGCGGAGCCGGGCGTCGTCCTTGGGCAGGGAGCCGACCTCGCGCAGGAACGCGCCCACCGCGCGGCCGAGCTCGAGCGGGCGGCCCAGCTGGTCGCCCTTCCAGAAGGGCAGCCGGCCCGGGACGCCGGGGGCCGGGGAGACCAGGACCCGGTCACGGGTGATGTCCTCGATGCGCCAGGAGCTGGTGCCCAGCGTGAAGACGTCACCCACGCGCGACTCGTAGACCATCTCCTCGTCCAGCTCGCCGACCCGGCCGCCGCCCTTCTTGGGGTCGGCGCCCGCCAGGAAGACGCCGAAGAGGCCCCGGTCGGGGATCGTGCCGCCGGAGGTGACGGCGAGGCGCTGGGCGCCGGGGCGGCCGGTGATCGTGCCCGCGACGCGGTCCCACACCACGCGCGGGCGCAGCTCCGCGAACGCGTCGGACGGGTACCGGCCCGCCAGCATGTCCAGGACGGCCGTGAACGCGGACTCCGGGAGCGAGGCGAAGGGGGCGGCGCGGCGGACCATGGCCAGCAGGTCGTCCACCTGCCAGGTGTCGAGAGCCGTCATGGCGACGAGCTGCTGGGCCAGGACGTCCAGCGGGTTGGCGGGGACCCTCAGGGACTCGATCGAGCCCGTGCGCATCCGCTCCGTCACCACGGCCGCCTGCACCAGGTCGCCGCGGTACTTCGGGAAGACCACGCCGGTGGACACCGCGCCCACCTGGTGCCCCGCGCGGCCGACGCGCTGGAGACCGGAAGCCACGGACGGCGGGGACTCCACCTGGACGACGAGGTCCACCGCGCCCATGTCGATGCCGAGCTCGAGGCTCGACGTCGCCACTACGGCGGGCAGCCGGCCCGCCTTCAGATCCTCCTCCACGAGCGCGCGCTGCTCCTTGGAGACCGAGCCGTGATGGGCGCGCGCGATGACGGCCGGGGCGCCCTGGGCCGCGCCCGAGCCGCCCATGAGCTGGGCGGGGGAGTGATGCTCGTCCAGAGGCTCGCCGGTGGCCCGCTCGTAGGCGATCTCGTTCAGCCGGTTGCACAGGCGCTCGGCGAGCCGGCGGGAATTGGCGAAGACGATCGTGGAGCGATGGGCCTGCACCAGGTCGGCGATCCGCTCCTCCACGTGCGGCCAGATCGACGGGCGCTCCGCCCCTTCGGAGCCGTCGGCGACCGGGGAACCGCCCAGCTCGCCCAGATCCTCCACCGGGACGACGACCGAGAGGTCGAACTCCTTGCCGGCCTTCGGCTGGACGATCTCCACCTTGCGGTGCGGGGAGAGATAGCGCGCCACCTCGTCGACCGGCCGGACCGTCGCCGAGAGGCCGATACGGCGGGCCGGCCTCGGCAGCAGTTCGTCGAGCCGCTCCAGGGACAGCGCGAGGTGTGCGCCGCGCTTGGTGCCCGCGACGGCGTGCACCTCGTCCAGAATCACCGTCTCGATGCCGGTCAGTGCGTCGCGCGTGGCCGACGTCAGCATCAGGAACAGGGACTCGGGGGTCGTGATCAGGATGTCCGGCGGGCGAGTGGACAGCGCGCGGCGCTCGGCGGGCGGGGTGTCCCCGGAGCGGATGCCCACCTTGACCTCCGGCTCGGGCAGGCCCAGGCGCACGGACTCCTGGCGGATGCCCGTCAGCGGGCTGCGCAGGTTGCGTTCCACGTCGACCGCGAGGGCCTTGAGGGGGGAGATGTAGAGGACTCGGCAGCGCTTCTTCGGGTCGGCGGGCGCAGGAGTCGAGGCGAGCTGGTCCAGGGCGGCGAGGAAGGCGGCCAGGGTCTTGCCGGAGCCGGTGGGGGCCACCACCAGCACGTCCGAACCCTCGCCGATGGCCTGCCACGCGCCGGACTGGGCCGCGGTGGGCGCGGAGAACGCCCCCGTGAACCAGCCGCGGGTCGCGGGGGAGAAGCCGTCGAGGGCTCGGTGTGCGGAGCTGACCATGCGTCCATCCTGCACCCGCCCACTGACAATGGCTCTGAGCTGCGACTTTGCTGCGGGTGCGGGTGCGGGTGCGGGGGTGGCTGCGGTGCCGGTGCCGGTGCCGGTGCGGGTGCGGTGCCGGTGTGGCGGTGCTGGGGCGGGGCGGCCGCAGGGCTGCGGGGCGCTTTCGTTCGTGGCGGGTCGCCGAGCCGCGGACCGCGAGGCGGGCGCCGTGGCCGTGGGCCTGGGCCTCGGGTGCGCGGCTCGGCCCCGGGTCAGCCGATGGTGCGGCCGTAGGCCCGCAGAGTCCGAAGCGCCTCGATCGTCACCATGGGGCGGGCCTCGATGGCGGTGCCGGGCGCCCAGCGGCGCCAGCGGATGGGCCAGCCGCCGTCCTTCTGCTGCTCGTCGGCGAGGTGGTCCAGGGAGCGGGTCATCTCGTCGTCGGTGAACCACGCGCGCGCGAGGGAGTGCGGTGTCCGGGCGAAGTCGTACGGGAAGTGGTGCTCGCCGGGCGCGTAGCCGGGGGCGACCGGGTACGCGTCCAGGTGGTCCGGGTCCAGCGCGGCGAGCCGCTGGCCGCGCACCAGACGGCCCAGGCGGTCGGCGGCAGCCTCCGCGCGCGGGCGGTCCGGGGCGGAGTCCAGGAAGGCCACGGCGGCCTCGATCTCGTACGGATGGGACCGCTCCAGGGAGTCCACCGCCTGCCAGCAGAAGTCCGTGGCCCTGAACAGCCAGGCGTGCCACACCTCGTTGCGGTGCAGCAGACCCACCACCGGACCGGTGGACAGGAGTTCGCTGGGTGGGTCGTCCACGATCGGGATGAACGGGGCGGCCGGGTATCCGCGCTGGCTGGGATGGATCGCCGGCAACGCTCCGTCGCCGGTGGAGACGGCTGTGAGGTAGCGGCACACCCGCTCCACGCGGCGCCCGCCCAGGCGTCCGATGGAGTCCAGGACGCGCAGTGCGTGCGCGGTGTGCAGGGGCTGGCTGACGGGACCGCGCAGATCGGGCTCCAGCGCGTGGCCGTACCCGCCGTCCTCGTTGCGGTAGGCGTCGAGGGCGGTCTCGACGGGATCGGCGCCGCCGTGCAGGAAGTCGTGTGCGAAGAGGCGCTGTTCCAGCACGCGCGCGGTGAGCCAGACGAACTGCTCGGCGCGCAGGAGAGGGGAGTGCGCCGAGGGCGTCGGGGGGAGTGGGGGTGCTCCGGTTTCGGCCATGCGTCGACCGTAGGACGGAAAGCGGTCTCGGCAGACGCTCACGGCGGGGCGCACCCCCGGGCGCGGGATACTGGTGTCATGCGGTTGACGGTCTTCTGGCAGCGGATGGACGAGCACTTCGGCACGGGGTACGCGGAAACCTTCGCGCGCGATCACGTGATGACGGAGCTTGGCGGGCGCACGGTGCACGGGGCGCTGGCGGACGGCTGGGAGGCCAAGGACGTGTGGCGCGTGGTGTGCCTGGTGATGAACGTTCCCCAGGAAATGCGCTGATCCGGAAGCGAAGATCGCAGGCGGCTCCCCGATTGTCGGTGGCGTAGGCGAGACTTGCTCCGTGGCACCCACTGACGAGACCGGGCAGGACGCCCGGAACGCATCCCCGCACGGCGCGACGCCGCCCACCGGGCCGCCCCCGGCCGACGGCGGCGCTGTGCAGAGCGCGGGCATGCCGCGCTGGCTTCCGCGCGCCATGGTGCTCGCACTCGCTCTCCTCGGTGTGTTCCAACTGGGCATCTGGGCGTTCCACCAGCTCATCGGCCTGCTGCTCAACATCCTCATCGCGTTCTTCCTGGCCCTCGCGATAGAGCCCGCGGTCAGCCGGATGGCCGCCCGCGGGATGCGCAGGGGGCTGGCCACCTTCCTGGTCTTCTTCGGCGGCCTGATCGTGGCAGCCGGCTTCTTCACGCTGCTCGGCTCGATGCTCGCGGGACAGATCATCAAGATGATCGAGGGCTTCCCGGAGTACCTCGACTCCGTGATCAACTGGGTCAACAGCACGTTCCACACCGACCTCAGGCGGGTGGACGTCCAGGAGGGCCTGCTTCACTCGGATTGGCTGAAGAAGTACGCCCAGAACAGTGCCGCCGGCGTCCTGGACGTCTCCACGCAGGTCCTCGGCGGTCTCTTCCAGCTGCTGACGATCGCCCTGTTCTCGTTCTACTTCGCCGCCGACGGACCGCGCCTGCGCCGCGGACTGTGCTCCGTCCTGCCGCCCGCCAGGCAGGCCGAGGTGCTGCGCGCGTGGGAGATCGCCGTCGACAAGACCGGCGGCTACCTGTACTCCCGCGGGCTGATGGCGTTGATCTCCGGCGTCGCGCACTACATATTGCTGCAGGTCCTCGGCATCCCGTACGCGCCCGTGCTCGCCGTCTGGGTGGGCGTGGTCTCGCAGTTCATCCCCACCATCGGCACCTATCTCGCGGGCGCCCTGCCCATGTTGATCGCCTTCACGGTCTCGCCCCTGTACGCGCTGTGGGTGCTGATCTTCGTCGTGGTCTACCAGCAGTTCGAGAACTACATGCTGCAGCCCAAGCTGACCTCGAAGACCGTCGACATCCACCCCGCCGTCGCCTTCGGCTCCGTCATCGCCGGCACCGCCCTCCTGGGCGCGGTCGGCGCGCTGATCTCCATCCCGGCGGTCGCCACGCTCCAGGCGTTCCTGGGCGCCTACGTGAAGCGCTACGACGTCACGGACGATCCCCGCGTCCATGGGCACCGGCGCCGTGGCGAGGGGCCGGGACCGGCCGCCCGCGCGCGGCGACTGTGGACGCGCTTGCGGCCCCCGGCGGACGGCCCTCGGGAGGGGTCCGGGTCCGGGTCCGAGTCCGACTGAGGACCGGCGCGGGAGTCGGCGGCAGTCAGTACGTGAGACCGCCCACACCTCGTCCACACCCTGCCCACGCCCCCGCTCGCTCCCTGGCCACGGTCACTGCGGCTGCGTCGCAGCCCATCGCCACGGCCATGACCCGCCACCGCACGGTACGCCGGTGCCTGGTGCCTGGTGCCTGGTGCCTGGTGCCTGGTGCCTGGTGCGTCGCGCGCCGTCGTCGTCCTGTCGAAGACACCCGCAGTACGCCTGATGACACCCGCCGCCCGCCCCGTGACGTGGCCGGGAGCCCGCGGGGCAGGGAGTGCGCCGGGGCTGTTCCGCGGGCGGATCGGGGGCGGATCGGGGGTGTTGTCGGTCCGTGAACGTAGCCTCGGAAGTGCCGCGTGGTGCGCTTGACACGAAAATCGAACATCCATTCTGATGGAGGCTCCGGTGAGGCTCTCGGTGGGGATTCCATCCCGTTTTGGGTGGATAAGCACCTGAGTTATCCACAGGCCGGACCGGCGTCGAGGCGCATTGTCAGTGGCAGGCGTTAGCGTCTTTGACGTGAAGCGATCGACTCAAGCAAACCGGGTGGAACCCATGGCAGGAACCGACCGCGAGAAGGCACTGGATGCCGCACTCGCACAGATTGAACGGCAGTTCGGCAAGGGCGCGGTGATGCGCCTCGGCGAACGACCGAACGAGCCCATCGAAGTCATCCCCACCGGGTCGACCGCACTCGACGTCGCCCTCGGCGTCGGCGGTCTGCCGCGCGGCCGCGTGGTGGAGGTGTACGGCCCGGAGTCCTCCGGTAAGACGACGCTGACGCTGCACGCGGTGGCGAACGCGCAGAAGGCCGGCGGCCAGGTCGCGTTCGTGGACGCGGAGCACGCCCTCGACCCCGAGTACGCCAAGAAGCTCGGCGTCGACATCGACAACCTGATCCTGTCCCAGCCGGACAACGGCGAGCAGGCCCTGGAGATCGTGGACATGCTGGTCCGCTCCGGCGCCCTCGACCTGATCGTCATCGACTCCGTCGCCGCGCTCGTCCCGCGCGCGGAGATCGAGGGCGAGATGGGCGACAGCCACGTCGGTCTGCAGGCGCGTCTGATGAGCCAGGCGCTGCGGAAGATCACCAGCGCGCTCAACCAGTCCAAGACCACCGCGATCTTCATCAACCAGCTCCGCGAGAAGATCGGTGTGATGTTCGGCTCCCCGGAGACCACGACCGGTGGCCGGGCCCTGAAGTTCTACGCGTCGGTGCGGCTCGACATCCGCCGCATCGAGACGCTGAAGGACGGCACCGACGCGGTCGGCAACCGTACCCGCGTCAAGGTCGTCAAGAACAAGGTCGCCCCGCCGTTCAAGCAGGCCGAGTTCGACATCCTCTACGGGCAGGGCATCAGCCGCGAGGGCGGCCTGATCGACATGGGCGTGGAGAACGGCTTCGTCCGCAAGGCCGGCGCCTGGTACACGTACGAGGGCGACCAGCTCGGGCAGGGCAAGGAGAACGCCCGTAACTTTCTGAAGGACAACCCCGACCTCGCCAACGAGATCGAAAAGAAGATCAAGGAGAAGCTGGGCGTCGGCGTCCGTCCGGAGGAGCCCGCCGCCGCACCGGGCGCAGACGCGGCGGTGGCCGCGGGCGCGCCGGCGGACGACGCCGCCAAGGCGGTTCCCGCTCCCGCCGCCAAGGCCGCCAAGACCAAGGCCCCGGCTGCCAAGAGCTGATCCGTGACGCGACGAACGGACTGGGCCGAGTACGCCCACCCCACCCCTGCCCAGGAGGCGGGGAGCGGGGCCGACGTCGGCTTCGCCCAGGGCGGCGACGATCGGGACGATCGGTCGGAGGGCGGTCGGCGTCGGAGTGCGGGGGCGGACGGCGACGACAGGCCCGGTGGCGGCCGGGCACGGCGCGGCGGCGAGGGTGGCCCACAGGGCGGGCGTGGGCGCCGTCGGCGCGGCTTCGGAGAACCGTCCGCCGAGGACGGAGGCGCCTCTTCCTCGTCGAGGGCCGAGCAGGGGCAGCCTTCAGGGGACCCGGCTGAGCGGGCACGGGCGATCTGCCTGCGCCTGCTCACCGGGACCCCGCGCACGCGGAAGCAACTCGCCGACGCCCTGCGCAAACGAGAGATCCCGGACGACGTGGCGGAGGAGGTGCTCTCGCGGTTCGAGGAGGTCGGGCTGATCAACGACAGCGCCTTCGCGGACGCCTGGGTGGAGTCCCGGCACCACGGCAGAGGGCTGGCCCGGCGGGCGCTGGCCCAGGAACTGCGGACCAAGGGGGTCGACTCGGCACTGATCGAGGAGGCCGTCGCCCAGCTCGACTCCGAGCAGGAAGAGGAGACGGCGCGCGAACTCGTCGCCCGCAAGCTGCGCTCGACGCGAGGCCTCGACCGCGACAAACGGCTGCGCCGCCTCGCCGGCATGCTCGCACGCAAGGGCTACCCCGAGGGCGTGGCCCTGCGGGTGGTCCGGCAGGCGCTGGAGGCGGAGGGCGAGGACACGGAGTCCCTGGAGGACGACGGGTTCTGAGCTCGGCGGGGGCGAGGACGCGGGCGAGTGCGGGGGGGCGGGGGAGGGGGAGGGGCCAGGGCGGGGCGGGGCGAGGAAGCGGCCGGGGGACCCGAGGGGCCCAGGCCGACTGGAGGAGGCCGAAGGCGGCGCGAGGCTCGCGCCTTCGCCGAACGGCTCGGTTCGGTTCGGCTTGGTCCGGCTTGGTTCGGTTCGGTTCGGTTCCGGACACGGTGGACGCGCGGGGGTGCCGATCGCGTCCAGAACAGAGCACACCCGGATCGCCGTCGGCTTCCCGTCCCGGGGGGTGGGGATAACCCCCCACTGAGGACGCCGGACCACCTCAGTGCACAAGGACCTGTGCACAGACGACTGTGTACGCATGTCCCAGGAACCCGGCGCAAAGGAGCCCCCCGAGGCGCACGCCTCCGCGGCCTCCGTCGAACTCGGCGACCTCGCCGCGCTCAAGGCGCTCGCCCAGCCACGCCGTCAGCGCATGCTCGAACACCTCACCCTGCACGGCCCGGCCACCTCGGCGACCCTCGCCCGGGCCCTCGGCCTGAACACCGGATCCACCAGCTACCACCTGCGCGAGCTGGCCAGGTACGGCTTCGTCGAGGAGACGGACGCGGCGGACGGGGACAAGGGGGACCAGTCCGCGCGCCCGGGTGAGAAGACGGCCGAGCTGCGGCGGGCGGAGCCGTCCGCGCATCGCGAGCGCTGGTGGCGGGCGGTCCCCGGCGACCTGCGGTTCCCGCCGCGCAGTCGGCAGAGTCCCGAGATGCGGCACGTCATGGACGAGCTGAACCACCATGCCTACGCGGCCGACCTGGACCTCTTCGAACGGCTCCAGCGGGACGCGGACGACGCCGACCCATGGGCGGACGCGTTCCCCTACTCGCGCGGCAGCATCCGGCTCACGCTGCCCGAACTTCGCAGGTTCTTCGAGGAGTACATCGCCCTCCTCAACCGCTACAAGCGCCCCGAATCCGAGACCCCGCCGGACGCGCGCACCCTGCTCACCCGCTTCCTGGCCTTCCCCGCCCCTGCCCCCGCCACCACCCCCGCCCGCGACACCCGCGACACACGAGAGGCCGACCCCTCATGATGCTGCGCTACGCCCTGAAGACCGTCCGAGCCCGGAAGGCCGGCTTCGCAGGCGCCTTCGTTGCGCTGATGTGCGCGGCCGCCCTGATCACCGCGTGCGGCACCCTCCTGGAGACAGGGCTGCGGGGCGCCATCCGTACCGAGCGCTATGCCGCCGCCCCGGTGGTGGTCTCCGCCGACCAGAACGTCCACCAGACGACCGTCAAGCACAAGAAGGGCAAGACCAAGGTCAAGCACAAGGCCAAACCCATCGCCGAACGCGCCTGGCTTCCCGCAGACCTCGAGCGCAGGCTGGCCACCACACCCGGTGTCGCTCGCGTGATCCCCGAACTCACCTTCCTCGCAGAGCCGTTGACCCCGGACGGCACCCCGGTCGCCGACGGCAGGCCCGCCTATGGGCACGCCTGGGACTCCGCGGGGCTGACGCCGTACCGCCTCACCGCGGGCACCGCTCCCGCAGCCGCCACCGACGTGGTCGTCGACAGCGACCTCGCCGCCCGCGCCCACCTCGCACCCGGCGACCGGCTCACCGTCCAGTCGACCCAGGCGCCGCGCACCTACCGCGTCTCCGGTATCGCTTCCCCCGCCCCCGCCCCCGCCCCCGCCTCCCCCTCCCCCTCCGCCGTACGTCACCAAAGCGCCCTCTTCTTCTCCACCGCCGAGGCGCGCCGTCTTGCCGCGCGTCCCGGGCAGGTCACCGCGTTCGGGCTGGTGCCCGAGGCGGGCGTCAAGGCTGGGCAGCTCCGGGACGCGGTGGCCGCGGCGCTGCACGGCACCGGGGCGCAGGTCAGTACCGGTGATGCCCGTGGTCCGGTCGAGTTCCTGGACGCCGCCGCAGCCCGCACCAGGCTGGTCAGCATCGGCGGAGCGATGGGCGGCACCTCGCTGCTCGTGGCGATACTCGTCGTCGTCGGGACGTTCGCGCTCTCCGTCCAGCAGCGACAGCGCGAACTCGCCCTGTTGCGCGCCATCGCCGCCACCTCCGGGCAGATCCGCAGGCTCCTCGGGCGCGAGGCCCTGATCGTCGGGTCGGCCGCGGGCGCGGCCGGAGCCCTCCTCGGACTGCCCCTGGGCGGCTGGCTGCACGGCAGGTTCGTCGCCCTGGGCGCCGTGCCCGCCACACTTCAGCACACCGTGAGTGTGTTCCCGCCGCTCGCCGCCGTCGCCGTGACCCTGTTCGGCGCCTGGGCCTCCGCACGGATCGCCTCCCGCCGGGTGGCCCGGATCCGCCCGGCCGAGGCGCTCGCCGAGGCCCGTACCGAGCGCACCCGCCCTGCCTGGGGCCGCATCCTGGCAGGTCTGCTGCTCCTCGCCGGCGGTGTGGTCCTCGTCGCCGTGCTGAGCGTCCTGCGGACCGAGCCCGCGTCGACGCCCGTGACGTTCCTCGCTGTCGTCGTGCTCTCCACCTCCGTCGCACTGCTCGGGCCGCTCCTGGTCAAGGCGGCCGCTCTGCTCCTGTCCCGCCCACTGCGCCTGACCGGTCCCGCCGGCCGGCTCGCCACCGCCAACCTGCGCGGCAACGCCGTCCGCATGGCCTCCGTCGTCACCCCTCTCACTCTGCTCATCGGTATGACGTGCACCGTGCTGTTCGTGCAGCCCACCCTCGGCGACGCGGCCCGCGCCCAGGCCCGCGACGGCGTGCGCGCCGACTGGGTCGTCGCCTCCCAGGGGCCCGGCGTCCCGGGCGCCGCGGCCCGCCGACTCCGGGCGCAGCACGACGTCGTCACCGAGATGGTCCGCACCACCGTCCGGGTCGGACTCGACAAGTACGCGGCTCAGGGCGTCACTCCGGCCGGTCTGACCCGAACCTGGGATCCGGACGTCACCGCAGGCTCCCTCGACGGGCTCACCGAGCGCACCGTCGCCGTCAGCGAACTGGCCGCGGACCAGCTGCACTTGGCGCCAGGAAGCACCCTGAAGCTCACGCTCGGCGACGGGACGCCCGCCACGCTCACCGTCACCGCCGTCTACGCCAGGGGTCTCGGGTTCGGAGACCTCACCTTCGCGCACGACCTGGTCGCACGACACGTCGACAACCCTCTCTCCTCCTCTCTCCTCGTCAGCACGGCCCGTACACAGACACAACTCTCGACTACGCTGCGTGAGTTCCCGGGACTCGCGGTGATTTCTCCGGCCGCCGCCGACTCGGTGCAGGCCGAGCGGCAGCAGGCGAACGCCGAGGTCAATCTCCTGGCCATGGGACTGGTCCTGGCGTTCACCGCCATCGCTGTGGTCAACACGCTCGCCATGTCGGTCTCCGAGCGCGTCCGGGAGTTCGCGCTGCTGCGCCTCGCAGGGGCGACCCGCCGTCAGGTGCTGCGGATGCTGCGGACCGAGGCCCTGTCGGTTCTCCTGCTGGCCGCAGCCCTCGGCAGCGCGGTCGCCCTGGCCGTCCTGACCGCGTTCAGCGTCGGCATGACCGGGCGGGCGGCGCCGGCGGTCGTACCGCTCGTGTACGCCACGGTGGTCGCCGGGGCGGGACTTCTCGCCCTGGTCGCCACGGCGGTGCCGGGACGCGTGGCGCTCAGGGTGCGCGCGGTGACGGTCGCGACGGCCAGGGACTGACGCCTTCCCCCGCCGGTCCGACCGGCGGGGGAACGTGAGGAGCGGGGCGGCTACCGCGTCACCGGGAGGCCGGCCGCCTTCCACGCCTGGAAACCGCCGACGAGGTCGGTGGTCCGGTGCAGCCCCAGTTGGTGCAGCGACGCCACGGCCAGGCTCGACGCGTACCCCTCGTTGCAGATCACGACCGTCCGCACCTCGTGGCTCGTGGCCTCGGGGAGACGATGACTGCCCTGGGGGTCGAGCCGCCACTCCAGCTCGTTGCGCTCGACGACCAGGGCGCCGGGGATCAGCCCGTCCCGCTCGCGCAGGGCCGCGTACCGGATGTCGACGAGCAGCGCCTCGCCCGCGCGGGCAGCCTCGTACGCCTCCCGGGCCGCCACGCGCGCGTACCCCGCGCGGACCTGTTCCAGCAACTCGTCTATGCCGGGTGGCTGTTCGCCGCCCGGGCGCTGCGGCCCAGGTGTGTTCGCGCCGCTCACTGCCAGTCCTCCGGACGCTCGACCTGCTCCAGTCGCAGCACCTGCCCGCTGCGGCTGTAGCGGCGGATGCGCGGCAGCGGCGGGTAGTAGGCGTGGACGGAGATCGCGTGCTCCTCGGTGGACTCGTTGAGGACCTCGTGGACGTGGTGATGTCCGAAGGAGCGGCCCCGGCCGGCCGGCAGCGTGCGCGACCGGTCCACGCCCTCCGTCAGTTCCAGGGTCTTCCAGCCGTCGCTGGGCAGCCGCGCGGCGAGCGAGTACTCCTTCAGCTCGCCCCGCGCGGTCAGGAAGGCGCCCACCGAGTCGGCGTGGTCGTGCCAGCCGGTGCCCGTGCCGGGCGGCCAGCCGATCAGCCAGGCCTCGCTGCCGCCGGGGCCCTCCAGACGCACCCAGGTGCGGCCCTCGGGGTCGAGGGGGAGCGAGGAGATCAACTCGGCGTCGGCCGCGCTGCGCCGGACGAAGTCGAGGAGCTCCGCCTGCGTGGGCGCGGCGGTGGCGGTGCCGGCGGTGGGAAGGGAGGGAGAGACAGACACGGAAACCGTCCTGAGAACGTTCGCGGGGAGCGCGGCTGAGCACGAGCGCTGGTGCGCATCGGCGGCGCGCGCCGGAGAAAGGGGGTGCGAATTCAGCAGGACGGGCGACACACGCAGCCCGCATAGCGGACGAGGTCCATATGGACCCTCCGCCACAGGCGCACACAGGTGTCGGTCACGATCCGGAGTACACCATGGCGGTGCGACCCGGTCAACTCGCTGTCACCATGTGGACCGCACAGTGACAGCCGATGCGGCCGCAGGGCCGCTGGTGCGCGACGGGCGACGAGGCGGGCTGCGGGCGTACGAGGGCGTCGGGTCGTCGCCCGTGCCGTCACTTGGCCGCCGAGCCCGCCGTGGCCGCCGCCGCGGCCGTCTGCGGCGCCCCCGCCGGACCGCCGACCGCGGCTTCCGCCGCCGCGTACAGATCGGCCGCGCGCACCCCGTTGAGCGCGGTGACCAGATGGCCGTCCGGCCGGATCAGCAGGACGGTGTGGGCGGCCGCCCCGGGGTAGCTCTCCGCCACCAGCAGCTCGGCCGGGCTGGGCAGGGCCGTCACCGCGGCGGCGAGCCGGGGCATGATGCCGGCGCTCACCCAGTGCCTGCGCTCCCACACGCCCGTGCCCGGCGCGATCAGCAGCACGAGCAGCGCGCCGCGCCCCAGACGGTCGCGCAGCTGTACGAAGGTGCCGTCCTCGGCGGTCACCCGGACGTCCTCGACCGGCGCGCCGGGAGCCGTGTCCACCGGCACCTCCGCCTCCAGGTGCCGGGGCGCCAGCGGGGAGTCGCCGTACGTGCCGGGCGCGCCCAGCGGGCCGCGCCCCAGGTGGCCCTCGGCGAGCAGCACGTCGTGGCCGCGGACCGCGCCGGGGACGTAGGCCCTTATGCCGGCGCCGCCGCGCAGCAGCGGGAGCGCCTGGTCGGCGGCGCGCAGCCGGGCGGCGACGGCCGCGCGCCGCTCCGCCTGGTAGCTGTCGAGCAGGGCCTCGTGCGGCCCGTGGTGCCAGGCCAGGCCCAGCTTCCAGGCGAGGTTGTCGGCGTCGCGCAGGCCTTCGTCGAGGCCTTGGGTGCCGAGCGCGCCGAGCAGATGCGCGGCGTCCCCGGCGAGGAAGACCCGCCCCACGCGCCAGCGGCGGGCCAGCCGGTGGTGCACGGTGTGCACGCCGGTGTCCAGCAGTTCGTACGGGGGCGTGGAGCCGTTGCTCCAGCCCGCCAGGGTCTCGCGGATGCGGGCCACGAGGAGTTCGGGCGTGACGAGGTCCTTGCCGGGCGGCAGCAGCCAGTCCAGTCGCCAGACGCCGTCCGGCAGCGGACGTCCGGTGACTTCCCCGGCGGAGGGACCGGACGTCCGCCACGGCGGCGTCCGATGGAGCAACGCCTCGTCGGCCCACGGAAGTTCCGTGCGCAGCGCGGCCACGGCGTGTCGTTCCACCGCCGTGCGGCCGGGGAAGCGGATGTCGAGCAGTTTGCGGACCGTGGAGCGCGGGCCGTCGCAGCCGACCAGGTAGCTGCCGCGCCACCAGGTGCCCTTGGGGCCGCGGGTGTGCGCGGTGACACCGGAAGGTTCCTGCTCGACGCCGTCCAGCCGGCTGTCCACGGCGATCTTCACCAGGCGCTCGCCAGCGAGGGCGGCGCGCAGGGCGTCCGTCAGCACATGCTGGGCGATGTGCAGCGGAGCGGGGTCGCCGGCGTCGTCGAAAGCGATCTCACGGGTCACCTGCTTGCGCCGCATCGACCGCCATCCGGCCCAGTGCGCCCCGGCCGCGTCGAGGGGCGCCCCGGTCAGGCGGGCCAGGAGGGCGGCGGTGTCCTCGCGCAGGACGACGGTGCGCGCGAGCCGCGGCTCGTCCTTGCCCGGTCCCTCGTCGAGGACCACGGACGGCACCTGCTGGCGGGCGAGCGCCAGGGCGAGCGTGAGCCCGACCGGCCCCGCTCCGACGATGATCACCGGGTCCACGGCGTGCCGCCCCCTGCCCGCGACGGTGTCCTGAGGGACGTAAGTGAACAAGAGGTAGGAGCAGGGTGCACGATCACAGAACGTATGCAACCCATTGCCGCTGCTTGCGTCAAGTGACGGAGGCAGCGGCGCGCACGCCACTGCCTCCGTACAGGTCACCTGACTTGAGGGTACGTCAGATCTTGCCGCCCGCGCCGGTGCCGAACGTGCCGCCCACCGCCGCCGGGTTGAGCTCTTCCATGTCCTCCGCGCCGAGCACCGCGCCCGTGCTGCGCTTGCTGCGCCGCAGACGGCGCTCCAGCCAGCTCGCGAAGCTGGTCAGGATGAAGTTCAGGACGATGAAGATGACCGCGACCACGATGAAGCTCGGGATCACGTTGGCATAGTTGGCCGCGAGCGTGCCGCGCGAGTTGAGCAGCTCGTTGAAGCCGATCATCACACCGCCGAGTGCGGTGTCCTTCACGATGACCACGAGCTGGCTGACGATCGCCGGGAGCATCGCGGTGACCGCCTGCGGAAGCAGGATGCTGCTCATCGTCTGGCCCTTGCGCAGACCGATGGCGTACGCGGCCTCCGTCTGCCCCCTGGGCAGGGCCAGGATGCCCGCCCGGACGACCTCGGCGAGGACCGCGGCGTTGTAGAGCACCAGACCGGTGACCACCGCGTAGAGCGGCCGGTCCTCCGGGGTGATGTTCGTGGAGCGGGCGTAGAACTCGTTGGCGAACAGCATCAGCAGCAGCACCGGGATGGCCCGGAAGAACTCCACCACCGTGCCGGCCACGCCGCGCACCCAGCGGTGGTCGGACAACCGGGAGATGCCGAGGACGGCGCCCAGCGGAAGGGCGATCACCATGGCGAGCGCCGCTGCCTTCAGCGTGTTGGCGAGGCCCGGCAGCAGATACGTCGTCCAGGCCTCGGACTCGATGAAGGGCTTCCACAGAGCGGAGGTGAGCTGGTTCTTCTCGTCCATTTTCTGCCATGCCCACACCACGAGCAGGGCGAGGAGCACGAAGAAGATCACCGAGAGGACGGTGTTGCGCAGTTTGGCACGGGGGCCGGGTGTGTCGTAAAGGACCGAACTCATCGCTTCACCGCCAGTCGCTTGCCCAGCCAGCCGAAGACGAGTCCGGTCGGCAGGGTCAGTACCACGAACCCGAACGCGAAGACCGCGCCGATGAGCAGCGTCTGCGCTTCGTTCTCGATCATTGTCTTCATCAGGTAGGCGGCCTCGGCGACGCTGATGGCGGCCGCCACGGTGGTGTTCTTGGTCAGCGCGATCAGGACGTTGGCGAGCGGGCCGATGACCGAGCGGAAGGCCTGCGGGAGGATGACGAGCGTGAGGGTCTGGCTGAAGCTCAGCCCGATGGCCCGGGCCGCCTCCGCCTGGCCCATGGGGACCGTGTTGATGCCCGAGCGGATCGCCTCGCAGACGAAGGCCGCGGTGTAGCCGACCAGGCCGAGCACGGCCAGCCGGAAGCCCTGCACCTTGAAGTCGTCGGCGCCCATGGTCATACCGAAGACGTCGGCCAGGCCGAACGAACTGAACAGGATGATGACCGTCAGGGGGATGTTCCGGACGATGTTGACGTACACGGTCGCGAACCCGCGCATCAGCGGGACCGGGCTCACCCGCATCGCGGCCAGCAAAGTGCCCCAGATCAGGGAGCCCACGGCGGACAGGACGGTGAGTTTCACCGTCATCCAGAACGCCCCTAGGACGTCGTAACCTTCAAGAAAGTCGAACACGATCTCCCGCGCTTCCGGCTGGGTGGCGTATGAGGAGGGCGCGGCGCGCCGCCGCCGTGATCGCGACGGACGGCGGCGCGCCGCGGGAAACCCCGCTGAGCTGGGCTGTGACTACGAGGCCTTCGGGACGATGACGCCGATCTTCGGGGCGTCCTCGTTCTTGTAGTTCGCCGGGCCGAAGTTCGCGTCGACCGCCTTCTGCCAGGAGCCGTCGCTGACCATCTTCTCCAGGGCCGCGTTGACCTTGTCCGTGGTGGCCGTGTCGCCCTTCTTGACGCCGATGCCGTAGTTCTCGTTGCTGAGCTTCAGGCCCGCGAGCTTGAACTTGCCCTTGTACTGGTCCTGGGCCGCGAAGCCGGCGAGGATCGAGTCGTCCGTGGTCAGCGCGTCCACGGAGCCGCTCTGCAGACCGGCCAGGCACTCCGAGTAGGTGCCGACCTCCTTCAGGTTCGCCTTGGGCGCGATCGACTTCTGGACGTTCTGCGCCGACGTCGAACCGGTCACCGAACACAGGTTCTTGCCGTTGAGGTCCGTGCCCTTGGAGATGTCCGAGTCCGACTTGATCAGCAGGTCCTGGTGGGCCAGCAGGTACGGGCCGGCGAAGTCGACCTTCTGCTTGCGCTCGTCGGTGATCGAGTAGGTGGCCGCGATGAGCTTCACGTCGCCGCGCGAGAGTGCGTTCTCGCGGTCGGCGCTCTTGGTCTCGACGAACTCGATCTGGTTCGGCTCGTAGCCGAGCTCTTTGGCGACGTACGTGGCGACGTCCACGTCGAAGCCGGCGAACGACCCGTCGGGCTTCTTCAGACCGAGGCCGGGCTGGTCGTACTTGATGCCGATCTTGATCTTGTCGCCGCTCCCGCTCCCGGTGGAGGCGCTGCTGCTCGTGTCGTCCTTGTCATCGCTGCCGCACGCGGTGGCGGTCAGGGCGAGGACGAGGGCTGCGGCCGAGGCGGCGGTGACCTTGCGAAGCTTCATGAGGAACTTCCTTAGAAGAGTGATGACGTACTGCGGGCGGTGCGGATTCCGTCAGTGACGCGGGTCAGTGGTGCAGGATCTTCGACAGGAAGTCCTTGGCACGGTCGCTGCGCGGATTGCTGAAGAACTGATCGGGCGCAGCCTCTTCGACGATGCGTCCGTCGGCCATGAAGACCACGCGATTTGCAGCCGATCGTGCGAAGCCCATCTCATGGGTGACGACGATCATGGTCATGCCGTCCCGGGCCAGCTGCTGCATGACCTCGAGGACCTCGTTGATCATCTCAGGGTCCAGGGCCGAGGTCGGCTCGTCGAAGAGCATGACCTTCGGGTCCATCGCCAGCGCCCGCGCGATGGCGACGCGCTGCTGCTGGCCGCCCGAGAGCTGCGCAGGGTACTTGTCGGCCTGGGTGCCCACGCCGACCCGGTCGAGGAGGGCGCGGGCCTTCTCCTCGGCCGCCTTCTTGTCCGTCTTGCGGACCTTGATCTGGCCGAGCATCACGTTCTCGAGAACGGTCTTGTGCGCGAACAGGTTGAACGACTGGAACACCATGCCGACGTCGGCGCGCAGCCGGGCGAGTGCCTTGCCCTCCTGGGGCAGCGGCTTTCCGTCGATGGCGATCGCGCCCTCGTCAATGGTCTCCAGGCGGTTGATGGTGCGGCACAGGGTCGACTTCCCGGACCCGGAGGGTCCGATGACCACGACGACCTCGCCGCGGTTGATCGTGAGGTCGATGTCCTGGAGAACGTGCAACGCGCCGAAGTGCTTGTTGACGCTCTTCAGGACGACCAGTTCACCGCTCGCGACCGCGTCTTGCTTGGTCACCGATACTTCGGTCATCGCTCGGGGGCTCCGTCCTCCTCGGTTTCGGAGGACAGTAGTGACCAGCCGCGACCAGCGTCATTACATCTGAGGGGAATCTGAGCATCACGATCCGATAGCAATCGGACACGTGTCGTAGCACTTGTGACCTGCGCGCGTATCGGGCGAGTAACGGAAGGCGAGCGCAACCGGAACTCTCTTGACTGCGTCTTCGTCCATCAGCGTGACTGCCATGATGCACACACACGCGTGCCCGGGTTTTTTTCCGTCTCTGAGAACCGTACGCCCGTTTCAGTGAGTCAGACCGTATGCCCGATGAACCGAAGGAGGCCGGGATGAGACTGCTGCTCGTCGAGGACGACAACCATGTCGCCGCTGCCCTGTCCGCGGTCCTCAAGCGGCACGGTTTCGACGTCACGCACGCGCGTAGCGGCGAGGAAGCGCTCCAGGCGCTCGTCCCGGAGGGCCCCGGCTTCGGGGTCGTGCTGCTCGACCTGGGCCTGCCCGACCAGGACGGATACGAGGTCTGCGGCAAGATCCGCAAGCGCACCGCCACGCCCGTGATCATGGTGACCGCCCGCTCCGACGTCCGCTCCCGCATCCACGGCCTCAACATGGGGGCCGACGACTACGTGGTGAAGCCGTACGACACCGGGGAACTGCTCGCCCGCATCCACGCCGTCAGCCGCCGCACCGTCCACGAGGACCAGGCCGTCGGCGGGGAGAGCGCGCTGCGCCTGGGCGCCGTGCACATCGAGCTGCCCACCCGGCGCGTCACAGTGGACGGCACGGTCGTCCAGCTCACCCGCAAGGAGTTCGACCTCCTGGCGCTGCTCGCCCAGCGCCCCGGGGTCGTCTTCCGCCGGGAGCAGATCATCAGCGAGGTGTGGCGCACCAGCTGGGAGGGGACCGGGCGCACCCTGGAGGTGCATGTGGCCTCCCTGCGCGCCAAGCTGCGCATGCCCGCGCTGATCGAGACCGTGCGCGGCGTCGGCTACCGGCTCGTCGCCCCGGCCGCGTAGCGGGGATCCTCGTTGCACAAGCGTCTGCTGCCGTTGCTCATCGTCCTGCTGGCCGCCGTGCTGCTGGCCCTCGGGGTGCCGCTGGCCGTCAGTGTCGCGGGCGCCCAGCAGCAGAACGTGGTCGTCGACCGCATCGACGACACCGCGCGCTTCGCGGCGCTCGCCCAGTTCGTCAGCCTCTCTTCGAGCACCGGCGAGGACGCGTCGGCGTCCACGAACGAGCGACGCGAGACCCTCAGGCGCGAGCTCGACAGCTACTACGACGTCTACGGCATTCGTGCCGGGGTCTTCTACGGCACCGACACCCCCATGGCTCATGCTCCGCGTGACTGGTACCTCCCCGAATCGGGTGAGGTGCGGGACGCGTTCGAGGAGGCGCTGCTCAGCCGTCGCAGCCACGATCCCCAGCAGGTGTGGCCGTGGCAGCGCAACCGGCTCGTCGTGGCGTCGCCGGTCATCCGGGACGGCGACGTCGTCGCGGTCGTCGTCACCGACTCGCCCACCGGGCCGATGCGTTCGAGGATCCTGCACGGCTGGCTGATCATCGGCGCCGGCGAGGTCGCCGCGATGCTGCTCGCCATCGGCGCCGCCCTGCGGCTCACCGGCTGGGTCCTCAAGCCCGTGCGCGTCCTGGACACCACCACCCACTCGATCGCCAGCGGCCGGCTGAAGTCCCGGGTCGCGGTGGCCGGCGGACCGCCGGAACTCCGACGGCTGGCCCGGTCGTTCAACGAGATGGCGGACAACGTCGAGGACGTGCTGGAACAGCAGCGCGCCTTCGTCGCCGACGCCTCGCACCAACTGCGCAACCCGCTCGCCGCACTGCTGCTGCGCATCGAACTGCTGGGCTACGAGCTGCCGGAGGGCAACGAGGAGATCGCCTCCGTCCAGAACGAGGGCAAACGCCTGGCCCAGGTCCTGGACGACCTGCTCGACCTGGCCCTGGCCGAGCACGCCGAGGCGCATCTGCGGGTCACCGACATCGGCGCGCTGGCCGCCGAGCGCGTCGCCGCCTGGGCGCCCACCGCCGAGGCCAAGGGCGTCCGACTGGTGGGCGACTGCCCGCCCACCACGGCCTGGGCCGACCCGGTGACGCTGTCCAGCGCGCTGGACGCCGTGATCGACAACGCGGTGAAGTTCACTCCGCAGGGGGAGAGCGTCGAGGTCGCCGTCGCGGCCGACGGCGAGACCACGACGATCGTCGTGACCGACAACGGTCCGGGGCTGACCGACGAGGAGCTCACGCGCGTGGGCGACCGCTTCTGGCGCAGCGGCCGGCACCAGAACATCAAGGGCTCGGGCCTGGGCCTGTCCATCTCCCGGGCGCTGCTCGCGGCGGCCGGCGGCTCCCTGACGTACGACCACCATGAGCCCAGCGGGCTGACGGCGACGGTGTCGGTGCCGAGGTCGCCCGCGTCGTAGCGGGAGCGGGGAGCGGGGAGCGGGGAGCGGGGAGCGGGGAGCGGGGGAGCGGGACCGGCGGCGGGGACGGGGAGGGCTACGGCTTGACCGAGCGGTAGTAGCGCCGGGCGCCCTCGTGCAGCTTGAGGGGGTCGGTGTAGATGGCCGTGCGCAGGTCGACCAGCTGCGCGGAGTGCACATGCGCGCCGATGCCGTCGCGGCTCTTGATCACGGTCCGGGTCAGCCACTCGGTGAGCCGGGGCGCCATGTCCGTGCGGGTCATCAGCAGGTTGGACACCGCTATCGTCGCGACGGTCGAGCCGTTCTGGATGGTCGGGTAGGCGGACTCGGGCATGTTCGTGGCCCGGTAGTAGCCGGTGGAACCGTCCAGGTCGTGCATCTTGGCGACGAGGTCGGGACCGATCGGCACGAACCGGAAGGTGAAGCTGTCGGCCAGCTTCTCCAGCCCCGCCGTCGGCACCCCGCCGGACCAGAAGAACGCGTCGATCTTGCCCTGCTTCAGCTGCTCGGGGCCGGTGTCGATGCCCTCCGACTCGGCCTTGATGTCCTTCACCGGGTCCAGTCCGGCCGCCTTGAGCACCCGCTCGGCGATCAGCCGCACCCCCGAGCGCGGCAGCCCGGTCGCCACGGTCCTGCCCCGCAGATCCGCGACGGACCGCACGTCCGAGTCGCGGGGCACCACCAGCTGCACGTAGTCGTCGTACAGACGGGCCACCCCGCGCAGCCGGGCGGCCGAACCCGGGTGCTGCACCTCGTAGGCCTCCACGGCGTCGGCGGCGGCGATGGCGAAGTCGGCGTCGCCGGTCGCCACGCGCGCGACGTTCTCCTGCGAGCCGTTGCTGGCCGTCAGGTTCACATCCAGGTCGGGCATGTCCTCGGCGAGCTCCGCGCGCAGCCGGCTGCCGTACTCGTAGTAGACGCCGCTCGTCGTGCCCGTGCTGAACGTGATCGAACCGCTCGGCGGCTCCTCGCCCAGCGGCAGCAGCCACCACAGCAGCAGCCCGAGGACGACGGCGCCGACGGCCGTGCCCTGCAGCGCACGACGCCTGTCGATCCGGGAGAACACCTTGGACATGGCCGCGATCCTGCCAGCCGGAACGCGGTGCTGACCAGGGCAGAGCGCAGCGGCCCCGGTCGCGGATCGGCCTGCGGAACGGTTCGAGGACCGTAGTGTCAGTGGTCGTCGTTACAGTCTGTGCATGAGTTCCTCGCCCGCCGACCTGGTCCGTGAATTCCACCGCGCCTTCGGGCTCGACGCCCGCAACACGCCTACGGAGGTGTCTTCCCGGCTCGCCGCGCACCGCGGGGAGCTGCTCGCCGAGGAGGCCGCGGAGGTCGCCGAGGTGTCGGTGAGCGGCCCGCTGGACCGGCTCGCGCACGAGCTGGCCGATGTCGTCTACGTCGCCTACGGCACGGCTCTGGTGCACGGGATCGATCTCGACGCGGTGCTCGCCGAGATCCACCGGGCCAACATGTCCAAGCTGGGTCCCGACGGCCAGATCGCCCGCCGCGCCGACGGCAAGGTCCTCAAGGGGGAGCACTACGAGGCGCCGGACGTGTCCGCGGTGCTGCGCCGCCAGGGATGGATACCGGGCGGCGCAGCCTGAGGCCGGGGCGCCGCGTCAGGGCGTCCCTGCGCCCGCCAGCTTCCACTCGCGGTGCAGCGCGCCCAGCGGGATGTCCCGTTGGAACACGGGCGTGCCGAAGACGCTCAGTTGCAGCCGCAGGACGCCGCTGAGGTCGACACCGCCGTAGACGGCCCATGAGCCGTCGGCCTCGAACACGTCGTCGGTGCCGGTGACCGTGCCGGTGCCCTCGCCGCGGACATAGGGCGCCAGGTCGGCGACGACCCCGACGCTGCCGTACAGGCCGACCGAGGCCTGGGCCCCCAGGGCCGCCTTGACGCTGCCGGCGGTGGTGACGGACGTGCGCACCGGAGTGCTCTTCATGTCCGAGGCGCTGACGGGCGTCCAGCCCTGGCCCAGGCCGAAGGTGCCGCCCGCCTTGAAGTCGCCTTCGAGGCTCTGCTCCACGTCGACGGTGATCCTGCCGTCGCCGCTGATCTCGACGTAGCAGGTCAGGTCGAGGTTGACCACGACGGGGACGGGGCCGACCTGGAGAACCGGATCGGCGTGCAGGGTGGCGAACGGGATCCGCACCGGGTTGGCCGAGGCGCCGGCGCGGCCCTCCAGGGACCAGCCGGAGGTCCAGTCGCCGGAGACGCCCAGGTAGGCCGAGGCGGGCGCGACGTCGGCGCCCTCACCGCCGTAGCGGAAGTCGACCTGCGGGGCGACCTGCACAAAACCGGAGACCGAGGCGGTGGCGGAGGCCGACTCGTTCCCGACGGTCGGCAGGTCGGCGCGCACGTCGAGCCGCAGGCTGCCGAGCGGAACCGTCGCTCCCTCGGGACCGACGTGGACGTCACCCGTCCGCGACCAGGAGACGTCGACGTCGGGCAGCAGCTTGTCGATGTCGAAGGAGGCCGGGTCGACCGGCACGCTGCCCTTGGCGGTGTCGTCCCCGAGCAGGGCGTTGAGCTGGGCGGGCTCGGTCTGCACCGCCGTGCCCTCGGCGGTCTCGCCGATCACCTTCGTGACCTCGGCGAGGAGCCCGTTCGGCGCACCGGGGGCGGGCGCGCTGGCGATGACATCGCCCACGGCCGTGCGGTGCGGAGCCTCCGACGCGGTCGGAGAGGGCGTCGCGGGGGAACTCGCGCCGCCTGTGGCGTCGTTGGAGGGAGTGCCGGTGGTGGAGGAGTCGTGGGAGGAAGCGTCGGATGAGATGACGGCTCGACCGGTCTTGCTGTCGTACGAGTCGACGCTGAGCTTCGTTCGGTGGGCTTCTCCGTCTGCGTCACCGGGACGGGCCGCGGCGGTCGCGGCACCGCCGGCGGGTGCGGCCGCCACCGCGAGCGAGCGGTCGGCGGAGGAGGCGGAGGTCTCCGCGTCCGCCTGGCGGCCGGCCGACGAGGAGGGGGGTTCGGCCTGGGAGGAGGGGGAGGAGCAGCCCGCGGCGAGAAGGAGAGCGGATGCGGCTAAGGCGGGCATGAGGGCACGCGTGTGCCTCGTGCGTCTGCGCAAGGTCAGTCCTGAGGTGGGGATGGAAAAGCAGGAGGGACCGGCCGGACAGACAGTTTCCTACCGGCAGGTAACTAAGCATGAGCATGCCATGCGGCTCCCCTGGGCCCTTCAAGATTCCCCAGGTCGACGATGTGAGGTACGCCATGCGCTGCGCTGCGCGGGGCTGTGTTGGGCTGCGCGGTGCTGCGTTGCGTTGTGTTGCGCTGCGGTTGGGGCGGGCGGGGCGGGGCGGGGCGCACGAGCACACTGCGCGCGCCCCACGACACCCCAGTCGCCGGATGCCGTCAGCGCCTGGTGTGCCGCCCGCCGGGATCGGCGTCGGCGCCTCAGCCGGCCCTTCCGCCGTCGGCGTACCGCGGCTCAGCCGGTCCACCGCTCTCGGCGGGCTCACCTCACCCGATCCACCGCCGTCAGCGGCAGCGCCCGAGCCGACTCTGCGTCGCGCGCGCCCGCGCCTCAGCTGACCCTCTGCCGCCAGCGGCAACGCTTCAGCCGGCCCCTCCGCCGTCGGCGATCGCGCCTCAGCCGATCCACCGCCTTTAGTGCCCGCGCCTCAGCCGACCCTCCGCTG